>NZ_CP042829.1:1220865-1526082 GCF_008838325.1 Tepidiforma bonchosmolovskayae | reverse complement strand
CTCAGGCCGGGGCGCCTGCACACGGTAGGCGGGCGCCGGAGGCGGGGTGTCAGACGGCGGCCCAGTCGTTCGTCGTGAAGATGTCGACGTCGGGCGGGGTGCGCTCGCCGAGTTCGAGGCGGAAGCCGGCGACCGCGCCGATCATGGCAGCGTTGTCGGTGCAGAACTTCGGCGGGGGGATACGCACCGGGACCGGCGAGCGGCGGAGGAGTTCTTCGCGGAGGCGCGCATTCGCGGCGACGCCGCCGGCGACGAGGATGTTGCGGGCGCCGAGTTCGCGGGCGAGGCGGGCGGTCTTGCCGGCGAGGACATCGACGACCGACTCCTGGAACTCCCAGGCGATTTCGGGCACGGGGTAGCGGCCTTCGCGGACGGTGTGGAGGACGGCCGTCTTGAGGCCGCTGAAGCTAAAGTCGAAGGTGCCGTGCAGCCAGGCGCGGGGGAGTTCGAGCGAGGAGGGCCCGCCTTCGAGGGCGGCTCGGGCGATGTGGGGGCCGCCGGGGAAGGGCAGCCCGAGAAGACGTCCGGCCTTATCGAACGCCTCGCCGGCGGCGTCGTCGCGGGTGCCGCCGATCCGTTCGTACTGGCCGTGGCCGCGCATGAAGACGAGGTCGGTGTGGCCGCCGGAGACGACCAGGCAGAGGGCAGGGAACTCGGGTTCCGGGCCTTCGACGAGCCAGTTGGCGTAAATATGGCCTTCGAGGTGGTTGATCCCGATAAAGGGGAGGCCGCGGCCGAAGGCGATGGCGCGGGCGGCGTTGTAGCCGACGAGGAGGCTGCCGGCGAGGCCGGGGCCGCGGGTGCCGGCAACGGCGTCGATGTCGTCGAGGGTGCAGTTCGCGGCGGCGAGGGCCTCCTGGATGACGGGGACGATCTTCAGCAGGTGCTGGCGGCTGGCGACCTCGGGGACAACGCCGCCGTATTTGGCGTGCAGATCGACTTGGGAAGAGACGATGGACGACAGGGGCACGCGGCCGTCTTCGACGACGGCGGCAGCGGTCTCGTCGCAGGAGGATTCGATGGCGAGGACTTTCATATCAGGAAAAGCATAGCAGCGGTCCGGCGGCTGACGGGAGCATTGACGGGCCGCGGCGGGCTGCCTAAGGTGTAGGGCTCATGAACGAACGCGAATTCGAGCTGCGGTCGCGGGTCGACGGCTTCCGGCTGGTCGGCACGCGGTGGGAACCTGACGGACCGGCGCGGGCGACGGTGGTCATTGCGCACGGGGCTGCGGAGCACGTCGGGCGCTACCGCCGGTTCGCGACGGCGCTGACATCGGCAGGGTATGCGGTCATGGGCATCGACCACCGCGGACACGGGCGGTCGGCGGGCCCCGGCGGGCTGGGAGATTTCGGGCTCGACGGAGCCGCCGCGTTCGCGGCGATGGCCGCGGATGTCGGGCAGGTGGTGGAGGCGGCGAAGGCGGCCCACCCGGGGCGGCCGGCGGTGCTGTTCGGACACAGCATGGGCGTCGGGATTGCGCAGCGGTGGGCGCCGGAGGGCTCGCGGGAGATTGCGGCGCTGGTGCTCTCGGGGAGTTCGGCCACGGAACCGCCGCGGCCGGGGGAGGCCCCGCCGGTCTTCAACCCGAACGCCGCCTTCGAACCGGCACGGACGCCGTACGACTGGCTGAGCCGCGACCCGGCCGAGGTTGACCGGTACATCGCGGACCCGTGGTGCGGATTCGAGAAGCAGACGGCCAGGCGGGAACGGGTGAACGTGTTCGAACTGCCGCCGGCGGAGGTGCTGGCGCAGATCCGGCCGGACCTGCCGGTGCTGCTGGTGGCGGGGGATGCCGACCCGATCAACCGGGGCCTGGAAGGGTTGCGGCTGCTCGAAGCGCGGTGGCGCGAAGCAGGCGTGAAGCGGATCGACCGGCTGTTCTACCCGGGCGGCCGCCATGAGATGCTGAACGAGATTAACCGCGAGCAGGTGACGGCGGACATCATCGGCTGGCTGGACCGGGTGCTGGGCGCGGCCTGAGCGGCGGTTGAGCCGCAGCCGGCGGACCGATATGCTCCAGCGGACATGTCGAACGAAGGAGCGCGTCGCGTCGTGCGCTGGCGGAGCCGGGCGCGGCTGGCAGCCCGGGGGGTGCTGGGTGCGGCGTTTGCGCTGGCGCTGATCGCGGCGGGCTGCGGGGGCGGCGGGGAGGCCGCCGGGGGGCCGGCGAAGATCGGCGGGAGCATGATCCTGGCGACCACGACGAGCACGCAGGACAGCGGGCTGCTGGACGTGCTCGTGCCGCTATTCGAGACGCAGACCGGGGTGCAGGCGAAGGTGATCGCAGTGGGCTCGGGGGCGGCGCTGGAGATGGCGCGGAAGGGCGACGCGGATGCGGTGCTGAGCCATTCGCCGGCCGCCGAGCAGGAGCTGGTGGAGCGGGGCGACCTGGTCGAGGGGCGGCTCGTCATGCACAACGACTTCGTCCTGGTGGGGCCGAAGGACGACCCGGCGCGGGTCCGCGGGGCGGGCAGCATCGAGGAGGCGATGCGGCGGATCGCGGCTTCCGGCGGGTTCGTTTCGCGGGGGGACAACTCGGGCACGCACGCCACGGAGCTGGCCCTGTGGAAGGCGGCGGGGATCGACCCGGCGGGCGTGCCGCGCCGGGAGGAGACGGGCCAGGGGATGGGGGCGACGCTGAACATTGCCGACCAGCGCAGGGCCTACACGCTGACCGACCGTGCGACGTACCTGGCGCTGCGGGACCGGCTTTCGCTGGCGGTAGTGTTCGAGGGAGCGGCGCCGCTGCTGAACATCTACCACGTGTACGTGGTGAACCCGGGGAAACACCGCGGGGTGAACGCTGCGCAGGCGCGGGCCTGGGCCGAGTTCCTGGTTGCGCCGGAGACGCAGCGGGTCATCGGCGAGTTCGGGAAGGACCGGTTCGGGGAGCCGCTGTTCGTGCCCGATGCCGGCAAATCGGTCGAGGACCTGGGGCGATAGCGCATGGGCGAGTTTTGGGCCGGCCTGGCCGAAGCCGTGCGGCTGATCGTCTCGGGCGACCGCGAGGTGCGGGAGATCGCCCTGCGGACGGTGTACGTCTCCGGGGCGGCGACGGCGCTGGCGATGCTGGCCGGGGTGCCGGCCGGGTACGCGCTGGCGCGGAGCCGGTTTCCCGGGCGGATGCTGGTGCTGGGCGCGGTGAACACCGGCATGGGCATGCCGCCGGTCGTGGTTGGGCTGGTGGTGTGGCTGCTGCTGGTGCGGTCGGGGCCGCTGGGCGGGCTGGAGCTGATCTATACGAAGGAGGCGATGGTCATCGCCCAGTTCCTGATTGCGACGCCGCTGGTCATCGGGTTTACGACGGCGGCGGTGCAGGCGCTGCCGCCGGAGCTGCCGGAGCTTCTGCAGATGCTGGGTGCGGGCCGGCTGCGGCGGCTCTGGCTGCTGGCGCGGGAGGCGCGGCTGGGGCTGCTGGCGGCGGTGATGGCCGGGTTCGGCGGGGTCGTGTCGGAGGTGGGCGCGTCGATGGCCGTGGGCGGGAATCTGCAGGGGCAGACCCGGGTGCTGACAACGGCGATTGTGACCGAGACGAGCCGGGGGAACACCGAGCGGGCGCTCGCGCTGGGGATCATCCTGCTGGCGATGGCGTTTGCGGTGAACCTCGTACTCACGCGCGTGCAGCAGCGGGCCCGCTGATGGAAGTCCGCTTCCGGGAGGTCGAGACGCGGAAACAGGGGCGCACGGTGCTCGAGGTGCCGGAGCTGGCGCTCGGGCGGCGGGCGACGACGGCGGTGCTCGGCCCGAACGGGGCAGGGAAGACGACCCTTCTGCGACTGGCGGCAGGGCTGGAGCGGCCGGCGCGGGGGGAGGTGCTGCTCGACGGCGAGCCGGCGGAGCGGGCCGGGCCGCGGCGGGCGGCGTTCGCCTTTCAGCGGGCCGTCTTCCTGCGGGGGACGGTGCGGGAGAACCTCGACCTTGCGCTGCGGCTGCGCGGGGCAGATGCCGCGGAACGGCGGCGACGGATTGCCCGCGCGGCCGAGCTGTGCGGGGTCGGGCAGCTGCTCGAACGGGACGCGCTCCACCTCTCCGGAGGCGAGGCCCAGCGGGTGAACCTTGCCCGGGCGCTGGCGCTGGAGGCGGACCTCGTGCTGCTCGACGAGCCGCTCAGCGGGCTGGACGGGCCGTCGCGGGAGAGCCTGCTGGCCGACCTGCCGGCGATGCTGGCGGCGTCGCGGGCGACGGTGGTGCTCGTTACGCACGACCGGGACGAGGCGCTGCTGCTGGCGCAGGAGCTGGTGCTGCTGCTCGGCGGCAGGGTCGAAGCGCAGGGGCCGGCGGGGCAGGTCTTCCGCCGGCCGCCGACGCTGGCCGCTGCGGCGTTCCTCGGGTACACCGTCGTCGGGCGACGGGCGATCCGGCCGGGGGCGCTGGCGCTGGGGGGCGGGACGCCGGTCATCCGGTTCACGGTGGAGCGGGTGGTGGACCTCGGAACGCAGCTCGCAGCGGAGGGGCGGGCGGAGGGCCGGGTGGTGCGGGCGGCGGTGCCGCCGGGTGCAGCGCCGCCTGCGCCGGGAGACGAGGCAGCGGCTTCGGCCCCGCCGGATGCGGTGCTCACCTACGGCGACGACGGGCGGCTGGCGGAGTAGGCTGGAGGAGCGATGTGCACGCAGCTGGCGATCGACGGCGAAGAGATCCCGACCTCGCCGGGAAAGCTGATGCCGGTGACGCTGCCGTATGCGGAGCGGAACCCGGTCCGCATCCCGCTTTCGAAGACGGCATTCGCGCGGGAATTCCACCTGTGGCGGATGCACGGGAAGCTGCCGTGCGCGAGCGAAGCGGAGGCGTTCGAGGTCGCAAAGCAGAAGGTGACGACGAAGTATGGCGCGGCGCAGGTGATGTGGTTCCACACGGCGTTCGGCAAGGGGTACATCGCGGGGGTAACGCGGTTCGCCGAGAAGAACCCGGAGTACGACCCCTCGAGGCCGACGAACGAGGAGACGAACCCGTTTTTCCTCTGGTTTGATGCGCCGGCGGGGCTGGTCGTGCCGATCGTCCTGAGCGTGGACACGTACCGGTGGAACCCGAAGAAGCAGGAAGGGCTGCGGGTGGTGGCGAACATCCTGACGCGGGACGCGGGGGTGATCGTGCCGCCGGAGATTCACGGGCGGGAGCCGTATTTCATGCGGGCGGAGGACTGGCTGGCAGACGGTCTGCCGGCGAAACGGGCCTGACATGCGGAAGTGTGAAAATTCGTTGACAGGGGGATCGCGGAACGCGTAGGGTGCGGGCGTATGGATGTACCGAAGGGCATCCACCGACCGTAACGGCGGCGCCGAAAGGTGCCGCCGTTTGTGCTTCTCGAAGGAGGGTGACATGCATTCGAGCCTGATTGGCAAGATCGAGAAGGCGAAGGTCTACGCGCAGGAGCGGCACCGGATGCACGTGGAGAACCTGCAGGTCGCGTTCCACGGCGAGAACAGCGACCACCTCGTGGAGCTGGTGGACGGGAAGTGGCACTGCAACTGCGACTTCTTCGCGCAGTGGTCGGTGTGCAGCCACACGATGGCGCTTGAGCGGATCCTGGAGGGGATGGTGCCGCGGCAGGAGCTTCCGGCGCTGGCCGGGGCCTGAGCCGGCCGGGCAGGGACGCGCGGCCGGGCCCGCTACGGGAGTTCGACGCCTTCGAGATGGGCGGTGTCGTTGAAGGCGGCCAGCGTGACGCGGCCGCTCCGCCCGAAGGTGAGCCGGGTGACCGAGGTGTTGGCCACGGCGAATGCCCAGGTGCGTTCGAGCGGCATGCCGAGCAGCTCGGCGAGGAGCGCGGCGATGGCGTTGCCGTGGGAGACGACGACGAGCCGCCCGCCCTGGTAGCGGTCGACGAGGTCGCGGAGGGCGGCTGCGGTCCGCTCGCGGAGCTGCTGGACCGATTCGCCGCCGGGCGCAGCGTGGCGCCGGCCGGTGAAGAACTCGCGGAGGAGGTCGGCCTGGGTTTTGGCGATGTCGCTGGCGGGCAGGCCCTCCCATTCGCCGTAGTGCATCTCGCGGAGGCGCGGGTCGGGCAGGGGGTCGAGCGGGGCCGGGTGGTGTTCGAGGGCGTGGCGGGCGGTGAGGATGGCCCGGGAGAGGTCGGAGGAGGCGGCGGCATCGAACTGCTGGCCGCGGAGGCGGAGGCCGAGGGCGCGGGCCTGGGCGATGCCGCGCGGGGTGAGGTCGGTCTCGGAGTGGCCGCAGAAGCGGCCTTCGATGTTGCCGTACGTTTCGGCGTGGCGGATGACGAGGACTTCGGTGGGCACGTGACAAGGATAGGGCGCGGCGGGCTTCCGGGCGTGAACGGCGGCCTCAGCCGTCGGCGCCGGGGCGCCAGTCGGCGGCGGCGGGGACGCCCTTGAGGCCCCGGGCGAGCTGGACGCTGCGGAGGACGGCAGTCTCGACGGCGGCGGCAGCGAGCGCGCCGAGGAGCAGGAGGTCATCGGGCGCGGCCGGGGTTTCGCCCATGGAGAGGGCGAAGGCGATGTCGCCGTCGCCGCGGGTGTGGGCGGGGACGACGCAGCGGGCGAAGCCGTCGTGGGCGTGGACGGCGAGGCGCTGGAGTTCGTGCGGTTCGAGGCGGGCGCTGGTTGCGACGCAGATGAGGGTGGTGTTTTCGAGCGTGCCGGCGGGCTCCGGCGGTGCAGGGACGGCCGGCGCGGCACCCGGCTGCTGGAGGAGGGCGTCCATGGCGGCGGTGCGCCGTTCGAGGGCGGCGGGAACGGAGAGGAACTCGCCCGGGGCCTCGCCGCGGGGACCGGCCACGCACTCGCCTGTGGCGGGGTCGAAGACGGCACCGACGGCGTTGGTGACGGCGAGCGCGCCGACGACGAAGCCGCGTGGACCGACGAGGCTGGCGGTGCCCACGCCGCCCTTGAGGGCACGCTCGGGGCCGAGCAGCTTGGCGACGGTGGCGCCGGTGCCTGCACCGACAGAACCTTCGGCGACGGCGCCGCGGCGGGCGCGGACTGCGGCGAGGTAGCCCTCCTGCGGGCCGGGGAAGGCATGCGGGTCGCCGAGGGCGAGGTCGTAAAGGACGGCGGCGGAGACGATGGGGACCTTCCGCTTCGTCGTGGCGACGCCGATGTCGTGCTCGGCGCACCAGCGCATGACGCCTTCGGCCGCGGCGAGACCGAAGGCGCTGCCGCCGGCGAAGACGACGGCGTGGCAGGTGCGGACGAGGTTGGCGAGGCCGAGGACGTCGGTCTCGCGGGTGCCGGGTGCGCCGCCGCGGGCGTCGACGGCAGCTGCGTGGGCGCCGGCGCAGAGGATGACGGTGCAGCCGGTCGCTGCGCGGCGGTCGGTATAGTGGCCGACGCGGATGCCGGGGACGTCGGTGATGGCGTTGCGCGGGCCGTGGCGCCAGGCGCTCATGGTCAGGAAGGCGGCCTCCCTGCGGTGCGGCGGGCGTTGACGTAGGAGAGGAGGAAGCCGCGGGCGATGCCGGCGATATCGGCGGTGAGGTCGGCGAGGGTGGTGGCGCTGGCCTCGTCGGCGCCGAAGGAGGAGGCGACCGGTTCGCCGGAGGCGCTCACCCCGGCGAGCCAGATGGTCTCGGCGACCTTGCGGCGGGCGAGGTCGGGGATGAGGAGCATGGGGTTCCCTTCCTCGGCGGCGGCGACGAGGCCGGTGAGGTCAGAGAGATCGGCCTGGCTGCGGAGGAGGCGGGCCCATTCGAGGGCGTCGTCGCCGAGGTAGAGGTGGCGGACGACCTGCTCGGGGGAGAGGACGGCGACGTCCTGAACGAACTGCTTCCACTCGAGGACGCCGGGGAGCGGTTCGAGGAGGCGGCGGGCGACGGGGTGGGTGCGGTCGGCGAGGGCGCGGTAGACGGCGACGAGACGGCGGCAGGCCTCGGCGAGCTCCTGGGCGATGAGCCCGGCGAGGATGGCGCGGTCGCCGGCTTCGGCGAAGACGAGGCGGGCGAGGGCAGCGTCGGCGGCGGCTTCGGGCTTCTTGAGGGCGGAGCGGGCGTACGCCTCGACGAAATCGAGCTCGGAAAGGCCGCCGGGGTAGGTCGCTGCGGATGGTGCGGTCATGCGCGCATGGTAGGCGATCGCCGACGGCGGCGGGAGCGGCCGGCTCACGCGCCGGGTTCGCGGACGCACATCCGGTGGGTGACCTCCCAGAGGAGGCGGCAGGTGAGGGTGAAGGCCTCGATGCTGACCCGTTCGTTGTGGCCGTGGACGCCGCGGGCGACCTCGGGGGTGGTGAGGCCGGCGGAGAAGCCGTAGGAGATGATGCCGCGGTTGCGGGTTTCGGCGCTGTCGGTGAAGCCGAGGGTCATGCCGGGGACGACGACGGCGTCTTCGGTGAACTCGTGGATGACCTGTTCGATACAGCGGAAGAGCTCGGTGTCGTACGGGCTGGTGTCGGAGGAGCGGACGTGGACCTGTTCGATGCGGACGCGGGGATCGTCGATGACGCGTTCGAGTTCGGACTGGAATTCGGCGGGGTCGACGCCGGGAAGGAGGCGGATATCGAGGGTGGCCTCGGCGCGGGCGGGGATGACGTTGTGCTTGATGCCGGCCCGGGCGGTGGTGGTGCTGATGGTGTTGGTGAGCATGGCGCGGATGCGCGGGTCTTCGGCGGCGCGGGCGGCCAGGCCCTGCGGGGTGGGGTCGCCGCGGTAGATGCCGGCCCGGGCAAGGCGGGCGAAGTACTCTTCGAGGACGGGCGAGACGGTGAGCGGCCGCTCCCACTGCTGGATGCGGGCGAGGGCGCGGACGAGGCGGTCGAGGGCGTTGTCGTCGTGGGGGACGGAGCCGTGGCCGGGCATGCCTTCGGCGACGAGCCGGAGCCAGAGGGGGCCTTTTTCGGCGACGGCGATGCTGTAGACGGGCCGTTCGACGCCGAACAGCTCGGTGGTGGCGGCGCCGCCTTCGTTGATGATGTACTCGGCGTCCATCGTCTCGGGGTGTTCGCGCAGGATGAAGCGCATGCCGTACTCGCTGCCGGCTTCTTCGTCGGCCTGGGCGAAGAAAACGACATCGCGGGCGAGGGGGAGGCCGAGCCGGCGGAGGGTGAGGAAGGTCATGAGCTGGGCGATGCCGAGGCCCTTCATATCGAGGGCGCCGCGGCCCCAGATGTAGCCGTCGCGGATGGCGCCGCCGAAGGGGTCGTCGTCCCAGAATTCGCGCTCGACGGGGACGACGTCGGTGTGGTTGAGGAGCATGAAGGGCCGCTTCGAGCCGTCGCCGGGGAGGACGGCACGGAGGGAGACGCGGTCGTTGCCGGCGTCATAGAGCTCGAAGGGGATGCCTTCGCGGCGGAGGATGTCGCCGAGGAAGTCGCAGGCGAGCCGTTCGTTGCCGGGCGGGTTGGAGGTATCGACCCGGATGAAGCGGCAGAGGAGGTCGACAGCTTCGTCGGCGAAGGCGGACCAGTCGATGGCGTGTGACGGCATGGGCGGATGGTAGAGGATACGGCGGCGCGCGTGGAGCGGGGCAGCCGCGGCGGAGGGCGGGGAGGGCTGACGCCGATGTGAGCAGAATTGTTGCTGCATTTAGCGGCAGAACCGATGATGCGCGGGAACGATGGCTGACCTCCGGATGCGGGCGTGGCGGGCCTTCCTCGAGGCGCACGCCCGGGTGACCACGCTGCTGGAAGATGACCTCCGCCGGGAGCGCGGGCTGCCGCTGGCGTGGTACGACGTGCTGGTCCAGCTCGAAGAGGCGGAAGGCCACCGGCTGCGGATGACGGAGCTCGCGCGGCGGGTGTTGATCAGCAAGAGCGGGCTGACGCGGCTGGTGGACCGGATGGTCGCGGAGGGGCTGGTGCACCGCTGCCTCGACGACACGGACCGGCGCGGCCGGTGGGTGGAGCTGACGCCGGCAGGCTTCGAGCGGCTGCGCGACGCGGCTCCGCGGCACCTGCGCGGGGTGCGGCAGTACTTCACGAGCGAGCTGGACGAGGCAGCCGCAGCGACGCTGGCGGAGGTGCTGGGGCGGATCGCGGCGAAGGCGGAGCGGGAGCTGACCGCGCGGGAGCGGCAGCGGAGCCGTTGACGCATCGCCCGTTGGGCCGCCGGGCCGTACCCTCGGAGCGGATGCGGCTGACGATCGAAGCGGAGGGTGCGCCGGCGCCGTTCGTACCGCCGGGCGAGGGGGCCGCGCTCGTCGCGTTCATCTCGTTCGCGGCGATGCGCGGGTTCGGGGCGGTGCACCCGCTGATTGTGCTCGCCGAGCAGCTGCAGGACCGCGGGGTGCGCATGGGCCCGTTGACAACGTTCTACGACGAAGTGGCCGAAGACGCGGAGGACCGCGAGAAGCTCGAGCTGGCGTGGCAGGACCGCGAGGGCCTTGCCGAAGCGCTCGAGGCGCTGGCGGGCGCGCTGGAGGCGGACCCCGGCGCGGCGGCGGTGGCGCGGCGGGGCGGGGCCGAGGGACTCGCCGGGCAGGCGCGGGCGGCGGCCAGCTTTTTGCGAAGTGCGCCCGGGAGGCGGGCGCGGATGGTGTACCGGCTATGATGCGGCGGCGCCGGGCGGTGATTGCTGCGCGGGAGCGCTGGCTGACGGGGCGCTGGCGGCTGCTGGCGCGGGCGGCAGGGTCGCAGGCGGGGCAGGCGCTGCTGACGCCGCGGGCCGGGCGGGTGATTGAGCTGCTCGACCTCGGGCCCGGGAAGCGGTACCTCGATATCGGCTGCGGGACGGCGGCTTACGCCCACCTGCTCGGCGACCGGGCGGGCTGCGAGGAGCCGCCGGTCTGCCTCGATATCGCGCACGGGCCGGGTCCGGTGGATGTGATCGGCTGGCCGGAGCGGCTGCCGTTCGGCGATGCGGCGTTCGACTGCATTTCGAGCTTCTACTTCATCCGGCGGTTCGATGACGATGTGGTCCACGCCTTCGCCCGGGAGCTGGCGCGGGTGCTGGCGCCGGGCGGCCGGGCGCTGGTCATGGAAATTGCGCCGGTGGTGAATCCGCTGCTGAACCGGCTGCACGCGAAGCTCGTCTCCGGCGGATGCCCGGCGGTGGACCTGCGCGGGTGGGGCAGGCTGGCGGCGACCTTCAGCGAGGCGGGGTACGACGCGATCGACCTGGTGAACGCCGGGCCGTTTCTGCTGCCGCCGGTGCCGCGGGTGGGGATTCTGCTGCGGAAGGCGCCGGCGGAGGGCTGAGCGCTACCACCAGAGGATGTCGTCGAGGGGGTCGTCGTCGGGGCCGTTCGGCGCGGGCTCGCCGTCGGCGGCCCAGAGGTCGGTGCCGAGGTATTTCCAGCCGCCGTCGGCGAAGATGACGAGGATGTTGCCGCGGCTGAGGCGGGAGGCAGCGCGCATGGCGGCATGGAGGACGGCACCGCTGGAGATACCGCCGAACAGGCCTTCGGCGAGCATGGCGCGGCGGGCGTGGGAGAAGGCGTGGCGGTTGCCGACAAGGATGCGGCCATCGAGCACGGATTCATCGAGGATGGGCGGGATGAAGCCGTCGTCGAGGGACTTGAGGCCCTGGACATGGACCCCGAGGCGGGGTTCGACGCCGAGGACCTGACAGGCGGGGTTCGCCTCCTTGAGGCGGCGGCCGACACCGGTGATGGTGCCGCCGGTGCCGATGCCGGCGACGAAGACATCGACGCCGCCGACGGCGGCCATATCGGCGAGGATTTCGCCGGCGGTCCACTCTTCGTGGGCGCGGACGTTTTCGTCGCTGTCGAACTGGCCGAAGTAGTGGGCGCCGGTCTCGGCGGCGATGGTGCGGGCGGCTTCGCGGGCGGATTTGATGCCGGCCTGGCGGGGGACACGGCGGACGCGGGCGCCGTAGACGGCGAGGAGCTGCTCGATTTCGGGGTAGACGGATTCGGGGACGCAGACCTCAACGGGGTGGCCGAGGAGCCGGCCCCAGAGGGCGAGGGCGACGCCGGTGTTGCCGGTCGAGGCTTCGATGATCGGCTGGCCGGGGGCGAGGGCGCCGCTGGCGCGGGCGGCTTCGAGGATGCGGATGACGATTCGGTCCTTGATGGAGCCGGTCGGGTTCTGGCCTTCGAGCTTGGCGAAGAGGCGGACGCCCGGGCGGGGCGAGAGGGAGCGGAGTTCGACGACGGGGGTGTTGCCGGCGAGCTCGCGGATGGAGGCGTAGCGGGGCATCGATTCGATTATGACGCGAACGGCCCCGGCGTGTGCCGGGGCCGCGTCTGCGCTGCGCGGGGGAGGGCTACTCCTCCTCGTAGTACTCGATGCCGAGGTGGGTGATCTGCTCCTCGCCCATGAGCCAGCGGAGCGTGTTCTTCAGCTTGGTCTGCTGGATGAAGAGGTCGTGCTCCGGGTAGACGGTGGGCGCATGCTGGGGGCTCTTGAAGTAGAAGCTGAGCCACTCCTGGATGCCCTTCATGCCGGCGCGCTGGGCGAGGTCGAAGAAGAGGGCGAGGTCGAGGACGAGGGGCGCCGCGAGGATGGAGTCGCGGCAGAGGAAGTCGATCTTGATCTGCATCGGGTAGCCGAGCCACCCGAAGATATCGATGTTGTCCCAGCCCTCTTTGTTATCGCCGCGGGGCGGGTAGTAGTTGATGCGGACCTTGTGGTAGATGTTGCCGTAGAGCTGGGGGTAGAGGTCGGGCTGGAGGATGTACTCGAGGACGCCGAGCTTGGATTCCTCCTTGGTTTTGAAGCTCTCGGGGTCGTCGAGGACTTCGCCGTCGCGGTTGCCGAGGATGTTGGTGGAGTACCAGCCGGCGACGCCGAGCATGCGTGCCTTGAGCATGGGCGCGATGACGGTCTTGACGAGCGTCTGGCCGGTCTTGAAGTCCTTGCCGCCGATGGGGACGCCGCGGTCGTTGGCGAGCTTGACCAGCGCGGGGATATCGACGGTGAGGTTGGGGGCGCCGTTGGCGAAGGGGACGCCCTCCATGAGGGCGGCGTAGGCGTAGAGCATAGAGGGGGCGATGGCGTCGGAGCTGGCCTCGAGGGCGGCTTCGAAGTTTTCGAGGTTTTCGTGCTCGGCCGAGGGCTCCATGAAGACCTCGGTGGAGGCGCACCAGATCATGACGAGGCGGTCGCAGCCGTTGCGGGCCTTGAAGTCGCGGATGTCCTGGCGGATCGCTTCGGCGAGCTCCATCTTGGAGCGGCCGGACTTCACGTTGGTGCCGTGGAGGCGCTTGACGTAGCGCTGGTCGAAGGCGGCGGGCATCGGTTCGATGCCGCGGAGGAAGTCGGCGATGGGGTCGAGGTGCTCGTGGCGGTCGAGGACGCCGGCCTTGAGGGCGGCCTCGTAGGCGTTATCGGGGATGGGGTCCCAGGCGCCGAAGACGAGGTCGTCGAGGCTGGCGAGGGGGACGAACTCCTTGATGAGGGGCGAGCGCTTTTCGGTGCGCTTGCCGAGGCGGATGGTGCCCATCTGGGTAAGGGAGCCGACGGGCACGGCGCCGCGGGAGCGAATGTTCTCGACGCCGGCGATGAAGGTGGTAGCGACGGCGCCGAGGCCGACGAGGAGGACGCCGAGGCGGCCGGTTGGGGGCTCGATGGGACGGGGCTGGGGCTGAACGAAATCTTTGGGTTCCAGGATGACACCTCGTTGGCGGGCGAGGGAGATGAGGACGCCGTGCCATTGGGCAGGGATGCGTCCGGTTTTCGCCCAGTGTTGGACGGTGCTCTGGCGCCTGCCGAGGAGGGCGGCGAGGGCGCTCTGGCCGCCGAAGCGCCGGATGATGCGTTCGGCGGGGTTGAGCCGGTCGTCCACTCTGCAAGCCTAACGAAAATTTCGTTAGCCGTCGAGGGGACCGGTGGGGCCGCATCCGGGGGCCCAACGGCCGCTGGACAGGGTCATCAGCAACGGAGCAAGCTTCGTATGGATGGTAAGCAGCCGGCGCTCAGCGAGGCGCCGGGCAGGAGGTACAGCGATGGGACTGGCGAAGTTCATGGCATCGACGGCGGGGCGGCTGCTGCGGGTGGTGCTCGGGATCGTCCTGGTTATCGTCGGCGTTGTGGTCGGCGGGCCGGCCGGCTGGGTGATCGCGATCATCGGGCTGGTGCCGATTGCGGCCGGGGCAGCGAACGTCTGCCTGATCGGGCCGGTGCTGGGGGCGCCGTTCAAGGGGTCAGCGCTGCGGCGGTAGGCGTCAGCGGTCGTTCATCTGTTCGAGGGCGGCCGAGTACTCGCCCGTCATGCCGGCGAGTGCTGCCAGCAGGTAGCCGAGGAGGATGAACGGCAGGCGGAGCAGCGAGACGCCGATCGCGACCGGCAGCGGGCCGAAGATGAACCAGAGCGCGGTCCAGAGCACGTAGCCGCTGAGGAAGAGGTAGACGAGGATGCCGCCCCAGGCGGCGAGGTAGATGAGGGTGCTGGCGAGTTCGGCGAGGCCGGCGATGATGATGGCAAGTCCGTAGAGTGCCTGGCGCACGTGTGCACCTCCGCTGCGTGCCGGGCCGGGGCCCGGCGGTCCTTGCGCGGAAGGTACCGAGCCGGTGCGTCAGGCGATGTCGCGGGCGGGAGCGGCTGCGGCTGCGGCGGCGCGGCGCTCGGCGGCGCGGGCCATCGCGCGGGGCATGCGGCGGAAGATGAAGTAGTGGGCGGGCGCGAGGGCGTACCAGTAGAGCAGTCCCCAGACGCCGTTGGGGTGGAAGCGGGCCGTGGTGACCAGCTCTGAGCGGCCGGGGCCCTTTTCGCGCACTTCGAACTCGAGGACGGCGGCGCCGGGCAGGCGCATCTCGGCGAGGAGCGTGAGGCGCCGGCCGGGCTCGAGGGCGACGACGCGCCAGAAGTCGAGGGTATCGCCGACACGGAGGTCGGTCGGATGGCGGCGGCCGCGGCGGAGGCCGACACCGCCGACGAGGCGGTCGAGCAGGCCGCGGAGCCACCAGAGGGTATCGGCGTAGTAGTAGCCTGTGCGGCCGCCGATGCCCCGCACCACCTCCCAGAGGAGTTCGGCAGGGGCATCGACCGGGACGGTCGTGGTTTCGCCCCTGGAGTAGAAGGAGGTATCGGGGTTGTAGCCGCGGTAGGCGAGGGCGCCCTCGGCCCAGCGGGCGGGCAGGGGCTCCTGCCGCTCCCGCTCGAGCGCGGCGCGCACGGCCTCCTCGTAGGTGTGGAGCGGGATGGGCAGGACGGCGCGGATGGCGGAGTCGTCGGGAAGGAGGTCGGTCTGGAGGCCTTCGACGAGGGGGCGGGCGACGTTGAACGGGACGCTCGTGACGAGGGCGAGCCAGAGGGAGGAGAGGCGCGGGGTCAGGAAGGGCACGTCGATGGCGCGGAAGGGCCGGCCGACGACGCGGGCGTAGCCGGCCATCAGGTCGCGGAAGGTGAGGACCTCGGGGCCGGCGACGTCGTAGACCTGCCCGGCGGTTTCGGGGTGCTCGAGGACCCCGACGAGGTAGGCGAGGAGGTCATCGAGGGCGATCGGCCGGGTGCGGTTGCGGACCCAGCGGGGGGTGATCATGACCGGCAGGTGGTTGACGAGGTCGCGGATGACTTCGAAGCCGGCGGAGCCGGGACCGACGATCAGCCCGGCGCGGAGTTCGGTGACCGGGACGGGCCCCGCGCGGAGGGTTTCGCCGGTGGCGAGGCGGGAGGCGAGGTGCTCGGAGATGGGACCCTGCGGCCGGGGGCCGCCGAGGTAGATGATCCGCTTGACGCCGGCCGCGGCTGCGGCATCGCGGAAGTTGCGGGCGGCTTCGTGGTCGAGGCGGGCGAAGCCGCGTCCGGCGCCCATGGAGTGGACGAGGTAGTAGGCGGCATCGACGCCGGCGAGGGCGGCGGGGAGGGTGTCGGGGCGGAGGGCATCGGCGGCGACGGTTTCGATGCCGGCCCAGGGGCGCGCCTGGAGCACCTCGAGGCGGCGGGCCGCGGCGCGGACGCGGTGGCCGCGTTCGGCGAGGAGCGGGACGAGGTGGCTGCCGATGTAGCCGGTGGCGCCGAAGACGAGGACGTTCACGGGTTCGCGGGGGCGGCAGGCTCGAGGTCGAGGGCTGCCCGGAGCTCGGCAAGGTGGGCGATGACGCGGTCGGGGATGGCCGGGGCGTCGTCGGTCAGCTCGAGGCGGTCACGATGGATCCAGGTGGCGTGGAGGCCGGCGCGGCGGGCGCCGCCGATATCGGCGTAGAGGTTATCGCCGACGTGCCAGGCTTCAGCGGGGCGGGCGCCGACCTGCTCGAGGGCGTGTTCGAAGACGCGCGGGTGGGGCTTGCCGTGGCCGAATTCGCCCTCGATGACGATGACGTCGAAGTGCTCGGCGATGGGGAAGCGGCTGAGCTTCCAGCGCTGCATCTCGGCGGGGCCGTTGGTGAGGAGGCCGAGGCGGAAGCCGGCCTCCCGGAGGCGGGAGAGGGTTTCGAGGCTGTCGTCGAAGAGGCGCATGCGGGCGGCCTGCTCATCCCAGTAGCGGTCGGCGATGCGCGGCGCGGCGGCGGGGTCGAGCTGGAGGCGCAGGAGGGCGAGGGCGACGTTGTGGCGGCGGGCGTCGTGGAGGCGGGTGCGCCAGTGTTCGACGGCGGCTTCGTCTTTCCAGAAGCTGATGAGCTGTTCGCGGATGGCGGATTCGAGGCGGGCCGGTTCGATGCCGAGTTCGGGTGCGAAGGCGGCGCAGGTGCTGCGCCAGGCTTCCTGCACGCCGCCGGAGGTATCGAGCAGCGTATCGTCGAGGTCGAAGAAGATGGCGCGCGGGGTCACGATCCCATCGTAGGCGGCCCGGGCGAGGGGTGTCGATGCGCGGTGCGTCAGCTGCTGGCGATGATGGCGGCTTCCCAGGCTTCGGGGGCGATGGCGCGCGGGCGGGCGGCGCCGGGCGCGGCGAACCGTTCGCGGGCGGCATCGTAGACGTCGGCAATGCGGAGGCCGACGGTGCTCCAGCGGAACCGTTCGACGCTGGCGCGGGCGGCGCGGCCGAAGTTGGCGCGGAGCTCGGGGTTGGCGAGGAGGACATCGAGCTTTTCGGCGAACGGCTCGGGGCAGCGCCAGGGGATGAGGTAGCCGGTGACGCCATCGATGACGGTGGAGACCAGGCCACCCACGCGGGAGGCGACGACAGGGGTGCCGCAGGCCATGGCTTCGACGGCGACGAGGCCGAAGCTCTCGTAGAAGCTGGGCACGACGCAGACATCGGCGGCGCTGTAGTAGCGGGGAAGGGCGGCGTGGTCGACGGCGCCGGTGAACCGGACGCGGCCGGCGATGCCGAGGGCGCGGGCCTGGGCCTCGAGCTCGGCGCGAAGCGGCGCGGCGCGGTCGTCGCCGCCGACGATGAGGAGGAGGGCGTCGTTGCGTTCGAGGCCGGCGACGGCATCGAGGAGGATTTCGAGGCCCTTGAGCTTTTCGAGGCGGCCGACCCAGAGGAGGATGGGCCGGTCGAGGGGGAGGCCGAGGCTGGCGCGGGATTCGGCGCGGGGGAGGGGGCGGAAGAGGTCGAGGTCGATGCCGCAGGGGACGGTATGCATGCGGGCAGGGTCGGCGCCGTAGTACCGTTCGAGGAGCTGGCGTTCGTGGTCGCTGGCGGTGACGATGGCGGTGGCGCGGCGGGCGATGGTGCGTTCGTGGCGGATGCGGAGGGTGGGCTCGGCCTCGCCGAAGCGGGCGCGGTTCTTGACCTCGCCGAGGGTGTGGAACATGACGACGTGAGGGAGGCGGAGCTGGCGGGCGAGGATCGTGCCGGCCCAGCCGGACTGCCAGTAGTGGGAGTGGATGAGGTCGTAGCCGGGGCCGCTGAAGGCGAATGCGCGGAGGCCGCGGACGAACTCGGGGAGGTGGCGGACGATCGCTTCTTTTTCGATGGGTGCGGCCGGCCCGGCGGGGAGGCGGACGAGGCGGAGGCCGGGGGCGACGGGTTCGACGGGCGGGAGGTCGCCGTCGAGGCGGGTGAAGATATCGACTTCGTAGCCGAGGCGGGCGAGCTCCCGGGAGAGTTCGAGGACGTAGACGTTCATGCCGCCGGTCTCGCGGCCGCCGAGGGGCGCGAGGGGGCTGGTGTGGGCGGAGACCATTGCGATACGCATGCGGGTTCTATTGTGCCGGATTTGGGACCGCACGGGCTGGTATGCTTCGCAGCGTGGAACCGTTTCGGGTGGGACTGTGCCAGGTGCCGGCGTATCCGCTGGAGCGGGCGGAAGAGAACTGGACCGCGATCCTCGCGGCGCTCGATGAGGCCGGCCGCCAGGGCGCGCAGCTCGTGGGGCTGCCGGAGTGCTCCTACCCGGCCTACTACGTGCGCGACGAGCGCCCGTACGACCGGCCGGGGGTGCGCCCGTTTGCCGAGGTCTCGGCGGCGCTGGCCGCGAAGTGCCGGCAGTGGGGGTACTGGCTGGCCGCGGGGCTCGCCGTGCCGCACCCGGACGGCAGCCTGACCAACAGCGGGCTGGTGTTCGACCCCGCCGGCGAGATTCGCGGGCGGTACGACAAGAGTTTCCTCTGGCATTTCGATGCGCGCTGGTTCCGGCGAGGGCGGGAGTTCCCGGTGTGGGATGCGGGCTTCGCCCGGTTCGGCGTCCTCATCTGCGCGGACGCGCGCCAGCCGGAAGTGGCCCGGGCGCTGGCCGTCAACGGGGCGGAGGTGATCCTCGACCTGACCGCGTGGGTCGCGTGGGGACGGACGATGGCGGAGCTTTCGACCACGCAGTGCGAGTACCTGGTGCCGGTGCGGGCGTTCGAGAACGGCGTGTGGATTGCGGCGGCCGACCGGTACGGCCCGGAGGGCACGTCGCTGGTGTACGCCGGGCGGTCATCGGTGTACGACCCGGAGGGGGTGACGCGGTTCTGCGCGCCGGCCGATGTGGGGACCACGGTGGTGTTCGAGATCGAGCCGATGCGCGTCGAGCGCCCCGCACGCCGTCCCGGGCTGTACCGGCGACTGACCGAGCCGACGGCGTCACTGCCGGTGATGGAGCTGCTGGGGCAGGCGGTGGTGCCGCCGGCGGAGAGCCGGCGGGTCGCGGTGGTGCCCTCGCGGCCGGCGTTCGACCCCGAGGCGGTGCTGGCAGCCTACCTGGACCAGCGGGAGCAGGATGCAGACCTGGTGGTCATCGGCGGGGCGCCGGCGGCGGAGGGCTGGGAGGCGGCGCTGCCCCGGCTGGAGGCGGCCGTCCGGGAGCGCGGCGGGAGCGTGCTCTTCGGCGTTGCCGGCGACGGCGGGCGGCCGCGGCAGACGGCGGTGCTCGTGCACCCGGGCGGGATAGTGGTGCACGAGGCATCGCACGGGCGGGGGATCGCGACGGGCGAGACGCTGCCGCCGGTGGTGGCAACCCCTGCGGGGCGGGTCGGCATCCTCTGCGGGGAGGAGGGGTACGTGCCGGAGGTGGCGCGCATCTTGATGCTCGAGGGCGCGGAGGTGCTGGCCTGGACGCACTTCGCGGATGCGCCGATGACGGAGCAGGTGGCCCGGGCGCGGAGCGACGAGAACCGGGTCTACACCGCGGTCGCGGGGCCGGAGACCGGGATCATCGTGGCGCCGCACGGGGCGCCGATGACGATTGCCCCGCGGGGGAGCGGGCTGGCGATGGCGGCCCAGGTGAACCCGGCGATGACGCGCTGGAAGGACATGGCGCCGGGCACGAATGCGCTGACCGACCGGATCCCGGAGGCGTACGGGGTCCTGACGGCGTAGGGCCGGCGGTCAGTCGTCGAAGCCGGACGCAATCGCGAGGACGTTGGCGACGTACTGGAGCGTTTCGTCGAAGATGCCGAACTGCTCGATGCTCCACCAGCCCTGGTAGTAGAAGGCGAGCGCGATTTTGAGGTCGCCGCCGGCCTGCCAGAGCATGTGGGCGAAGACCGCGGCGCCGAGGCGGATGTTGTCGGCGGGCTCGGTGCGCCAGTTGACGGCGCCGGGAGCGAGGTATTCGAGGCCCCACTCGGCGGTGGCGGGCATGAGCTGCATGATGCCGACGGCGCCTGCAGGGCTGACCATCGCCTGGTTCCAGCCGCTCTCGAGCCAGGCGAGCCCGAGAAGGACGGACGGCGGGATGCCGTATTCGGCGGCGGCCGCGCGGAGGAGCGCCTCGATGGCGGGGCGGGAGACGGCGGGGTCCGCGGGCGCGCGGGTGGGCGCGGGGATCACGAGCAGCTGGCCCGCGAAGATGCGGTCGTGGTCGTCGATGCCGTTCGCCTCGGCGACGGCGTGGACCGTGGTGCCATGGGCGAGGGCGATGGAGGAGAGGGTATCGCCGGGTTCGACGACGTAGCTGCGGGCGGCCGGAGGGGCAACGGCGCCGCCGGGCGGGGGGACGGCGGGCGACGATTCGGCGATGGTGAGCAGCTGGCCGGCGAAGATGAGATCGGGGTTGGCGATGCCGTTGGCGGCGGCGAGGGCGTCGACATCGACGCCGTAGCGCAGGGCGATGGCGGAGAGGGTTTCGCCGGGCTGGACTTCGTGGGTGCGGGCGCTGGCGACGGCGAGTGGCGCAGCAGCGGCCGCCGCCAGCATCGCGAGGAGGATGCGGCGGAGGAACGGCGCCCGGTTCGCCGCCGCGGGCGGGGTGTGCGGCAGCATGGGCCGTTGATACTGCCGCAACCGTTATGGCGAATGCAAGGGGCCGATGGGCCGCAGCCGGCAGGGCGGCTACCGGAGGGGACCGGTCGCGACGGGGTTCGTGCGGTTGATGACGCCCTCGAAGCGCTGCCTGACCGCCTGCCAGATGTAGTCCTGCATCGGGAAGATGTAGAAGGTGTCGTTCTTGATGGCGTCGACCACCTGCGCGGCGACCTCTTCGGGCGGGAAGCCCTGGCGGAGGAGGGATTCGACGACGGCGCGGCGCTGGCGGGCTTCTGCGGGGAGGTCGGCGGTGCGGGCGGGGCCGAACTCGGCGGGGCGGTTCCGCTCGGCATCGAGGATCTGGGTGTTGACCCAGCCCGGGCAGAGGACGGAGGCGGAGAGCTTCAGGTTCATGAGCCGGAACTGCTTGTAGAGCCCCTCGGTGAGGCAGACGACGGCGTGCTTGGAGATGGAGTAGGCATCGGCGCCGGTGAGGAGGCCGGCAGCCGAGGCGGTGTTCACGATGTGGCCCTCTTCGCCGCCGGCGATCATGCGGGGAACGAAGGCGCGGATGCCGCGGAGGACGCCGTGGAAGTTGACACCGAACACCCAGTCGAAGTCGGCCTGGGGAGCTTCCCAGATGGGAACGCCGGCACCGCCGGAGACGCCGGCGTTATTGCAGAGGATGTGGACGGCGCCGAAGGCCCGGTAGGCGGCATCGGCGAGGGCCTCGACGTCGGCGTCGGCGAGGACGTTGGTGCGGACGGCGAGGGTCCGGGCGCCCTTCTGGCGGAGGCCGGCTTCGGCGATGGCGAGAGGCTCGGCTTCGATGTCGGCGAGGACGACGGCGGCGCCCTCCTCAGCGAAGCGGGTGGCGAGGGCGAGGCCGATGCCGCTCGCGGCCCCGGTGACGACGGCGACTTTTCCCGCCAGGTCCTGCATGGTCGAATCTCCTTCGGGTTTGGCGAAGGAATCTACGGGAGCTGGACGGGGGGCACAAGCGGAAGCGGGGAAGGGGCCGGGAAGCGGGAAGGGATGACGTGGCGGAGAGGGTGGGATTCGAACCCACGGTACCTTGCGGTACACACGCTTTCCAGGCGTGCCTGATCGTCCACTCCAGCACCTCTCCGCGGGGGGCAGGCGGTGAACCCAATGCTCCATGGTAACAGGTTCGGCGGTGTGCGCTGGCCGGCGCGGGCGGGGGCGTGCGTTTACCGGGCGGTTACCGGGTAGCAATTTTCACGGGGAGCGGGCATGATGCGAGGCATGGCAGGCAAAGCCCCGCTCCTGCTGGCTGCGTTCCTGTTCGGCATCGGGGCGAGCGGCCTCCTGATTCTTTCGTTCGCCGACCGGGCGGCGTGGGGTCCGTTCCGGCCCACCGTGCAGCCGCAGCCGCCCCAGCGGGTCATCGTCATCGACGTTGGCGCGCCGGTCACGGCGCCCTCGCTCGAAGGGCTGCTGGCGGGCGGCGCCGGGAGCGCTGCCGAGTCGCTCGCAGCCGAACCGGCGCAGGTGCTGCCGGCGGGCGGCGACGCGGGGGCGGCGAGCCAGCCGTCGGCAACGCCGACGCCCGTGCCGCCGATCCGCATCCACGGGGTGGCGGCCGAAGACGGCGTTTCGGCGGCCGGTGCGACGCCGACCCCGCCGCCGCCGGTGCGCATCGTCAACGTGGCGGCCGGCGATGGCGAGTAGAACGGCTTCGCCGGGAATGCAGGCCTTCGGGTAGACTTTCGGGCCATGGCACTCCGGGACGTGCGCGCGCTGGTGTTCGACGTCTTCGGCACGGTGGTCAACTGGCGGTCGTCGGTCATCCGGGAGCTGGAGGCGGCAGGTGCACGGTACGGCGTTTCGGCCGACTGGGGCGCGTTCGCCGACGCGTGGCGGTACGAGGGGTATCTCGGCGGCATCGCGAAGGTGAACCGGGGCGAGTGGCCGTTCATGACGACCGATGCGCTGCACCGGCGGAAGCTGGACGAGCTGCTGCCGCAGTACGGGCTCGGCGGCATGCCGGAGGCGGAGCGGGAGGACCTGAACCGGGCATGGCACCGGCTCGACCCGTGGCCGGACAGCGTGCCGGGGCTGTGGCGGCTGAAGCAGCGGTACGTCATTTCGACGCTCTCGAACGGGAACGTGGCGCTGCTGGTGCACATGGCGAAGCGGGCAGGGCTGCCGTGGGACTGCGTGCTCGGTGCGGATGCGCTCGGGGCATTCAAGCCGAAGCCGGAGGCGTACCTTGCGGGGGCGCGGCTGCTTGGGTACGCGCCGGGGCAGGTGATGCTGGTGGCCGCCCACAAGGCCGACCTGAAGGCCGCGCAGGCTGCGGGACTGCGGGCGGCGTTCATCCCCCGGCCGAAGGAGGCGGGGCCGAACGTGCAGCCCGACCTCGAGCCGGAGCCGTCGTTCGACATTACGGCGCGGGACTTCCTCGAGCTGGCACGGTTGCTGGAGGAGCAGACGGCGTAGCGGCCGGTCAGGGGAGCCAGCGGGGGAGGTCGCCGCCGACTGCGAGCGGGGTGCGGTCGCCGGATTCGAGGTCGAGGGTGATGGTGGTGAACTGCTGCGCCGTTTGGACGGTGTAGACGATGGAGCGGCCGCCGGGGGCGAGGTCCCAGTGGAGGACGAGGTCCGTGCCGGCAGCGAGGTTGATGGCGCGGAGCTGGCGGCCGTCGCGGACGGATTCGAAGACGAGGTCGGTGCCGGTGCGCTGGGGACCGATGACGCGGCGGAGGGTGGCGACCGTCTCGCTGTCGAGGAAGCGGGGAGCAGAGCGGATTTCGCCTTCCCTGCCGAGGACGAGGTCGACGGCGGCATCGAGGCTCACGACGCGCACGGGCTGCGGCGGAGTGGCTCCGGCCGCTGTCCGGGGCACGCTTTCGAAGGCGACGATGCGGGAGTCGGGCGACCAGGCGGCGGCGCCCCCGCGCGGCTGGCCGAGGTCGCGGCGCTCCTGTGTGGCGAGGTTGACGACGATGAGGCGGGCATCGCTCGGCGAGATATAGGCAAGGTGCTGGCCATCGGGCGACCACGACGGGTAGAGGGAGGGGAGGCCTTCGGGGTCGAGGGTGGCGACGAATTCGCCGGAGAGGCGGACAAGCCAGGCGCGGGGCACGCCTTCGCCCCCGACGGGGAGGGCATCGCGGCGGACGACGGCGAGGGTCGCGCCATCGGGCGACCAGGCGACGCCGCCGACGTTGATGGCGGGGTCGAAGACGAGGGATGTGGCCGCGCCGTCGCTCACCCGGACGAGGGCGAGGCTGCCGCGGCCGTCAGGGCCCGCGGTGACAACGGCGACCTGGGCGCCGTCGGGCGAGACGGCGAAGTCGATGATGCGCGGGGCGCGGGCGAGGACGCGGGGCTCCTGGCCGGCCCGGAGTTCGACGAGGCGCTCTTCGGTCCGGCCGGGTGCAACCTGCACGACGGCGACGCCGGGTTCGCGGACGGTGAAGCGGTGTTCGAACGGCTCGCGGAGGGGTTCGGCGCGGCGGCCGAGCGTGCCGGGCGCTAGGCGGATGCGGTACTCGCCGGGTTCGAGCGGGCCGGCGGGCACGAAGACGAGCGTCCGGCCGCGCCAGCGGACGGTGCCCTCGAGCGGGGGGTCGAAGGCGAGGGCGGCTTCGACGGCGGCGCGGTCGGGTTCGCGGTCGAAGGCGAGGGTGATTTCGCGGAGGGTGACGGGCGCGGGCACGGCGGCGTCGGGGGATGCGAGGACGACGCGGATGCGGCGCTGGTCGCCGAGGAGGAGGACCGCCAGCAGGATGCCGAGGGCGACCGCGGTGACGGCGCCGAGGGCGGCGAGGGCGGGGCGTTCGTCACGGATAAATGTACGGATTTTGGGGTGCCTCGATGGGGGCTACGCTCGCGGCGAGGACGATGGGGGCGCCGTCGGGGCCGATGCCGACGCGGCCGGTGACGCGGACCCACTGGTCGTTGGCGAGCGTGCTGGCGTCCTTCCAAAGGACGGGGAGGGTGAAGCCCTGCGCATCGGCGATGCAGCAGGCGACGACGAAGCGGGCGACGCGCAACCGTTCGGGCGGGTCGCCCTCGCGGCGGTAGACGAAGCCGATGACGTCGACGGGCTGGCCGGCGATGGCCGCGGGGTCGGCGGTTTCGAACTCATAGGCCCACTGGTAGATGTTGCGGCGGGCGGGGTCGGCGGCGCTGGCCGAGGCGCTGAACTGGCGGGCGGCGGCAGCGGAGAGGTCGAGGCTGGCCGAGGCGAGCGGGCGCGGTTCGAAGGCGGCGGCGATGACGAGCGGCAGGCCGATGGCTGCGGCGGCGACAGACCCGGCAGCGGAGGGCCTGCGCCAGCGGGCCAGGCCGTCACGCAGAGCGACGGGGATGGTGAGCGCGGCAGCGGCCAGCAGCAGGACTGCAGTGGCGGCGAGGATGGGCACGTACCACCCCTGGACGAGGTTGCGGGCGGTGCCGTCGGCGAGGCGCCAGGCGATGAGGAGGCCGAGCGCGGCGGCGGCGAGGGCGTAGTCGGCGTCTCTCACCATGCGCGGAGCTCCGCGACGGCGGCGCCGACGAAGGCGACCTGGGCGCAGATGACGACGAGGACCGCGACGGCCGGGCCGGAGAAGAGGCGCAGGTACATCGGGATGGACTTGAGGTTGACGAGCGGCCCGAAGACGAGGAAGGCGAGCGCGGGCCCGAGGCCGATGGCGCCGCCCAGACCGGCGACGACGAATGCATCGACGCTGGAGCAGATGCTCAGGAGGAAGGCGAGGAACATGAGGGCGGCGATGGAGAGGAAGACGCCGCTGGCGGAGAGGAAATCCTCCTGGCTGGCGAAGACCTGGATGGCGGCGGCGAGGGCAGCGCCGATGACGAGGTACTGGAAGAGCTCGAAGAACTCCTCAAGGACGCGCGGGGCCCAGGCGGCGGGGCCGGCGGGGGGCCGGGGACCGGCTTCGGCAGGGAATTCGGTTTCGAGCGGGAGGGCGATGTCGCGGCGGAAGCGCGAGACGACCAGCGCGACGGCAACGGCGGCGAGGACGGTGAGGCCGAGCCGGAGGGCGACGAGTTCGGCATCGCGGAAGGCGAGCCAGGTGGTGACGATGACGATCGGGTTGATGACGGGTGCGGCGACGAGGAAGGCGAGGGCGAACTCGCGGCGGCCGGCGAGCGCGAGGCGGTGGGCGAGGGGGCGGTTGCCGCAGTCGCACATGGGGAGGATGAGGCCGGCGCCTGCGCCGGCGGCGATGCTGGCGGCGGGGCTGCGGAAGGCGGCAGAGGCGAGGATGCGCTCGACGGCCGGGCCCGCAACGACGGAGACGATGACGCCGGCGAGGAGGAACGGCGTGGCCTCGAGCAGGAGGGCGAGGAAGATGTTGGCGAAGTCGCTCACGGGGACATGGTAGGGGAGGGAGCAGGGAGCGGGGAGCGGGGAGCAGGGAGGAGGGAGCCCCGCCCGGCCGCTCCTCCCCGCCGAGGGAGGAGGGAGCGGGGAGGAGGGAGCGAGTGTGATGCGGGCGGCTGACCGGTCAGGCTCAAGGCTTCGAGCGGGGGCCGGGTTGGCGGGGCGGCGGGGTCAGGGGGTGGGGGTCGCGGTTGGGGAGGGGGAAGGAGCGGTGCCGGGTTTGGGGATACGGAGCTCCTGGCCGGGGAAGATCAGGTCGGGGTCGGCGAGGGCGTTGGCGGCAACGAGGTCGGCGATGGTGAGTCCGAACCGCTCGGCGATGGCGCCGAGGGTGTCGCCCTCCTGGACCGTGTAGGTGTCGGGGACCGGCGACGGCGTCGGGCTGGCGGTCCCGGCGGCTGCCGGCGTGGCGGCGGGCGAGGCGCCGCCCGGGGCGGTAGCGGCGGCCCGGGTGCCGGCGGCGGTCGGTTCGCCGAAGGGGTTGCCGCCCGGCCCGCCGCCGCCTCCGCCGCATGCGGCCGCGAGGAACGCGGCCAGGGCGACGCCGGCGAGCATCGTGCGCATCGAACCCTCCTGTGGGCCCCCGCGACGAAGCCTAAGCAATTCCGTGATGGGCTGTAAACCGGGCGCTCAGCCGGCGGGATCGCCGGGCCCGATGCCGTGGGCCGCCGGGTCGAACCAGCGCGCGGTCCAGGCATCGATGGCGGCGACAATCCGCTCGAGTTCGCGGCCCTTTTCGGTCAGGCGGTACTCGATGCGGACGGGGTGCTCGGGGTAGACCGTGCGGCTGACGATGCCCTCGGCTTCGAGTTCGCGGAGCCGCTCGGCGAGGAGGCGGTCCGAGAGGCCGGGGATGGCGGCCAGGATGGCGGAGAAGCGGCAGGAGCCGGCGAGGAGCGAACGGATGATGGCGCCGGTCCAGCGGCGGCCGATGAGCTCGACGGTGTGCTGGAAGGCCGGGCAGTAGGGGCTGACGTCGACGACGCCGTGCGTTTCGGTGCTCACGTTCTCAGGATACCACCCGGGGGGAGGCTGGTTCGCGCAGGCGCACTAGGGCCCGGCGAGCCGTTCGAGGAGGCTGTGGAGGGTCTCGAGGTCGAACGGCTTGGCGATGAAGTGGCGACCCTGCCCGGCGAGGTCGTCGCGGGGGAAGCCGCTCATGAGGGCGACCGGGGTGCCGGGGGCGACTGCCTCGATTTCGCGGAGGGCCGCCTCACCGCCCATGCCGGGCATGGTGAGGTCGAGGAGGATGCAGGCGAACCGTTCGCCGGCGCGGAGGTGGGCGAGACCCTCTTCAGCGGTGGGGACGGCGACGGTTTCGAACTGCCAGAGCGCGAGCGCGCGGGTGAGCATGCTGCGGACGGCGGCTTCGTCGTCGATCACGAGGATGCGGCGGACAGGCGTTTCTTCGCCGGTCATACGGTCGATGTTAGACCCGGCGTGAAAGGATTTCTAGCTGCGTTTCGGTAAATTCCTGAAATGGCGTCAGGAGGTCATGCCACCGAGGCCGACGAGGGCGCGGCCATGCTCGACTTCGCCCATGTGGCGGAGGCCGTGCTGGTAGACGAAGCACTCGAGCACGTCGAGGCGGCGGAGGGGCGCACCGGGACCGATGACGAGGGCGCAGAAGATGTTCTGCATGTTGGGCGGGAGCTGCGGCAGGACGACCTCGGCGAGGCGGGCGGCGGTGAGGGTTTCGAGGACGCGGGTGGTGCGGGCGATGACCCCGGACTGGTACGCCTTCCATGCGTCGAGGTCGCCGAAGCGCTGGTGCTCCATCTGCTCGACGGTTTCCTCGCGGCCGAGGGCATCGACAGTGACGCCGACCTTTGCCGCCCAGCCGCCCTGCTGCCAGAGCGGGGGTTCGCCGAGGAAGATGGCGCTGATCGACTGGTCCTGCGAGCGGATGTAGTGGCTGAAGCTGAAGGCGATGGGAAGGACGCCGGCGCGCTCGTGGTGGTTGAGCTGCTCGAGGGTCATGTCGCTGATGGCGCGCTCCCAGAGGGTGTTCATGGCGCGGATACGGTTGCGAAGGGAGGCGACGAACATCTCGTCATGGCTCATGCGGGGGCTCCGGGAACGGGGATGCGTTCGGTATCGCGGGCAACGCGGATGGGGCCGCGGAAGCGCTCGGCCATGCCTGCGATGAAGCGGTCGAGTTCGGGGCCGCTGTTGGGGACGGGCGGGATGAGGTGATTGAGGACAAGCTGGCGGACACCGGCCTGCTGCGCGAGCCGGGCGACATCGCTCACGTCGATGTGGTAGCTGGGGACGTCCTCGAAGAGGGAGGCCTGCAGGTCGCGGCCGATGGCGCGGAGGGCGGCGATCCGCTCGTTGAGCATGGGGGTGTTGAGCGCTTCGCAGACGAGCATATCGGCGCCCTCCGCGGCATGGAGGAGGCTTTCGCAGAAGGAGGTATCGCCGGAAAGAACGGCGGTCCGGCCATCGAAGCGGGCACGGTAGCCGAAGGCCGGGACAACGGGGAAGTGGTCGACTTCGAACCGTTCGAGCACGAGGCCGTCGCGTTCGAAGAAGGGCGCGGGACGGGCCGAGGGGGAGATTTCGGTGACTTCGACGACGATGCCGTCGGGGTGGAGCTTGTCGCCGTGGTGGGCGAGGCGGAAGCCGATATCGCGCCGGAGGGCGTGGAGGAAGCCTTCGACCATCTCGCCGGTGCCCTCGGGGCCGTAGACGCGGAGCGGCACGCGTGCGCCGGACGTCCAGCGGAGGAAGAGGAAGTCCGGGAAGTCGGTGATGTGGTCGGTGTGCATGTGGGTGAAGACGGCGGTATCGATGGCGGAGGGCATGATGCCGGAAGCGAGAATCCGGCGGGCGGCGCCCCAGCCGCAGTCGACGAGGATGTGCTGGCCGGCGGCGACGATGACGTGCCCGCAGCCGCAGCGGTCGGGGCTGGGAAGCGGGCTGCCGGTGCCGAGGAAGACGATATCGAACGGCTGGGGCATGCGACCTCCCGGTCCGCAGGAGCGGCCGGCGAAGGATAGCAGGGATCGCGGAGAACGGCTCCTTGCGGCCGGGCTCCGTACAATTTGGCCATGAGCCGTTTTCGCGCAGCGATTTTCGATATCGGCGGGGTGCTGACGCACTCGCCGGTGACCCGCATCAAGGAGTTCTGCCGGGAGCACGGGATCCCCGACGAGGTGCGCGTGGCAATTTTCGCGCCGGAGGACGGGCCGTGGTCGCGGTTCGAACGGAGCGAGATTCCGCCTGAGGGGTTCGCGGAGCTGTTCGACCGGCACATCGCCGGGATCGACACGCAGGCCACAGGGAAGTACTTCCTCGAGTGGTTCTTCCAGGGGTTCGGCGAGCGGCCGGAGATGGTGGCGGTGGTGCGCCACCTGCGCGGAAAGGTGAAGCTGGGCAGCATCACGAACAACGTGGCGCGCGACGAGCCGGCCCAGCGGCGGACGAGCGGCATCGACGTGCACAGCCTGTTCGATGTGGTGGTCGAATCGGCGATTGTGGGGGTGCGGAAGCCAGAGCCGCGGATTTACCAGATCGCGTGCGAGCAGCTCGGCATCGAGCCGCCGGAGGCGGTCTTCCTCGACGACCTCGGGGCGAACCTGAAGGGGGCGAAGGCGCTGGGGATGCACACGATCAAGGTCGACGAGACGACCCGGGCGATCGATGAGCTGGAGGAGGCGCTGGGCATTCCGCTGCCGCGCCTGTAGACGGGACGGGGCGCCGGGCGGCACGATGCGGGCATGGAGCCCGTCTCGCGCTGGTACACCTCGCAGCGGCTGAAGCTGCACTACCTGACCTGGGGCGACGAGTCGAAGCCGCCGCTCATCCTCATCCACGGCACGCGCGACCACGCCCGCTCGTGGGACCGCGTGGCGCAGGCACTGGTGGACCGGTTCTGCGTGTATGCGCCGGACCTGCGCGGGCACGGCGATTCGGACTGGGCGATCGGCGGGAACTACTCCATCATCGATTACGCGCTGGATATCCACGCGCTGGGGGAGGCGATCGGGCGGGCGCCGTACGTGATCATCGGGCACAGCCTCGGGGGCGGGGTAGCGCTCCAGTACGCGGGCGCGTTCCCGGAGAAGGTGCGGAAGCTGGTGACGATCGAAGGGCTGGGCGGGCTCGGCTGGCAGCGGGAGCGGCGCCCGGCGCACCGGCGGATGCGGCAGTGGGTGGAGAGCATGCGCGAGCTGGAGCGGCGCCAGCTGAGGACCTACCCGACGCTCGAGGACGCGACACGGCGGATGCAGGAGGCGAACCGGCACCTTTCGCCGGAGCTGGCGCGGCACCTGACGGAGCACGGCGTGCGCGCGACGGAGGCGGGCTATACGTGGAAGTTCGACAACTACACGCACGCGGGGTCGCCGTACGAGTTCAACATGGAGGACGCCCGGGACCTCTGGAACCAGATCCGCTGTCCGATGCTGATCATCTGGGGGCGGGAGAGCTGGGGGACGCGCCCGGGCGGGCCGCCCGACCTTTCGGCGTTCCACGACTACCGGGCGGTGGAGGTGGAGGGTGCGGGGCACTGGGTGCACCACGACCAGTTCGAGCGGTTCATGGAGCTGGTGAACGAGTTCCTCGAGGAGTAGGGAGGAGGGAGCCCAGCCCCGGCCGCTCCGCTGCCCCAGGGAGGAGGGAGGAGGGAGCACCGCCCCGGCCCGGCGCCGCCGCCCCGAGGGAGGAGGGAGCACCGCCCGGCCCGGCGCCGCCGCCCCAGGGAGCGGGGAGCGGGGGGCCGCTCCGCCGGGCTGCGGCCTCCAGGCTCCAGCCCCGGGGCGGTGAGGCGGGCGGGTTGGGAACAGCTTCAGGCTCCTCCCTCGGTGGGGAGGAAGGGAGAGACGGGGCTCCCTCATCCCTCATCCCGCATCGGTGTATGCTCGCGGGCATGGCTGAACCGGTGCTGTATGAGGAACGGGATGGCATCGCCATCGTGACGCTGAACCGGCCCGAGAAGCTGAATACGCTGAACGAGGCCGTGATCCAGGGGATTGCCGACGCGATCGAGCGGGCGACGGCGTCGGCGGCGGTTTCGGCGATTGTGCTGCGCGGGGCCGGGCGGGTCTTCACGGCAGGGTACGACCTGAATCCCGGGGCAGATGGGGTGCCCTGGCCGCGGCGGTTCGATGCCCCGCACCCGGAGCCGCGCCCGGGCGCGTGGGACCCGGTCCGCGATTTGCAGTTCATGGGCCACAACATGCGGCGGTTCATGACGCTCTGGGAGTGCCCGAAGCCGGTCATCGCCCAGGTGCACGGCTACGCGCTGGGCGGGGGCACGGACCTGCTGCTCTGCGCCGACCTGATCTTCATGGCGGAGGACGCGATCATCGGCTACCCGCCGTCGCGCATTTACGGGACGCCGACCACGATGCTCTGGGTGTACCGGCTGGGGCTGGAGCACGCGAAGCAGTTCCTGCTCTCGGGCGACCAGATCGATGCGGCGACGGCCTACCGGATTGGGCTCGTTTCGCACGTCTACCCGGCGGAGGAGCTGAGCGAGCGGACGGAGGCGTACGCGCGGCGGTTCCGGAACATCCCGGCGAACCAGCTGGCGCTGAACAAGCTGCTCATCAACCAGGCGTTCGAAAACATGGGGCTGCGAACGACGCAGCTGCTGGGGACGCTGTTCGACGGCATCACGCGGCACACCGAGGAGGCGCTGCGGTGGGTCGAGAGTTTCCGGGAGCTTGGGTTCCGGGAGACGATCCGGCGGAGGGATGCGCCGTTCGGCGATTACGGCGAGCGGCCGCGCGAGGGGCGGGGCTGAGCAGCGCCCGCGGCGGCGGGCTCAGTCGGCGAAGCGGACGACCGGGGAGGTTCGGCCCCAGAGCTCTTCGAGGCGGTAGTAGGCGCGCTGGTCGGCGGTGAAGAGGTGGACGATGATGTCGCCGAAGTCGAGGAGGACCCAGCCGCTTTCGGGTGAGCCTTCGCGGTGGCGGAGGAAGATGCCTTCGGGCGCGAGGTCGCGTTCGAGGTACTCGACGAGGGCGGCGAACTGGAGTGGCGACTGGGCCGTGGCGATGACAAAGTAGTAGGTGAAGGTCGCGGTCCGCGAGATGTCGATGAGCGCGATATCGAGCGCTTTGTGCTCGGAGAGGACATCGACGGCGCGTTGCGCGAGGGTCTCGGGACTCAGACGCGAACTCCTGCCCGCCGCTGCGGGCGAAAGGAATGGTATCACAGCCGATGGCACGTCCCCGGGTTGTGGTCGGGATGTCGGGCGGAGTGGACAGCTCCGTGGCGGCAGCGCTGCTCGCCGAGCAGGGCTACGAGGTGGTGGGCGTGACGATGCGGTTGTGGACGGAGGAGCGGCCGGAGGAGTACCGGGGGCATCAGCAGTGCTGCAGCATCGAGGATATCGACGATGCGCGGCGGGTGGCCGGGCAGCTGGGAATCCGCCACTACGTGATGAACTTCGAGCGGGAGTTCCGGGAGCACGTGGTGGACCGGTTCGTGCGGGAGTATGCGCAGGGGCGGACGCCGAACCCGTGCGTGCGCTGCAATGAGCACATCAAGTACCGGGCGCTGCTGGAGCGGCTCCCGGCGCTGGACGCCGAATTCGTGGCGACCGGGCACTACGCGCGGGTGGTCTTCGATGCGGCGAACGGGCGGTACCGGCTGCTGCGGGGCATCGACCCGGCGAAGGACCAGTCGTACGTGCTGTACATGCTGGGGCAGGAGCAGCTGCGGCGGCTGCTGCTGCCGGTCGGCGGGCTGACGAAGGCGGAGGTACGGGCGCACGCGGCCCGGCTCGGGCTGGATGTGGCCGCGAAGCCGGACAGCGTGGAGATCTGCTTCGTGCCGGGGAACGACTACCGGGCGTTCGTGGAGGCGCGGGTGCAGCAGGAGCCGGGCGAACTGCTCGACGAGAGCGGCGCGGTCATCGGGCGGCACCGGGGGATTGCGGCCTACACGATCGGGCAGCGGCGGGGGCTGGGCGTGGCGGCCGGGGAGCCGCGGTATGTGACGGGGATCGACGCCGAGCGGAACGTTGTCGTGATCGGTCCGGAGGAGGCGCTCTTCGCTGATATGGCCGAGGCAGCGGAGGTGACGTGGGTAGCGGGGGAGGCGCCGGCCCCGGGCGAGCGGCTGGAGGCGAAGGCGCGCTACCGGGCGGAGCCTGCGCCGGCGGAGCTGGTGGAGGCGGGCCCGGGCCGGGCGGTGGTGCGGTTCGAGCGGCGGCAGCGGGCGCTCACGCCGGGGCAGGCGATCGCGTTCTACCGCGGCGACGAGGTGCTCGGCGGGGGGACGATCGAGCGCGCCTGGCGGAGCTGAAGCGGGGCGAGTGAACGGCCGGCTCAGCTGGCTGTCTCGGAGCGGCCGGTCAGCGGCTCGATGAGACGGAAGAGCTCGCCGACGGGGTGCGCCTGCTCGACCGGGTGGCGGAGCGGCATCTCGGGGTGGACCTGGTAGATGTTGCGGCGGCCGACGCGCCTGCGGGTGATGTAGCCGGCTTCGATGAGGTCGGCGACGATGCGCTGGGCGGCCCGCTCGGTGATCCCGACGCGCTCGGCGATATCGCGGAGGCGGATGCCGGGGTCGTTGGCGATGCAGAGGAGCACGTGGCCGTGGTTGGTGAGGAAGGTCCAGCCCGGGGCGCCCATTGCGGCGTAGCGTAGCCGGGCGCGGCCCGGCGGGAAAGTCAGGCGGCGCGGCGGTGCTGGACGGAGCGGAGCTGTTCGCGGAGGAGTGCGGTGGCGGCGAGGGCCTCAATGGCGGCCTGCTTCTTCTCTGCGCGGCGCCTGGCCCGGCGGGCGAGGCGGGAGGCGACTTCGGCGATGACGGCGAAGAAGGCGGCGCCGGTCCAGGCGAGGGGCGGCTCGAGGACCTCACGCCAGCCGGCAGCGATGCAGGCGGCGGCGAGGAGAAGCGCCGGGGCGCAGACGGCCCAGTTCCAGACGTGCCTCATGCCTGGAATATCGGCGGGAGGATGGGCCGCGAACAGGGCGGGGTCAGGCGCCGCGGGCGCGGCCAGCGGCGTGCGCGCCGGCGATCCGGCCGAAGACGCAGCCGCGGATGACGGAGGTGGCGCCGGGGTAGTTGTCGTAGAAGAACTCGCCCATCGGTTCGCCGGCGGCGTAAAGGCCGGGCAGGGGCTGGCCGCGGGTGTCGATGACGCGGGCGGAGGTATCGCACTTGAGGCCGCCGAAGGTGAAGGTGATGCCGCCAGTGACGGGGATGGCGAGGTAGGGCGGCGCGTCGATAGGGAGGGCCCAGTTGCTCTTCGGCGGGTGGATGCCGAGGGTGCGTTTGCCGTCGAGGCGGTCGAGGTCGTACTCACCGGGCTGGACGGCGGCGTTGAAGGCGGCGACGGTTTCGAGGAAGGTCTCGGCCGGGACGTCCATCTGCCGGGCGAGGCCTTCGAGGGTGTCGGACTGGAGCGGCGGGCCGACGGGGCGCCAGGCGCGGGCGAACTCCTCCCGCTGGAAGGCCTTCTGGTCGAAAATGCACCAGGCTTGGCCGCCGGCCTGTTCGACGATGTGCTTGGAGAATTTGACGTAGGTGTGGTCGCGGAAGTCTTCGCCTTCGTCGAGGAAGCGGCGGCCCTCGCGGTTGACGAAGATGCCCATCTGGTAGTTGTAGAGGGCGGTGACGCCGCATTCGATGCGGGGGGAGCGGGCATCGAGGACGGCGGAATGGTAATCGCCCCACTGGCCGGCGGGCTGGGCGCCGGCGGCGATGGCCATCATCAGCCCTTCGCCGGTGTTGTAGCGGCTGCCGCGGAGGATGAGGGCATCGGCGAAGCGGCCGAGGTAGCGGACGCGCATCTCGACGTTGGCCTGGAAGCCGCCGCAGGCGAGGATGGTGCCGCCGCGGGCGTGGAGGTCGATGAGGCCTTCGGGGCCGCGGGCGCGAACGCCGGCGATGCCGCCGCCGGGCGCGAGGAGGAGGTCGACGGCGGCGGTTTCATAGCTGACGATGCCGCCGAGGCCTTCGAGGCGGCGGTAGAGGAGGTCGACGAGGCCCTGCCCGCCAGCCCTGGGGCTGCGGCGGTAGCCGGCGGTATGGGGGTAGCCGGCCTCCCATTCGAGGCCGAGGGCGGTGAGCCACTCGGCGGCGGCGCGGGCGTTGTCGCAGAGGGTGCGGATGAGGGCCGGGTTGGCGCGGCCGCGGGAGATGCGGAGCAGGTCGTCGAACATGTCGTCGGCCGTGTAGTCGCGCGGGCCGTAGGCGTCGGCTTCGTGGGGGAAGCGCATCTGGGCATCGGCGAAGCGGGTATTGCCGCCGCGATGTTCGCGCGGGGCTTTTTCGATGAGGATGACCGCGGCGCCATGCTGGCGGGCTTCGAGGGCGGCGGAAAGGCCGGCGATGCCGCCGCCGACGACGAGGACGTCGGTTTCGTAGACGGCAGCGGCGCCGGGCGACCCGGCCGGGAGCGGCATGGGCGGGAGGGTAGCGCGGCGGAGCGCGCGCGCCAAGGGGGCGCACGGCGGGCCGGGGCGGTACAGTTGTCGGCGATGATTGAACACGGTGAACCGCTGCGGCTTGCTGCCCGCTGCCTCTACCTGCAGATGACGATGGGGGACCACCGCCGGGGGCAGGGGCTGATCAATATCTGCCGGCACATCGTCCGGGACGGCAGGGAGTGCGTGGGGCCGTTCCTCGATGAGACCGAGACGACGTGCGGGCTGTGGGAGGAGCGGCCGCGGCCGGGCGCCTCCGGGCTGCGCGGGTAGCGAGGATGGACGAGCCGGAGGCTGCAGGGCCCGCGCCGCTGCCGCTGATTACGGCGGAGGAGTTCGAGGCGCTGGCGCCGGAGTGGGAGGCGCTGGCGCGGGACGCGCCGGGGGCGACACCGTTCCACCTGCCGGGCTGGCACCGGGCGTGGCTGCGCGTCTTCCGGCCGGCGGGCGAGGCGGTGTTTCTCTCGATCCGGCGCGAGGAGCGGCTCATCGGGGCGGCGGCGCTCGACCTTTCGCCGGCGGGCGCGCGGGAGCTGGGCGACCCGGAGGTGCGCGACTACGGGGGGCCGCTCGCGCTGCCGGGCGAGGCGGAGGCGGTGGCGGCCGGCATCCTCGAGTGGCTCCGGGAGGACTTCACGGGACGGCTCGAGCTGTGGGGCATCGCGGCCGACGGGCCGTGGCCGGCGGCGTTCGCGCGGGCAGCCGAGCAGTACGGGTGGACGTTCGCGGCCGAGCCGGAGGCGGTCTGCCCGGGGGTCGACCTGCCGGGAACGTTCGATACGTACCTTGCGGGGCTGGGGAAGCACGACCGGCACGAGCTGCGGCGGAAGCTGCGGAACTTCGCGGCGGCGGGCGAGGCCGGCTTTGCGCGGCTCACGGGGGCCGATGCCGCGGAGGCGCTGCCGCTCCTGTTTGCGCTGATGCGGGCGAGCCGGGAGGACAAGGCGGCGTTCCTGACGGCGGAGATGGAGGCGTTCTTCGGCGCGCTGGCGGCGGAGTTCGGCGGGCGGGGGATGCTGTCGCTGGGCGTGACACGGCTGGACGGCCGGCCGGCGGCGGTCACGCTGGCGTTCGAGGACGGGCAGACGGCGTACCTCTACAACAGCGGCTACGACCCGGCGTTTGCGCCGCTGGCGGCGGGGCTGGTGAGCAAGGCGTGGACGCTGCGCGACGCGCTGGAGCGGGGGCTGCGGCGGTTTGACTTCCTGCGGGGGAGCGAGGAGTACAAGCGGCGGCTCGGCGGGGCTCCCCGCGAGGTGCTGCGCCTGCGGCTGGAGGACCGGGCGGGGCGGTAGGGCTCAGGCGGGGCGGACGGCGCGGATGACGGCGATGGGCTGGGAGAAGCCCCACGGGTCGTCGCGGATTTCGAACTGGGCGCGGATGGCGGGCGGCGCCTCGTCGAGGAGGCGCCGGATCACGCCGACTTTCTCGGCCGGGGTGCGCTGGCGTGCGACCCAGTCGGCGCCGTCGAGGGCGAGGACCATGCGGAAGACCATCTGGGCTTCGAAGCCGGCGGCGCGGAGCAGGCGGAGCCACTCGGAGCCGCGGCAGTCGCGCACGTGGGAGGGGTCGCGGAGGAACTCGATCGTGTTGAGGAAGGTATCGGCGGCGGCGTCTTCGGGGGCGATGGTATCGGCGATGATGAACCGGCCGCCGGGGCGGAGCACGCGCCACGTCTCGCGGATGACGCGGGGGAGGTCGGGGAAGTGGTGGGCAGCCACGCGGCAGGTCACGACGTCGAAAGCGGCATCGGGGAAGGGGAGGCGGGCGGCATCGCCGAGTTCGAAGGTGATATTGTCGATGCGGCGGCTGGCGGCGAGTTCAGCGGCGGCGGCGAGCATCTCAGGGGTGATATCGAGGGCGACGACGGCCGCGGCGTGGCGGGCGCAGGCCATGGCGGTGTGGCCGGCGCCGGTGCCGAGGTCGAGCACGGTCTCGGCGCCGGTGAGAGCGGCGGCCTCGACGATGACGGGGAGGTCGGGGCCCGCGGCGTGGTAGGAGAAGGCGGCGTAGGCGTGTGCGGCAGGCCCGAACTGGTCCTGGACGTTGCCGGCCATGGGTGCACCCCCGGGGATGGTGGCTCCATGGTGGCAGGGCGGGGGCGGGGTGTCGAACGGGTCAGCTGGCGGCCGGTTCTCAGCGGGCCGGGGACTCGAGGAGGGCTTCGAGTTCGGCGCGGAGGGCCGCCTCGGCGATGGGCGCCCGGGCGATGATGCGGCCGTCGGCTTCGATGACGGGTATCTCGAGGAAGTACCGGGCTTCGAGGGCAGGGTCGCTGGAGATGTCGACGGCGGTGACGGCGATGGGGAGCTCGCGGGCGAGGCGGGCAAGGATCGCTTCGGCGCGGTCGCAGAGGCCGCAGCCCGGGGCCCGGTAGAGCGTGACGGCGAGGAGGCCGGGCATCTCAGGCGCGGGAGGGCTCGGCTTCGGCGGCGCCGCCCTGGGGCGGGGCGATGTCGTCGGGGAGGCGGCCCCAGACGCGGAGCGCGTACTCGGGGGTGATGGGGCCGGGCTTCTTGTACAGGATGCCAGCGGCGATCACTGCGATCCCGAGGGTGATGGCCGCGGTCAGCTGGGGCACGGGGATGCCGGCGAAGGTCTGCTCATCGATGCGGAAGTAGGAGAGGAAGAAGCGCATGATGCCGTACATGGCGACGTAGGAGCAGAAGACCCAGCCCGGCACCTTGATGACGCGGTAGCAGACGAAGAGGAGGATGCCGAGGATGATGAAGTCGCCGAGGAGCTCGTAGCCGCCGGCGACGGGGTGGACGGCGTAGGTATCGAGCGGGCGGAGCGGGTTGTTCGGGTCCTGGTGGAGGAGGTTGTACTGGTACTGGGGGCTGTCGGGGTGGAGGTACTTGACGCCCCAGGGGAGGTCGGTGCGCTTGGCGATGTGCTCGCCGTTGATGAGGTCGCCGATGCGGCCGATGCCCTGGCCGAGGATCATGCCGGGGGCGGCGGCATCGAGGCCGATGCCGATCGGCCATTTGTGCCAGATGGCGTAAATGAGGCCGCCGAGGACGCCGCCGAGGAGGCCGCCGTAGAGGGTGATGCCGCCTTCGGTGATGCCGAAGACGATGCCCGGGAGGTCGTGCTGGAAGCGGTCCCAGTGTTCGATGACGTAGAAGAGGCGGGCGCCGACGATGGCGCAGGGGACGCCGACGAGGGCGATCTCCTGGGCGACTTCGACGGGGATGCCGTCGCGCTTCGCCAGCCAGACGGAGAGGGTGACGCCGGCGAGGATGCCGACGGCGGTGAAGAGCCCGTGCCAGGTGAGGGTGAAGGGCCCGAATTTGGCCATGACCGGGTTGATATCGATGGTGATGGCGAGGAAGAGGGTGGAGATGGCGCCCATAGCTGGGGGAAAGGGTAGCGCCGCGGGGCCGGACGCGATAGTTCCGGGTTGGGCGGCGGCGCCGGGCGGGAAAGCAGAGGTTCAGACCGGACTGCGGGCGCGGGCGAGGGCGGTGCGGAGGGCGGCTTCGTGGGCGCGGCGTTCGGGGGCATCGTCGAGCGGGGGGAGCTCGACCGACGGGCCGTACCGGCGGCGGAGGGCGGCGAGGATGAGCGCGTCGGCGAGGGCGGGGTTTTTCGGCAGGACACTGCCGTGGAGGTAGGTGCCGATGGCGTTCTTCCGGCGGGCGCCTTCGGTGCGGTCTTCGGCGTTGTTGCCGCGGCCGAGGCGGACGGTGCCGAGCGGCTCCTGCCCGGGGGCAAGGTAGGTGCGGCCGCCGTGGTTTTCGAAGCCGACCACCTCGCCGAAGGGGGTTTCGACGACGATGTCGCCGATGCAGCGGTCGGCGACGGGGCCGGGGTGGCGCGTCTCCGCGTCGAAGACGCCGATGCCGGGGATGACGCTGCCGTCGTGGTCGACGTAGCGATGGCCGAAGAGCTGGTAGCCGCCGCAGACGGCGAGCACGGGCAGGCCTGCATCGACCGCGTCGCGGAGGGCGGGGCCGCGCCGGAGGAGGTCGGGGGCGATGCGCCGCTGCTCGCGGTCCTGCCCGCCGCCGACGAGGACGATGTCGACCTCGCCGGGGTCGAGGGGGTCGCCGATGTTGACGGGGAGGATGGTGCAGGCGATGCCGCGCCGCTGGCAGCGGGCGCGGAGGGCGATGGCGTTGCCGCGGTCTCCGTAGAGGTTCATCACCTCGGGGTAGAGGTGGGCGACGCGGAGTTCCACAGGGAGAGGGTAGCAGGCTTCGGGGGTGCCGGGTGCGAGGCCGTGGGCTACTCGCCGGCGTGGGCCGGGCGGACGATGAGCACCCGCCCGTGGAGGAAGCTGCCGTTGAGGGCTGCGGCGGCGGCCGCGGCGGCGGCCGGGTCATCGAATTCGACGAGGGCGTAGCCGCGGGAGAGGCCGGTGGCAGGGTCGAGGACGAGCTGCGGCGCCGCGAAGGGGCCGAAGGGGGCGAGGAGGGCGGCGAGCTCCTCGGCAGTCGTGAGGTAGCTGAGGTTGCCGAGATAGAGGTGCAGAGGAGGGACCTTTCGCGGGGGGGGGGCGCCCGCTGCTGCCCTGCGGGGCCGGGCAGCGATGCTGTGCTCGTTCTACCGTACCATGCCGGCCGGGCCGGCGGGTTAGATTTCGGCCTGCACGACCTCGTCCTCGGGGGCTTCGGGGAGCGGGGGAAGCTCCTTCGGGCTGCTGATGCCGAAGTGCTCGAGGAAGCGGATGGTGGTGCGGTAGAGCTTCGGGCGGCCAGGGCCGTCGCCGACGCCGGCCTGCTCGATGAGGCCGCGCTGCTCGAGGATGGCGACGTGGCGGTCGCTGTTGACGCCGCGGATTGCTTCGATCTCGGCGCGGGTGCAGGGCTGGCGGTAGGCGATGATGGTGAGCGTTTCGAGGGCGGCGCGGCTGAGGCGCTGCCCGGGTCCGCCGCCGAGGAGCTGCTCGATGTAGGGGGCGTATTCCGGGGCCGCGCCGAGCTGGTACTTCTGGCCGTCTTCGATGAGGCGGAGGCCGCGGGCCTCGTAGTCGGCGGCGAGCTGGGCGAGGGCGCGGCGGGCGGCGGCCTCGCTGACGCCAGCGGCGCGGGCGAGCGCGCCGAGGGGCTGCGGCTCATCAGCGACGAAGAGGAGGGCCTCAAGCACCCACGGCAGTTCATTGGCCGACGGGGGCAGGGGCGCGCGCTGGTCAGTCATTGCCGGGGCCTCCGGACGGGGGCTGGTCGGGCTGGTCGGCGCGGCGGGCGGCCGGGAAGATGGGGGCCGGCGGGGCGGCGGGGCCGGGCGGCGGCGGGGCAGGCGGGTAGGCCGAACGCTGCGGTGCGGACCCGGCCGGGCGCGCCGCCAGCTCGTCGTAGGTGATGCGGATCGCCGGGCGCCGGACGTTCGTGACGCCGACCTGCTCGCGGAGGACGGCGTGGACGGTATCGACCATGAGCTTCGTGGCGGCGGCGATGCTGACGCTGCCTTCGATGGTGGCGTCGATGCGGCAGTCGACCGCGCCGGCGCGGACATCGACGCGCGGTTCGGCGCGGCGGACTTCGGGCAGGGCCTGGAGGGCATCGCGGAGGAGTGCTTCGAGGGTCTGGGCGGAGACCTCGACGATGCCGCCATCTTCCTGGCGAAGGCTGAGGACGCCGCGCGAGCGGGCCGGGCCGCTGCGCCAGACGGCGGCCAGGAGGGAGAGGAAGGCGAGGAGCGCGACGGCGGCGAGGACGAGGGCGAAGAGGGCGCGGGCGGTATCGCTCGAAACGACGAAGGCCTGGAGGTTGAAGCTACGGACCTGGATATCGAGCTTCTTGTCCTGGTTCCAGGCGAGGGCGAAGAGCCCGCCGCAGGCGGCGAGGAGGAGGATGCTGTAGAGGGCGAGGAGGATGCGGCGCAGGGCGTTCACGGTGCCTCCGTGGGGAGGGTTCCCCGGACGCCGTCATGGTACACCTCACCCAGGTGAACGGGCGTCACGCGGTTGCGGAGGTCCTGGCCGGGGGCAACGGCATAGACCGGGATGTAGTTGTCGGTGTGGCCGAACCAGCAGCCGGCTTTCTCCTCTTCCCAGAGGACCGGCCGGACGGTGCCGGCGTGGGCCCGGCGGAAGGCGAGGGAGAGTTCCTCGGCGAGGGCGAGGAGGCGGGCCATCCGCTCTTTCTTCACCTCGGGGCCAAGCTGGCCCGGCATCCGGGCAGCCGCGGTGCGGCTCCGCTGCGAGTAGGGGAAGGCGTGGATGCGGGCGAAGCCGACTTCGCGGCAGAGGGCGAGGGTGGCGGCGAAGTCGGCCTCGGTTTCGCCGGGGAAGCCGGCGATGACGTCGGTGGTGATGGCGACGCCCGGGACGGCGGCGCGGATCCGCTCGGCGGCCCGGAGGAATTCGGCGGCGGTGTAGCGGCGGCGCATCGCGGCGAGGATGGCTTCGGAGCCGGACTGGAGGGCGAGGTGGAAGTGGGGCATGAGCCGGGGGTCCTGCCAGAGGGCCAGCAGCTCGGGCGTGATGTCCTGGGGCTGGAGCGAGCTGAAGCGGAGGCGGAGGACTTCGGTGCGTTCGAGGATGCCGGAAATGAGGTGGTGCGGGCGGAGCGGCGGGTCGAGGTCGCGGCCCCAGGCGCCGAGCTGGGTGCCGGTGACGACGACCTCGCGGGCGCCGGCCTCGACGGCGCGCTGGACTTCGGCGGCGACGGCCTCGACCGGGCGGCTCTCTTCGCGGCCGCGGGTGCGGGGCACGATGCAGAAGGCGCAGACATCGTTGCAGCCTTCCTGGGCCTTGACGAAGGCGCGGGTGAGCCCGGGCGCGAGCGGAGCCGGCGAGGATTCGCCCGGCGCGGCCGGGGCAGCGGCGCCGGCGGCGAGGAAGCGGACGAGTTCGGACTTGTCGGCGTCGCGGGTGCCGGCGACGAAGTCGGCGCCGAGTTCGCGCACGGCATCGAACCCGGCCGACTGGGGGTAGCAGCCGGTGACGGCGACACGGGCCTGGGGCGCGAGCCGGCGCATCGACCGGATCAGCTTGCGCGACTTGGCGTCGGCGACGTGGGTGACGGAGCAGGTGTTGATGACGTAGGCGTCGGCTTCGCAGACCTGGTCGACGACTTCGAAGCCGGCGCTGCGGAGCCCGGCGGCGATTTCGCCGGAATCGGCGAGGTTGAGCTTGCAGCCGAGCGTGAGCACAGCGGCGACGGGGCGGCCGGTTCGGGAAGCCATCACGAAACAGGGTACGGCATAGGAGCGGCGGCGCGCCTCCGGGGCGGGCGTGCGAAACTCCGTGCATGGCGCGCCTCCGCCCGAAGCCGCACAGCACTCCGGACGATATCGCGTTCGGCATCAACGCGGTGTCGATGGCGATTGCGACGGGGCACGCGAAGTCGGTGCTTTTCTACCGGGAGACTTCGAACGACCGGGTGCTGGCGCTGGCCGAGCGGGCGCGGGAAGCCGGCCTGCGGGTCGAGGGGGTGGAGGCGCAGCGGCTCGATGAGCTGACCGGCGACGGGGTGCACCAGGGGATCCTGGCCAGGGTGCGGCCAGTGGAGCCGATCGACCTGAAGGCGGCGGCGCGGCAGGCCGGGCAGCGGTCGCTGGTGCTGCTGCTCGACCGGGTGACCGACCCGCAGAACGTGGGGGCGATCCTGCGGACGGCGGTGGCGGTCGGGGCCGATGCGGTGGTGCTGCCGCTGCGGCGGGGCGCGCTGATCACGCCGGGGGTGCACCGGGCGAGCGCAGGGCTGAGCTTCGTTGCGCCGGTCGCTGCGCCGCAGAACCTTGCGATGGCCGTGCGGACGCTGAAAGAGGCGAACTACTGGGTGGTGGCCGCGGACGCGGGCGAGGGGAGTGCGGCGGCAACGGAATTCGACTGGCCGGGGCGGACGGCGCTGATCGTGGGGAGCGAGGGCGAGGGCGTGGGGCAGCTCCTGCTGCGGGAGAGCGACTTCCGGGTGGCGCTGCCGATGGACCCGCGGGTGGAATCGCTCAACGTGGCCGTGGCGACGGGGGCGCTGGCGTACCTGTGGCGGCGGCAGCACCCGTTCCCGGCCCAGGCGAGCGGAGGCTGAAGGCAGGGGGCCGGGCGAGCGCGAAGAGCGCGAACGCTGCCGTGGAGGCGAGCGCCATGCCGCCGGCGAGGGTGCCGGGCCCGGGCTCGACGAGGGCGCTGAAGAGGATGCTGCAGCCGGAGGCGATCGCCATCTGGGTGAAGCCGAGGACGGCCGAGGCGAGGCCGGCGGTCTCGGGGAAGTCGGCGAGGGCGGTGGCGGTCGCGGCGGGGCGGGCCATACCGTTGCCGGCGAGGATGATGAACGCGGGCAGCACGGTGGCGGGGAGGCTGGCAAGCCCGGCGACGGCCAGCGCGGCCATGGCGAGCGCGGCGGCCCAGCCCATCGCAGCAGCGACGAAGACGATGCGCCCGGGGGGCCACCGCCGGCTGAGGCGGCGGCAGATGGTTGCGCCGGCCATGATCCCGAAGGAGACGAAACCGAAGCTGAGGCCGAAGACGACGGGGCTGGCGCCGAGGTCATCGACCAGGACGAAGGAGCTGGTGGAGATGAAGATGAGCTGGCCGGCGAAGAGGAGGCCCATGAGGACGGCGGCCGTGGCGAACGTGCGGGAGCGGAAGAGGCGGCGGTAGTTGGCGGCCAGCCGGGACGGCCGGAGGGCGGACGGGTCGGGGGCGCGGTTCGTTTCCGGGATGAGCGCGAAGAATGTGGCGGCGAGCAGCACCCCGACGCCGCCCTGGAGGACGAAGACGACGCGCCAGGTGGCGTACTCCTGGATGAGGCCGCCGAAGACGGGCGCAATCATCGGGGCGAGGGCGATGGAGAGGGTAATCAGGGCGAGGACGCCGATGGCGCGTTCGCGGCGGTAGGTATCGATGACGACGGCGTTGGCGATGGCGGGGCCGGCGCCGCCGCCGAGGCCCTGCAGGATGCGGCCGGCGAGCAGGAGGGGGATGCTGCTGGCGGCGAGGCAGAGGAGGCTGCCGGCGACGAAGAGGGCGAGCCCGGCGAGGAGCGCCGGGCGGCGGCCGGCACGGTCGGAGAGGGGGCCCCAGAAGAGCTGGGCGCCGGCGAAGGCGACGATGAAGAGGGTGACCGCGAGCGAGAGCGTGCCGGTGCTCGTGTCGAACTCGCGGGCCATGGCCGGCATGGAGGGAAGGAAGACGTCGACGGCGATCGGGGCGAGGGCCGCGATGCCGACGAGGACAGCGGTCGCGGCCGGGCGTTCGACGCGGGAGGAGGGTGCAGCGGCAGCCACGAAGGGGAATGGTACGCGGCGGGGGCGGGGCGGGGGGGGGGCGGGGGGGAAACGGAACAATCGGGGGTGCGGCGGCGTTGTACCGTGCAGGGCGGGCAGGAGGGTACGCATGACCGGGAGAACACGGTTGCGGGGCGCGACGCTGGTGCTGGCTGCCGCGCTGGCGGGGACGGTTCTGGCGGGAGCGTGCAGCGATACCGACGGGGGCAGCCGCGCAACACCCGCTCCGACGGAGGCGGCGGCAACGCAGACACCCGGACCGACGCAGACCGTGCCGCCGGGGAGAGACCTGCTCGTGCTTGCTCTTGAGGCTGGCACGGAGCAGACGGACACGCGGAGCTACCCGATGGTCGAGATTGTGACCGTCGACCCGACAAGCGGGCGGAGGGTTGCCTCGTTCCGGGTGGGCTCGACCGATGAGTTCGTGCTGCCCGGGTGGGTCTTCGCAGCCGGGCGCGAGGTGGTCACGATGAGCGAGCGGCGGGTGGTGCGGTGGAGCCTCGATGGGCGGGAGCTGGCCACGCTGCTGCGGTTTGACCCAGCGCAGCGGCCGACGACGGCGGTCCCTTCGCACGACGGGCGGATGCTTGCGGTCGGCTGGGAGAGTGCCGACCTCCGGGACCGCGACCGGGGCGAACTTATCGTCCTCGAGATGGCCACAGGGCGGGTGCTGCACCGCTGGGGGATGGATATGCTCCTGGAGGCACTCGGGGCGTGGCCGGCGCCAATCGCCTGGCACGCCGACGACGGCGGGCTGGAGGTGATGGGGTTTGCGCACCACGACGGGCCGGGGGTCTTCGCGTCGGTGCGGCTTGACGGGGCCGTGACGAGGCGAGGGGCGACCGTGGCCGCGGTGGACCCCGGTGGCCAGGTGCTGGCAACGGTCCCCGGGGGCTGGACGCTCGCCTGCGAGGAGCTCGGGCTGGGCGGAGAGGAGGTCGTGTTCGTCGAGCCGGCGGGAGGGCGGGAGCTGGCGCGAGGCCGGCTCGACGGCTACGCGCTGGTGTCGTTCGACTTCGAGCCTGGCGGCAACGGGGTGCTCATGCGGGCGGCGCCGTTCCAGCGCCTCGCCGGGGCGACAGAACGGTGCTGGACCTGGGAAGGCAACGAGACGTGGCTGTTCTTCCCGGCGACGGGGAAGCTCGAACCGGTTGCGGACCCGGGTGCTGTGGTGGCGGGCTGGCGAGAGCGGCTGCTGCCGGCGGTGCCGACGGTCTCGTGCCCGGGGCAGACAGAGCCGGCCGTCGGCCTGGGGCTGCCCTGGCAGATGTGGTGTCCCGGCGGCGGGGAGGTTTCGGTGGCGGGGCGGCCGATCGCAACGGCGAGGTCAGGCGTCGTCGTTGGGGTGGTGAGACTTGCGGAGTAAGGGCGCGCCGGCCGGCCCGCGGTTGCCCGCCCCTGCACCTCAGCGGGGGTGGGGCCTGTCCGGGCGGCCGGAAACCCGGGCGCGCCGGCCTCGGGCGGGGCAGCGGCGTCAGCCGGTCAGAACTGGCACTCCGGGAGTTCCTGGAAGAGGATGTCGAGGCCCTCGGGGTCGTACTGCTGGAGTTCGTCGAAGCTCGCGGCGACGTCGCCGAAGAGCTGGTCGATGAGGGCGATGAAGCGGGCGGCTTCGGCGTCGGCCTGCTGGATGGTGGAGAAGTCGGCGGAGCGGACCTCGCGGTTGAGCCGCTCCATGGCGGCGACGAGGTCTTCGCCGGCGGTTACGAAGACGCGGTTGATCTCTTTGCCGTCGCGGACAGGGGGCGGGTCCAGCCGCTTGAGCGCGCGGTCGAGGGCGCGGGTATCGGCCAGGCCCTGTTCGAAGAAGTCGACGAGGATGCGCTTCACCTCGGCCGGGGTTTGGGCGGCATCGAGTTTGCGGTTGATGGAATCGGCGCCGGTGCTGAGCGCGTTGATCCAGGTCCCGAGGGCGGTGCAGACGCCGCTCACCCATGCCTCGGATTGGGGATTGGCGGCCGGGCTGGCGCTGAAGATGACCCGTGAGCAGTCGGGGTCTTTGTCGATGGCGGCGATAAGGTCGTCGACCCGCGGGTGGTCTTTGGCGACGAGGACGAGCTTCGCGCGGAAGTCGGGTTCGCCGGCCTGGTCGACGATGCGCTGGAACTCAGTGAGGAAGTCGGCGCGGTCGGGGATGGCGGCGACGCGCTTTGCGACGTCGTCGGTCCGCTGGTCGTTCTCCTTGAACTGGTCCTGGAAGGCCTTGACAACCTCTTTCCCGCCGTCGATGTCGGGCTGACCGAGGTCGTTGACGGCCGCGCGGAAGGTCTTCTGCACCTCGCGCTGCTTCTCGACGGTGGTGACGAAGACCTGTTTCGCGGCAGCGGTGTTGGTGAGGTCGGCGGAGGTGAAGGTTTCGAGCGCGGCGTCGCGGTCGCGGTCCAGCGCTGCTGCGGCCCGGCAGAGGCCGTCGACCCAGTCGGCGAGGGGCGCCTTCCTGGTGGAGTCGCCGCAGGAGGCGGCGATGAGGGCGAGGGGAAGGAGCAGGGCGGCAGCCAGGCGGTACGTGGGGGACATGGACTGCCACCTCGGGCCGAATTGGGCCGTTCGCCTCATTGTTCGGCAGGAGCACGGTCGGGCTCAAGCGTTCGGGTGAAGAATTTCGCGCAGATTTTCGCAGACGAAATCGACGTCTTCGTCCGTCATCGCCGGGAAGAGGGGGAGACTGATTGCGCCGTCGAAAATTCGTTCGGAAACGGGGAAATCGCCGGGCTGGTAGCCGAGTTTGCGGTAGGCGGTGTGGAAATGGAGCGGGATGAAGTGGACGGAGGTGCCGATGCCGCGCTCGGCAAGGCGGCGAATGACGTCGTCGCGGTGCACTGGGGAGCGCCGGTTATCGACGCGGACCATGAAGAGGTGCCAGGCGTGGCGGTTGGCCTCGTCGAAGGCGGGGAGGGTGAGGAGCGGCTCATCGCGGAGGTTGGCGATGTAGCGCATGGCGATGCGGGTGCGGGCCTCGGTGAGGCGCTCGAGCTTCGCGAGCTGGCGACGGCCGAGCGCGGCGGCGAGGTCGGTGAGGTTGTCCTTGAAGCCGAATTCGACGATGTCGTACCGCCAGCTGCCGCCGGCGTCGTAGCGGTTCCAGGCGTCGCGGGTCATGCCGTGGAGGGTGAGGATGCGGACGCGGTCGCTGAGGGCCTGGTCGAAGGTGGCGAGTGCGCCGCCTTCGCCGGTGGTGATGTTCTTGGTGGCGTAGAAGCTGAAGGCAGTGGCGTCGCCGATGGAGCCGATGGGGCGGCCGCGGTAGGCGGCGCCGATGGCGTGAGCGGCATCTTCGAGGACACGGATGCCGCGGGGGCGGGCGATCGCGAGGATGGCGTCCATGTCGCACGGTTCGCCGGCGAAGTGGACGGGGATGACGGCCTTCGTGCGGGGGGTGATGGCGCGCTCGAACGCCTCGGGGTCGAGATTGGCGTCGCGTTCGCGGACGTCGACGAGGACAGGCCGGGCGCCGGTATGGACGACGACGGTGGCGGTGGCGGAGAAGGTGTAGGCGGGGACGATGACTTCGTCGCCGGGGCCGATGTCCCACGCGCGGAGGCAGAGGTGGAGGGCGGCGGTGCAGGAGTTGACGGCGTTGACGTACGGTGCTCCGCAGGCGGCGGAGAGCTCGCGTTCGAATTCGCGGAGGTTGGGGCCGCTGGTGAGCCAGCCGCTGCGCAGGGTATCGGCGACGGCGGCGATATCGTCGTCGTCGATGGCGGGGCGGAAGAAGGGGATGCGCAGTTCGGCCATGGGGACAGTGTAGGATGTGGCCCCGTAGCAGACAGCGAGCAGGCAGCGCAGGAGGCAGCAGCGTGGGCGACATCGTGCACCGCGAGGTGCAGGCGAACGGAATCCGGATGCACGTGGCGGAGGCCGGGAGCGGCTTTCCGGTGGTGTTCTGCCACGGGTTCCCGGAGCTGTGGTATTCGTGGCGGCACCAGCTGCGGGCGCTCGCGGAGGCGGGCTACCGGGCGATCGCGCCGGATATGCGCGGCTACGGCGGCACCGACGCGCCGGAGGACCCGCGCCAGTACACGATGAAGGTGCTCTGCGCGGACATGGCGGGTCTGCTCGATGCGCTGGGGCTGGAGCGGGCCGTGTTCGTGGGGCACGACTGGGGCGGTGCGGTGGTCTGGCAGATGGGGCTGCGCTACCCGGAGCGGACGGCCGCGATCGTGGGGCTGAACACGCCGTACGCGCCGCCATCGAACCGGCGCACGACGGAGGCGCTGCGCGACTACCACGGCCTGACCGACGACACGTTCTACATGCGCTACTTCCTCCGGCCGGGGGTGGCCGAAGCGGAGCTGGAGGCGGACATCGAGCGGACGTTCCACAAGGTGTTCATGGACTGGACGCGGGCGGAGGACTTCACGACCTTCATGCGGGTGGGCGGCGACGGGAGCGGGGTGCTGGCCCGCATCCCCGACGACCGGCGCTCGTTCCTTTCGGACGAGGAGATTGCGGTGTACGTGGAGGCGTACCGGAAGACGGGGTTCCGCGGGGGGCTGAACTGGTACCGGGCCGCCGACCTGAACGCCGAGGAGGAGGGTGCGCCGCAGGGGCCCCAGCTGCACGTGCCGGCGATGATGATCACGGCCGCGAACGACACCATCCTGAAGCCGGAGATGGCGGCGGCAATGCCGGCGCTCATCCCGGGCATCCGGATGGAGCACCTCGAGCGGTGCGGGCACTGGACCCAGCAGGAGCGCCCGGACGAGGTGAACCGCCTGCTGCTCGACTTCCTTGCGGGGCGGGGGCTGCCGCAGGGCTGAGCGCTAGAGGCGGGGGCCAGCCCGGAATCTCGGGCGGCGGAAGAACCCCCGGCGGCGGCGCCACCGCCGGAAGGGGAAGAGGAACCGGAACACCAGGAACGCACCTCGCGCGAAGGGTTCGCCGTTCCTATGGCGCGGGGGCAGCGGCAGGTGACGGGCCCTGCACGCGACCGATCAGGAGCAGGCGGGTTCGCCGGCGCCGGGCGGGCAGCAGAGGTCGTAGCAGAACTTTGCGATCCAGCGGATGGCCTCGGGGTCGAGGCAGTAGCAGGCGCCGGGGCCCTCGATTTCGCCCCGCACGATGCCGGCCTCCTTCAGCACCTTGAGGTGCTGGGAGACGGTCGACTGGGCGAGGGGGAGGGCCGCGACGAGGTCGCTGACGCAGGCTGCGCGGCGGGCGAGCTCGCTGACGATGGCCACGCGGGCGGGGTTGCCGAGGGCGCGGAAGATGGCGGCGGCGCGCTCCTCATCGGTGGAGAGGGTCGGGATGGCCTTCATGGTTCGAGGGTATCGCAATTCCCCGATGGCGGGGAGTTTTAGCGGGGGAGGAGCACCTGCAGGCGCTCATCGATCTCGCGGAGGGGGGCGCCGCCGCCGAACCGTTCGAGCACCTGGCGGCGGCCGTCGAGGTTGAGAGGCAGGGCGCCGGCCTGGTGCCGTTCGAGGAGGCGGCGGAGGGCCGCGCTCACGGCCTCGAAGCCGGCGGCCTGGATGCCGCCGGGCATGGGGTGCGTCCAGATGAGGTAGCGGCCGCGGGCGAGGGCCTCGGCGGCCATGAACGACTGGCCGTCGTGGCTGGTGAGCCGGACGAGGACGGTGACCTCGCGGTAGAGGGCGTCCATGTCGTCGACCCAGCCGCGGGCCTCGAGATTGGGCGGGAGCGGGGCGGGGAGCGTCTCCGGCGGCGAGGGGACCAGGATGAAGCGCACGCCCGGGAAGGCCGGGGGCAGGCGGAGCATGGTGTCGATATCGAAGACTTCGCGGTCGAAGGCATCAACCGGGTAATAGAGGAGGACGGTGAACTGCTCCGGCAGGGGGGGCGGGTCGGCAGCGGGGAGGGGGATCGGGAGGGGGACGTACTCAGCGCGGATGCCGGCGAGGCGCAGCTCCTCGGCGAGCCAGGGAGCATCGGTCCAGTGGATGGCGCGCTCGGCGATGCGGGCCGAGGCGTTGCGGCGGCGGTGCTCCTCGAGCGCGATCTGGACATCGGTGCCGACCCAGTGGATGACGACGGGGCGGCGGCGTACGCGGAGGAGACGGTCCTGCGGCGAGCCGCGGTCGAGGCGGCTGCCGATGAGGTACACGATATCGGCGCGGGCGACGGCGGCGGCGACGCGGGCCCAGCCGGGGAGGCTGCGGCCCGGGTGGGGCAGGTAGCGGGCCTGCCAGCCCAGCCGGGAGAGGTCGGCGGCGAGCCTGCGGCCGAAATAGGGGAGCCCGAGGACGAGGACGCGGCCGCGGCGGCCGGGGGGCGTGGCGGTCACTCCGCAGGCTCCGGCGCGCGGCGGGCGCGGGGGGCGAGGACGGTGGCGCCGGGCGGGACGTCGCGGTCGACGAGGGCGTGGGCGCCGATGGTGGCGCCTTCGCCGACGGTGACGCCGTGGAGGACGGTGGCGCCGAGGCCGAGGTAGGCGCCGCGGCCGATGCGGACGGGGCCCTGTTCGCGGGGGCGGCGTTCGCGGAGGGGGCCGGGGCCGACATCGATGTGGGTGACGATGCTGGCGCGCATGGAGAGGGTGGCCTCGTCCTCGATGGTGACGCGGTCGGCGAGGTCGATGAGGACGTCGGTGCCGAGGTGGACGCGGCTGCCGATGCGGAGGTTCCGGAAATCGGCGCCGGCGTTGACGATGTGGATGGGCCCGTGGATGGAGACATCGCGGCCGACGGCGGCGCCGAACATGCGGAGGAGTTCGTCGTGGTGGTGGGTGGCGGAGCGCAGCTCCATGGCGATGCCTTCGATGCCGTCGCGGAGGTAGCGGGCGCGCCAGCGGGCGCGGCGAAGGGGCCCGAGCGCCTGCCGGGCGGGCCGGGCGATGGGGCGGAGGGCGGCGCGGAGGGCGGCGAGGGCTGGCATGGCGGGTGGCTCGCGGGCGGGCTGTAAACTGTCCGTAAACAGTCTGGCGGGCGCCCGGCGGGGGCGCCGGAACGGCTTGCCTGCATAATCTTCGCCGCCTACGCTGCTACCTGCGAGCGCGTTCCCGCTCCATTGGAAGGTGCAATGAAACGAGCGATCCTCCTTGCGATTGGCGCCGCTGCGGCGGCGACGGCTTCGATTCCGGCGCTGGTGATGGCCCAGGGTGCGCCGCCTTCGCCGCCGGCGACCTTCTACGGTTCCGTGCCCTCGGGCGTGGGGCCCGGGCAGTCGGTGCTGGCGATTGTGACGAGCGGCGGGAGCTCGCAGACCTGCGGGGTTGGCCAGACGATCGCGGATGGTTCGGGCGTGGTGTATGTCGTGGACGTCATTTCCGACAGCCAGCTGGCCGGCTGCGGCGCTCCGGGGCGGACGGTGCAGTTCTACTTCGTGGGCAACCGGCAGATGGCGACGGATACGGCGAGCTGGACGGGCGCGGGGCCCTCGCAGAAGAACCTGACGGGCCTCGGGCCGCAGCTGACGCCACGGAACTACGGGCCGCAGGTGGCGAAGGACGGGACGAACTAGGCATACTCGGGGGATGACCGATCCGCGCCGCGGGAGCGCGCTCCGCCAGGGATTGCTGGCAGGCCTGCTCGCCGCGGCGCTGTGCATTCCCGGGGCTGCGCGCGGCCAGGAGCCGCCCGCCCCGCCGGATTTCGCCTGGCCGTACGGGGTTGTGCAGGCTGATGGCGCGAACCTCGACCCGGCGGTGCAGCCGGTGATTGCGCTGGTGAACGGCCGCGCCTGCGGGGAGGACCTGACCCGGGTCGCGGCCCCGGGGCCGGGGACGCCGGCATCCGACGTGGGGAAGACGGTGTACGTGGTGGACGTGCTGGCCGACGGGAGCCGGCCGGGGCAGCGGCCGGGGTGCGGCACGCCGGGCGCAGGCATCCGGCTGTGGTTCCCGGTTGCGCGGCGGTTCGCGGTGCAGGAGCCGGTCTTCGCGCCGGGCGGCCAGCGGGTCGACGTGGAGCTGGGGCCGGCGCTGCCGTTCCGGATGGCGGCGCCGCTGGTTGCCAGCGACGGCGTGAACTGAGGCAGGTCAGGCAGCTTCGCCGGTGAGGAAGCGGCGCGGCACCTCGCGGAGCATGAGGTCGATGGTCTCCTGCGGGACGCCGTCGCGGAGGAGGGCGGGGACCGCCACGGTCGACACGAAGAGGTAGCGGGTCGGGCCCTGCGGAGCGGGCGGCTGCTGGCCTTTGAGGACCGGCATGGGCGCGTAGTCGTGGCCGAGCATGAGGCGGCCGGCCCAGCCGCGGTCGATGAGCGCTTTGACGGTGGCGTTGCGCTGCTCCCAGGTGGGGCGGCCGGGCGCGCCGGGGTAGCGGTCCATCGAGAGGTAGACGCCGCGCTGGAGGAGCCGTTCGAGGTAGTCGACGTCGGTGGTGTCGGCGCTGTGGCCGATGGCGACGCGGTCCATCTGGACGCCTTCGTCTTCGAAGATGCGGACCTGCTGCCAGCCGACCTCTTCGGGGGCCCACTGGTGGGTGCTGATGGGGATGCCGGTGCGCTTGCAGGCGCGGGCGGCGCCGCGGAGGATGCGCTCGCCCTCGGGGGTGACGCCGCCCATGTCGTTGGCGACCTTGATGACCCCGGCGCGGATATTGGTCGTGCCGATGCCGACTTCGATTTCGTGGACGAAGATGTCGGCGATCTCGTCGGGGTCGCGGGTCCAGAAGGAGCGGGGGATATCGCGCCAGATGCCGGTAGCGACGACGACGTTGATGCCGGCCTCGCGGGCGACGTCGCGGACGAATTCGACGTCGCGGCCGAGGTCGGGGGTGGTGAGGTCGATGATGGTGCCGATGCCGCCCTCGCGGGCTTCGCGGAGTTCGCGGATGGCGGCGGCGCGGGTGGCGTGCCAGTCGAAGCGCCAGGGGTAGTGGTGGTTGTCTTCGCCCATGCCGACGAGGATGTGCTCGTGGCTGAGGGTGACGCCGAGGGTTGCGGCATCGACGGGGCCGAGGACGGTCTGGACGGTTGCCATGGGCGGGATTCTGCCGCGGGTAACGGGCGGCTGTCGAGCGCTCAGCCGGCCATGGTGAGGCCGCCGCTGACGCTGAGGACCTGCCCCGTGATGTAGCCGGCCTCGGGCGAGGCGAAGAAGGCGACAGCGGCTGCGATCTCGGCGGGGCGTGCGATCCGCTTGAAGGGGATGGCGTTGGCGAGCGCTTCCTGGATGCGCTCGGGCTGCTGGCGGAAGAGCGGGGTATCGGTCGGACCCGGGCAGACACAGTTGACGGTGATCCCGGCGCGGGCGACTTCGCGGGCAAGCGATTTGGTGAACGCGATGACGCCGCCCTTGGCGCCGGCGTAGACGGTTTCGCCGGTGCTGCCGACGCGGCCGGCGTCGCTGGCGATGTTAACGACGCGCCCGCCGGCGCCGCGCTCGACCATCGCCGGGACGAACGCGCGGCAGATGGCGATGGGCCCAAGCAGATTGATGGCGACGACCTTTTCCCAGAAGGGGCGGTCGGTCTGGAGGAAGGGCTGGGCGCGGTCCCAGCCGGCGTTGTTGACGAGGATATCGGGGACGCCGAGGCGGCCGAGCACCGCATCGCGGAGGGCTTCGACGGAGTCCTGGTCGGCGACGTCGACGGAGAAGGACTCGGCGCGGGCGGTGCCGATGGCCGCTGCGGCAGCGCGGGCGGCCTCGAGGTCGATGTCGGCGATGGCGACGCGGGCGCCCTGGGCGGCAAGGGTTTCGGCGATAGCGCGGCCGATTCCGGACCCTGCGCCGGTGACGACCGCGAGCCTACCTTCGAGTTCGAACACAGCGCACCTCCTGCGGGCGGGAGATCCGGGCTTCTGCGCGGACGGGCGGAGTATACCGGCGCGGCCGACCCGGCGGCCTGACAGGCAGGCTCCAAGCGGGTACACTCCCGCCCACACTGCCGATGCTGCGCCATCGGCCCCGTCCCTGGAGGTGACGCGATGCCTGAGTTTCCTTCTGTCGAATGGTTCCGCGCCGCGGCCGACCTGCTGAACGCCTCGGACAGCTTCAAGCGGCTGGGCACCTGCGATGCCGAGATGGGCGTGCAGGTGGGCGACCGGTACTTCGAGATCGACTTCGAGGCGTTCGAGGTGAAGGACGTGAAGGAGATCGATGCGAAGCGGGCGGAGGAGCTCGACTTCGTGCTGGTGCAGTCGCCGGAGGACTGGCGGGCGATGATCGAGGATATTCAGAAGAACGGGCGGGCGACGCACGAGTACACGCTGAACTCGCTGGACCTTCGGAGCGCGGAGGAGTTCGCGCGGGGGAAGGACTACCACCGGCGCGATACGTTCTACCGGTTCAACCAGACGTTCCAGGAGTTCTTCGACATGGCGGCGAAGATCCCGACGACGTTCCCGGCGGGGGTTGCCTAGGGCGGGCCGGGGCGACGGGGGATGGAGCCGCCGTTTTCGCTTGAATTGATCCGTTTTACGGCGGCGTTCCAGGACTGGGCGAACGAACGGATCCTGCGGGCCGCGGTGGCGGCGAGGCCGGAGGCTGCGGCGGCGCGCATCCCGGGGAGCTACGGCGACGGTTCGCTCCATGCGCTGCTCGCGCACGTGGTGGCCTCGGAGCGGCACTGGCTGCGCCGCTGGCTGGGCGACGCGGAGGCGAAGCTGGACGGCCCGGCGACGTGGCCGACGCTGGAGGCCGTGCGGGAGGCGTGGGAGGCCGGCCGGGCGGAGCGGGCGCGATTCTTTGCGGAGCTGGACGAGGCGCGGCTGCGGAGTACGGTCCGCTACCGGCGGAATCAGCCGCCTGTGCCGGATGCGCGGCCGCTCTGGCAGCTCATCCTCCATGTGTTCAACCATTCGACGCACCACCGGGCGGAAGCGGCGGCGATCCTGACGACCATCGGCCGCCCGCCGGAGAGCGTGGACCTGATCGACTACATCCGGCGGGACGGCTGAGGGCGGCTAAAGGAGGTCGCTGGGGATCGCGGTGACGGAGAGGATGGGCGGCAGGGTGCCGGGGAGACGGACCCACGATTCGCCCCACTCGCGGCCGTAGTACACCTCGCCGTTGGTGGTGCCGACATAGACGCCTTCGGGGTCGATGCCGTCGGTATCCATGGCGTCGCGGTAGACGCTCTGGTAGTCGTGGGGGCCGGGCAGGCCGCGGGTGAGGCGCTCCCAGGTGGCGCCGGCATCGGTGGTGCGGTAGATGGCGAACTGGCCGTTCATGACGCGGAAGTTGTCGGCCTCCATTTCGAGGGGGGCGACGAAGACGGCATCGCGGCCCTGTTTGGTGACCGCGAGGGGGAAGCCGTGGAAGGAGGGGAGGCCTTTTGTGACATCGACCCATTTGCGGCCGCCGTTGTCGGAGCGGAAAACGCCGATGTGGGCCTGTCCCCAGGTGCGGTCGGGGTTCTTGGGGTCGAGCCGGAACTTGTGGAACTCGTTGGCGGCGAGGGGGTCGACGCCTTCAGGTGCGGGGAACTGGGCAGCCATCTCGGGGAACAGCTCTTCGATCTTGGCGAACATCTCCCGGACCTCGGGGGTGGTGGCGATGGCGGTGTGCCAGCGCGGCTCCCAGGTCTGGCCGCCGTCTTCGGAGCAGTAGGCGCCGCCGGCGGCGATGGAGACGTAGATGCGGCGGGGCGTGCGGGGGTCGAGCTCGATGGCGGTGAGGGCCGACTGGCCGCCGCCGGTCATGTACCAAAACTTGCGGTCGGGCAGGCGGTTGAGGGTATCGACGGGCTCCCAGGTTTCGCCCCAGTCGGCGGAGCGGAAGAGGCCGGCGGGCTGGGTGCCGGCCCAGACCACGCCGGGTTCATCGGGGTGGCCGGGGGCGATGCCCCAGACGTTGTCGATGGTGATGCCCATATCCTGGGGGAAGCCGAGGCCGGGGGAGCGCTGCTCCCAGGTGTGGCCGCCGTCGTCGCTGCGGGCGACGGAGCGGCCCCAGGCCCAGTGGTTGGCGGCGAGGAGGAGGCGCGCCGGGCGGCGGCGGGTATCGACGGCGGCCTGGTAGACGGAGGTGCCCTTGAGCATGGGGGGTGAGAGCTCCCACCGTTCGCGGGCCGCATCGGAGCGGTAGATAAAGAAGGCCTTGCGGGTGCCGATGAGGAGGGTGGTGCCGGGCATCTGTGGTTCTCCTTCCTGCCCTGTCGCAGCGTTTGGCTGCGGGATTCCCTGGGGTTGGTTACCGGCCGGCCGGCGCGGGTTCGCCGCGGGCGGCGGCCTCGAGCGCGGCGAGGTCAATTTTCGTCATCTGGAACATTGCGGCGAGGACACGGTCGCGTGCGGCGGCGTCGAGCGTCGTGAGCCACTCATCCATCGGGGCCGAAATCTGCCAGCTCACGCCGAAGCGGTCGACGAGCCAGCCGCACTGCTGGGCTTCGCCGTTTTCGAGAAGGGCGTCCCAGTACCGGTCGATCTCTTCCTGGGTGTCACACTCGAGCAGGATGGAGAAGGCAGGGCTGAGGCGAAACTCGGGTCCGCCGTTGAGGAGCATGAAGGGACGGCCGTTGAGCTCGAGGGAGACCGTCATGACGGTGCCGGGTTCCTGGCCGTGGAACTCCCGGCCGACCTCGCTGTAGTGCGTGACGGCGGTGATGCGGGAGTTGGGAAAGAGCTGCGTGTAGAACTCCGCGGCCTCGAGTGCGCCGCGTTCGAACCAAAGGTGGGTGACAAACCTCGGAGCCATGACCGCCTCCCCGGCGTGTGATTGAGGGAAAATATAGCAGCACTCCTTTGCCGTCAAGCAGCCGCGCGTATACTGGCGCCATGCCGACCGAGCGCGTGCTGGTGGATGCCGGCGGCGTGCAGGTGCCGGTTTCGAACCCGGGCAAGCTGTTCTTCCCGGCGGCGGGGCACACGAAGCTGGACCTCGTGCGGTACTACCTGTCGGTCGCGGAGGCGGCCCTCCGGGGCGTGCGGGACCGCCCGCTGGTGCTGAAGCGGTACGTGGACGGCGCGGCCGGGCGGCCGTTCTTCCAGAAGCGGGCGCCTGCGCGGCTGCCGCCGTATGTGCGGACGGGGCGGGTGACCTACCCGAGCGGGCGTTCGGCCAGCCTGCCGGTCATCGACAGCGCGGCGGGGCTCGCCTGGGCGGCGAACCTGGGGTGCATCGACCTGAACCCGTGGCCGGTGCGCGCCGATGACCCGGACCACCCCGATGAGCTGCGGTTCGACCTGGACCCGACGCCGGAGGCGGGGTTCGGGGCGGTGCGGGAGGCAGCGCTGCTCATCGGCGGGCTGCTGCGGGAGTTCGGGCTGGAGGGCTATCCGAAGACCTCGGGCAGCCGGGGCATCCATATCTATGTGCGGGTCGAGCGGCGGTGGGAGTTCGCGGACGTACGGCGGGCAGCGCTGGCGCTGGGCCGCGAGGCGGAGCGGCGGGAGCCGGGGCTGGTGACGACGGCGTGGTGGAAGGAGGAGCGGCACGGGGTGTTCATCGACTACAACCAGAACGCGCGCGACCGGACGATTGCGTCGGCCTATTCGGTGCGGGCGACGCCGGACGCCCGGGTTTCGATGCCGCTGACGTGGGAGGAGCTGCCGCGCGCCGAGCCGGGGCAGTTCACGCTGGCGACGGTGCCGGGCCTGCTGGCGCAGCGGGGCGACGCGATGGCGGGGCTGGATGCGCGGGCGTATTCGCTGGAGCCGCTGCTGGCGCTCGCTGAGGAGCAGGCGCGCGCCGGGCTGGGCGAGGCGCCGTATCCGCCGCACTTTCCGAAGGCGCCGGGGGAGCCGCCGCGGGTGCAGCCTTCGCGGGCGCGGCGCACACGGACCCGGCCCGGGCGGCGGACGGGACGGTGAGGGCCGGCGGGCGCCTCGGTTCGTTCCGACGGGGCCGTCCAGGCTGTCAGAGGCCGATGACGACGTGCCAGGGCTCGATCCGGTGGGCGGTGACGAGCCCGTTCAGCACGTACGGGTCGCGGAGGACGAAGTCGGCGGCGGATTCGGGGTCGGTGAAGACGAGCATGGCGCCGTGGACGGGCTCGCCGACGGCGCCGGCGAGGCGGAGGCGGCCGGCTTCGTGGTACTCGCGGGCGAGCGCGAGGTGGGCCGGGCGGTGGGGCTCCCGCCGCTCCAGGATGTCGGGGACGTACTCGTAGAAGAGGACGTGGAACATGGCGGGCACATGCTAGCGTCCGCCCGGGGGGATGGCTACGCGTCGGCGCTCCAGGGGTCGAGCCCTTCGACTTCGGTCTTCCACATCTTGCGGCCGTCGTAGCTGCGGACCCGCTCGATATCGACGCGCATGACGGCGCGCTCGGGGCTGTCGAAGCGCTCGAATTCGCGCTGGTAGACGTCGGCCGGGACGGTGCGGCGGCCGCCGGCGGTGATCAGCTCGTGGGTGAAGCGGCGGACGGACTCGCGGTCGTCGAAGAAGGTGACGCGGCCGCGGATGGTGACCTGCTTGAACCAGTCGTTCGGGTCAAAGATGGAGAGGGAGATGGCGGGGTTGCGGCGCAGGGCGCGGTACTTGTCGCGGTTGGGTGTCGAGGTGATCCAGATGTGGCCGTCGTACCAGCAATAGGACATCTGGGCGACGACGGGCTCGCAGGATTTGGTGACCCAGGCGACGGCGGCGCGGGTGGACTCGCGGACGATGCGCCAGAGCTCGTCATCGTCGAGGGTGAACGGTTCGATGTACTGGCGGCTCCACCAGGCGGGGCGGGTGGTGCTGCCGGACCCGGCATCGGCGGACATGGCGCGGCTCCTGCGGCATCTTGGCCGGACGGCCAGAATGTTGGCCGCGATGGTGCAGAAGGCGGGAAGGGCTGTCAAGGGCGTGGAAACCTGCGCGGGACGGGGCGAGGGACCCCGGTTCGCCCGGGATGGCGGGTTCCGGTAGAATCGGCGGCCACAAGGGTGTCCCTACGTTTCTTCTCTGGAGTCTGAATGAACACGATCGAGTTCCTGCAGATCACGTCGTCGGTTGTGCCCGACCGGGAGGCGCTGGTCGACTTCGACGGCAACGGGGGCGGGAAGCGGCTCACCTATGCGGAGATGTACCGCCAGGTGTGCAAGCTGGCGAATGCGTTCCAGGGCCTCGGGGTCGGGAAGGGCGACCACGTGGCGATCATGGCCGTCAACAGCTCGGACTTCGTGATCAGCTACTACGCGTCGGCGATGCTGGGCGCGACCTTCGTGCCGCTCAACTACCGGGCGAAGGATGAAGAGCTGACCTACATGGTCAATGTGAGCGAGACGAAGGTGCTGCTCGTTTCGGACCGGTACCGGGAGCTGGTGGAGCGGATCCGGCCGACGCTGACGACGGTGCAGCACTACATCAGCCTCGGCGGTGCGGCCGAGGGGTACCTCCGGTACGAGGAGCTGCTGGAGGGCGGCGCCGAGGACGAGATCTGGACGGAGGTCGACGACAAAGACGCGACGATCATCATCTTTACCTCGGGGACGACGGCGCAGCCGAAGGGCGTGCAGCTTTCGTTCCTCGACGTGACGGCGTACGCGACGAACCAGCCGCCGGCCGACCCGGAGACGCACGAGAAGCTGCTGGTTTCGGCGCCGTTCTTCCATGTGGCGGGGGCGACCGCGATGATCCTCGGCGTCTGGATGGGGCGGACGCTGGTGATCCTGCCGCAGTTCTCGCCGGAGCTGTGGCTGCAGGCGGTGCAGCAGGAGAAGGTCACCCACGCCTTCGTGGTGCCGACGATGCTGAAGCGGATCATGGAGGTGCCGGACTTCGACAAGTACGACATCTCGTCGCTGAAGCAGATTACGTACGGGGCGGCGCCGATGCCGTACGAAGTGGTGCGGAAGGCGTGCGACATCTTCCCGCCGAAGGGCATCGGGTTGATCAACGCGTACGGGCAGACGGAATCGACGGCGACGCTGACGTTCCTCGGCCCGGAGGACCACGACCTGAGCACGGACACGGAGATCAAGGAGCAGCGGCTGCGTTCGGTCGGGAAGCCGATGCCGGATGTGGAGCTGGCGATTATGGACGAGCGGAACCGCCCGCTGCCGCCGGGCGAGGAGGGCGAGATCTGCGTCCGCTCCGACCGCGTGATGAAGGGGTACTACAAGCAGGAGGATGCGACGAGCTCGGCGATCATCGACGGGTGGCTGCACACCGGCGACGTGGGCAAGCTGGACGAGGGCGGCTACCTGTACATCACGGGCCGGAAGAAGGACCTGATCATCCGCGGCGGCGAGAACATCTCGCCCGGGGAGATCGAGAACGTCCTGGAGGAGCACCCGGCGATCGAGGAGGCGGCCGTCATCGGCGTGCCGGATGTCGAGTGGGGCGAGGTGGTGAAGGCGATCGTGGTGCTGAAGCCGGGCGCAACGATCACGCCGGAGGAGATCACGCAGTACGCGAAATCGCGGCTCGCCTCGTTCAAGGCGCCGCAGTACGTGGCCGTGGTGGATGAGCTGCCGCGGAACGTGATGGGCAAGGTCCTGAAGACGGACCTGCGGAAGCTGTACGGCACGCCGACCAACGAGCTGCCGGCGAAGTCATAGCGGCGGGCCGATACGGTCAGCTCCTGCAGCAGCGCCCCGGTCGGACGGCCGGGGCGCCGGCGTGCCGGGGCGGCGTAAGCCGGGCCACGCGGAGCACCGTTCGGGCGGGGTGAACGGGGTTCGCACCGAAGGGGAGGCTCGGGTAGGATGCGGCTACATCGTGCGCGCGGGGACCAGCCGGCGCGCACCGTTTCGAAACCTGCAACGGGAACGCGTGACATGAAGCATGGTTCGATGACCGGCAACGGGGGAGAGCGCCGGAAGGGCACGCGGCTGCGCGGCAGCTGGGGCGGCATTGTCGTCCCGGTCGCGGTGCTGGCGGCTATCTCCGCGATCGAAACGGCCCGGACGACGGACGCCTCGCGCGAGGTGTTCTTCAACATCAAGACGCCGTGGCTGATGTACTTCATCTTTGCCATTTCGATGGCGGTGATCTTCGGGGCGCTCCTCCAGCGGGTGCGCGTCTGGCGGCTGGGGAAACCGCACCGGGTGAACCAGCGCCTGAGCGCGCGGATTACGAACCTGCTGACGCTGGGAGCCGGGACGAGCCGGGTGAAGAACGACCGCTACGCGGGCGTGATGCACGGCTTCATCTACTCGAGCTTCCTCGTGCTGACGATCGTGACCATCCTGCTGGCGCTGGACGACTACCTGCCGCTCATCTTCGGGTCGGACCGGGAGCACCTGTTCCTGACGGGCGGCACCTACCTCGTGTACTCGCTCGTGGGCGACGTGTTCGGCGTCATCGGACTGATCGGCATCGGCATGGCGGTGTACCGGCGCTACATCTCGCCGCCGGCGAAGCTGAACTGGGACCGGCGCGGGACGGAGGACGCGATCATCGTCGGCCTGCTGGGCGTGGTGCTGTTCAGCGGCATCGTAGTCGAAGGGCTGCGGCTGGCGGCCGACGAGATCCCGGCAGGGAACGAATCGTGGTCGAAGTGGTCGCCGGCGGGCTACGTCGTGGCGAAGCTGGTGGGGAGCGTTTCGCCCGATACGCTGCTGGACTTCCACGTGGGGTGGTGGTGGTTCCATGTGGTCGGCGCGTTCACGCTGCTGACGTTGATGGCGCTGACGAAGTTCCGGCACATTGCGCTGGCGCCGGTGAACGCGTTCTTCAAGCGGCCGACGACGCCGCTCTACCTCGAGCCGATGGGCGACATCGAGAAGCTGATCGAGGAGGGCGCCGGGCTCGGCGCGGGCCGGCTGCAAGACTTCACGTGGAAGACGCTCTTCGATGCCGACACGTGCGTGCGCTGCGGGCGGTGCACGGAGGTGTGCCCGGCGTACACGGCGGGGCAGCCGCTTTCGCCGATGGCGCTGATCCAGGACATCAAGACATACATGAACCATGCGGGGCCGCTCATCCTGAAGGGGAAGAACCCGGAGGAGGAGCTGGAGCCGCTGGTAGGCGGGTACATTAAGGATGAGACGCTCTGGGCGTGCCGCACCTGCGGGGCGTGCATGCAGGAGTGCCCGGTGCTGGTGGAGCACGTTCCGCCGATTGTGGAGATGCGGCGGTACCTCGTGATGGAGCAGGCGCGGGTGCCGGCGACGGCGCAGGCGGCGCTCCAGAACCTGGAGCAGCGCGGCCACCCCTGGCGCGGGACGCAGCTCACGCGGGAGACGTGGATCGAGCAGCTCCGCGCGCAGGGCATCGACGTACCGATCTACGACGGGTCGCAGGAGTACCTGTACTGGGTCGGCTGCTCGGGCGCGCTGGTGGAGCGGAACATCCCAATTACGCAGGCGGTGGTGAAGCTGCTGCTGGAGGCCGGCGTCAGCTTTGGTGTGCTGGGGCAGGCGGAGACCTGCAACGGCGAACCGGCGCGGCGGCTCGGCAATGAGTTCCTGTTCGCGACGATGGCGCAGGCGAACGCCGACGCCCTGAATGAGATGGGCGTGAAGCGGGTGATCACGAGCTGCCCGCACTGCTTCAACACGTTCCGGAACGAGTACCCGGATTTCGGCGGGAAGTGGGAGGTGACCCACCACGCGGATTTCCTCCAGTTCCTGCTGGCGAAGGGCGACCTGAAGCCGAAGGAGGGCACCGGGGCGACGATCACGGTGCACGACAGCTGCTACCTCGGCCGGGGGAACGGGATTTACGACACGCCGCGGCAGGTCATCGAGGCGATCCCGGGCGCGAAGCTGGTGGAGATGCCGCGTTCGCGGGAGCGCGGGCTCTGCTGCGGGGCCGGCGGCGGGAACATGTGGCAGGAGGAATCGGGCACGCGGGTGAACCACCTGCGCGCGGCAGAGGCCGCGAACACGGGCGCGAACATCGTGGCGACCGCCTGCCCGTTCTGCATCCAGATGTTCGAGGACGGCATCCCGGCGGTGCAGCCGGACGAGGAGAAGCGCACGATCCGCGCGTTCGATATCGCCGAGCTCCTGGAAGTCGCGGTGCGGCCGACGGCGCGTCCGCTGCGCGACGGCGATGTCGAAGTGCCGCCGGGCGTGGTCTAGGCGGCGCCCCACTCCGGAGCGAACGTTCAGCGGCCCCAGGGAGGTTTCCCTGGGGCCGCGCTGCTGTTTGCGATGCACCGCGCGGGCGGGACGCCGCCGGGGGCTACGGTTCGTAGCGGACGATGGCGAGCGAGCTGTTCTGGCCGCCGAAGCCGAAGCTGTTCTTGAGGGCGGCGCGGACCTCGGCCTTGCGGGCGACGTTGGGGACGTAGTCGAGGTCGCAGTCGGGGTCGGGGTGGTGGAGGTTGATGGTGGGGTGGATGGTGCCGGTTTCGATGGTCTTGATGGTGGCGACGGTCTCCATGCCGCCGCTGGCGCCGAGGCCGTGGCCGATGAGCGACTTGGTGGCGCTGATGGCGATGCGGTAGGCGTCTTCGCCGAAGACGCGCTTGATGGCGCGGGTCTCGGCGGTATCGCCGAGCGGGGTACTGGTGGCGTGGGCGTTGATGTAGTCGATGTCGGCAGGGGAGAGGCCGGCGTCGCGGAGGGCCTCGGCCATGGCGCGGGCGGCGCCTTCGCCGTCGTCGGGCGGCGCGGCGACGTGGAAGGCGTCGTTGGTGCAGCCGAAGCCGGCGATCTCGGCGTAGATGCGGGCCCCGCGGGCACGGGCGTGGGCTTCGGACTCGAGGACCAGGGCGCCGGCGCCTTCGCAGGGGACGAAGCCGTCGCGGGTGGCGTCGAAGGGCCGCGAGGCTTCCTCGGGCGGGCCGTCGAAGCTGGTGAGGGCGCGCATGACGGAGAAGCCGGCGAGGCCGAGCTCGGAGATGCCGGCTTCGCAGCCGCCGGTGACGGCGATCTCAGCTCGGCCGGAGCGGATGAGCCAGGCAGCTTCGCCGATCGCCTGGGTGCCGGCAGCACAGGCGGTAACGATGGTGCCGTTGTAGCCGCGGAGGCCGAACTGGAGGGAGACCTGGGCGGCGGCCATGTTGCCGAGGGAGCGGGCGAGGTAGAGGGGGTCGATGCGCATGCCGCCCCGCTCGAAGAGGGTGCGGGCGGCCTCCTGGATGTCGGGGTAGCCGCCGCCGCCGTTGCCGATGAGGACGGCGATGCGGTCGCGGTCTTCGGCGTCGAGGTTGAGGGCGGCATCGGCGATGGCCTGGGCAGCCGCAGCGACCATGAACTGGGAGAAGCGGGCCATGCGGCGGGCGGCCTTGCGCTCGATGTAGCGGGTCGGGTCCCAGTCTTTGACTTCGCCGGCGAACTTACACGGGTAGCCGGTCGGGTCGACCATGGTGAGGTGGCCGATGCCCGAGCGGCCGTCGACGAGGTTCTGCCAGAACTCGTCGACGGTCTGACCGGCGGGCGTGATGGCGCCGAGGCCGGTGACGACGACACGGGTTCGCGAGCGCAACGTTTCGTTCATGGTGCGTATGGTACTCCGCCGGCGCTCTCGGGCACGGGGCGCACCGGGGCAGGACGGGAGGGGAGGGCAGATTCCCATGAAACAGGGCCGAAAAGGTTGTTGCCCGGAGAAATTTCGGGAACTCCCTGATATCGCGCAGGGAATGCCAGTACGTAGGATGCGGGCGCCTGCCGAGGCTGTATCTGCCGGTTCCGCACGTGGGCGGGCCCGGCCCCCGGGGGAAGGAGATGGGGGAGCATTCACCGGCGGACCACGGAGGGACCGCGGGAACGCAGGGCCACGCTGCGCCGCCGGCGCGGGAGGCCGTGCCGGGAAGCAGCCGCGACGTGGAGGCGGAAGCCGCCCGGCTTGCGGAGCTGGCTGCCCGGGAGCTGGGCGCCGACTGCGCCTATGTGGCGCTCAGCCGGCGGGGCAGGCGGGCGTTCTGGTGGCCGCTGGAGGGTCGGCTCTCGCCGGGGAACTGGCCGTTCGACCACCGGCGGAGCGACCGGGCGTTCACCCGGGTGCTGGAGCAGGAGGGTGCAACGGTCATCGCGGACACACTGGACCTGCCAGCACCGAGTCCGGGGCAGCGGGCCGCGATCGCTGCGGGGGTGCGGAGCACGGTGCGGCTCCCGCTTACCGACGAGCAGGGCACGGTGCTGGGGTTCGTGCTGGTTGGGAGCACAACGCCCGGGTACTTCAGCCGGGAGGATCTTGGGAAGCTGGGCGAGCTTGCCGCCGCGGCGATGGCCGGGCTGCGGCCGCTGCTGCTGCTCGAACGGCTGGAGTTCGAACGGGCGATCCGGACGGCCGAGGCGGACCTGCTGGGGAGGATTGCGGCGGCGGAAGACGAGGCGGCCCTGCTCGAACGCGTGGCCGCCGGGGTGCAGGCTGCGCTCGCCGCCGATGCAGTATTCGTGCTCGTCGAGGGAGGGCCCGGCGGGGAACGGACGGTGCGGTCGGCCCCGCCCGGGCTGCTGACGGCAGGCCTCTGGGATGCGGCGATGGCGGCGGCCGCCGACCCGGCGAACCGGCGGCTGACGGAAGAACGGCCGGGCGAGACGTGGGTCCGGGAGTCGCTCGACGAGCCGGACCTGATGCCGGCAGAGGCGTTTGCGCGTGACGCGCTGGGGATGCGGTCGCTGGCGGCCGCGGTGCGTGCGCGGCGCTGGGGCGGGCTGGGGCTCGCGGTGGTGGCGCTGCGGCGGGAGCCGGGTGCGTGGAGCTCGACGGAGCGCAGCTTCCTCGCCCGGGTGGGGAGGGTCGTCGAGCTGGGCGTCGAGCGGCTGCGGCGCGGCGAACTGGCCGTTGCGCATGCGCTGGCGCTCGAGCAGCATGCCGGGATGCTCAACGTTGCCGCGGAGCTCTTGGAGACGCTCTGGGAGGCGCGGGAACTCGGCCCCGCCTGCCAGGCGATCGCCGAGCGGCTGCGCGACTACTTCGGGGCGGACCATGTCGCGCTCGGGACGGTCGACCTGGAGCGGCGGCGCCGGGAGCTGCTCGGGCTGAGCTCGGGGGTGATGGGTCCGGGAGAGTTTGAGCCGGCGCTGACCGATGCTGACGTGGCAGCCTACCGGGAGGCGCTGGCGCACCGGGACGAACCCGCGGGCGACATCTTTGCGACCCTGCCGCCGAACCCGGGAACGGCGATCGGGCGGGAGCGCGGGCTGCTCTCGGGCATGCGCGTGCCCTTCCGGCTCACCGACGGGACGGTGGGGCTGGTGACGGTCGGCAGCCGGCAGGCGCACCGGTACTCCCGGGGCGACGAAGAGCGGCTGATGGAGCTTGCGCGGCCGCTGGCGGTGGCGATCGACCGGGTGCGGCTGCTCGGGAGGCTTGCGGAGCAATCGGAGCTGCTGGAGGCGAAGACCCGCGTGCTGCTCGCGCTCACGCCGGCCGCATCGATGCAGGACGCGGGAGACGTGTTCGTACGGGAGGTGCGGCGCATCTTCGGCGCGTCGCATGCGGTGGTCCTGACCACGGGCCCCGGTCGTCAGCCGACGCTCTCGGCCTCGAGCGACCATTTTTCGGCCGGGGAGCTGGCCGAACTCGAGCGGGCGGTGCGGGAGGAGCCGGACGCCTGGGAGGGCCTGGCCAGGGGCGGGCCGGCGCTGACCGAAGACGCCCGGACCGGGCAGCACGACCGCGCGACCCGGGTGCTGGCGGAGCACGGGCTGCGCAGCGTGATGCGGGCGCCCATCCGGGATGCTGCGGGCGTGGTCCGGGGCATCGCGACCGTGGCAGCCCCGGCGCCGCGCGCCTGGGACGCGGAGGACCTGGCCCAGTTCGGCGAGCTGGCCGGCACGCTGGGGACGGTGCTCGAACGGGCGTACCTCATCGCCTCGGCGCACGAGCAGGCGCAGCGGGCACGGGCCGTGCTCGACCTGCTGGGCGCGCTCGGTGCGCACGACCGTTTCGAGGAGCTGGCGGCGCAGGTGGCGGGAGCGCTCCGGGCGATGTACGGCGCGGACCAGTGCGCCATCGGGGTCGTCGAGGGGAGCAGCGTGCGGGTCGCGGCGGCCGACCCGGAGGCCGCCGGGTGGCGGGCAGGCGATGTGCTGCCGGCAGAGCAGGTGTTCGATGCGTGGCCGCCGGCAGGCCCCGTGGTGCACGTCTTCGACGACCTGGCCGCGGAGACGCGGCTGACGGCGGCTTCGATGGCAGAGCGGGACGCCGGCATCCGGTCGAGCATGCGGGTGGCGGTGCGCGACGGCGACAGCGTCTGCGGGGTGGTGACCCTCGGTGCCCGCCAGCCGGGCCGATTTGGCCGGGCCGATGCCGAGCAGCTCGGCCAGGCGGTCCAGCCCCTGGGGCTGGCGGTCCGGTACTTCCGCGGCCGGGAGGAGCAGGCGCGGCGGACGGCGCGCCTGGAGGCGACCGCGCGCATCCTCGCCCGGCTGAACGCCGGCGGCACGGCCGAGCGGGTGGCGCAGCGGTTCCTCGCGGATTGCCGGGCGCTGTTCGGGGCGGAGTTCGGCGCCGTGTTCGTGGTCGAACCCGGGCAGGCGACCGCCCGCCGCCTCGCCATGGACGCCGGGATCGCGCTGCCCGCGGAAGCCTCCGCGGATGAATTGCCGGTGGGCCGGCTGCGGGGCGCAGGAACGGCCGGCCGGGTCGCGCCGGAGTTCGCGGCCGACGCGCGCGAAGAGCTGCCGCTGCACGCGGGGCACCGGGCGCTGCTGGAGGCCGGCCTCTTCTCGGTCATCCGGGCGCCGCTGGTGGTGCACGATTCGGTGCGCGGGCTGGTCGAGCTCCGGGGCGAGGGCACCGGTCGGTTCGGCGCTGAGGATGCCGAGCTGCTGGCGACGCTGGCAGGGCCGCTCGCGCTGGCGCTGGAGAAGGCCTCGGCGCTGGAGTCGCTGGCGGAGAGCGAGCTGAAGTACCGCTCGCTGGTGGCGCAGGCGGAGGAGATGATCCTCACGGTCGACGCGGCCAGCCGGCGCATCCTCGACGCGAACCCCTTCGCGGCCCGGGTGCTCGGCTACACGCAGCGCGAGCTGCAGACGCTGCGCCTCGACGATATTTCGATGGCCGACGAAGCCGAGCTCGGCGCGTTCATGGCGCGCATCCACGCCGATGGGGAGGTGCACCTCGCCGATGTGCGCTACCGCAAACGCGACGGTTCGCCGCTGGACGTGGAGGTGGTCGCCTCGCTCGTCGCCTACGGCGGGCGCGAGGCGGTGCTCGTGCTCGCGCGCGATGTTTCGGAGCGGAAGGCGCTGATGGCCCAGCTGATGCAGAGCCAGAAGATGGAGTCGCTGGGGACGATGGCCGGCGCTGTGGCGCACGACTTCAACAACCTGCTGACGACGATCCTCGGGTTCGCCGGCCTGCTGAAGCGCTCGCCCAACCTCGACATCGACGAGCGGGAGAACGTGGCGCTTATCGAGGAGGCGGCGCGCAAGGCGGCCGACCTCACCGGGCGGCTGCTCTCGTTCGCGCGCGGCGGGCTCGTCCGCTTCGGGCGGGTCGACCTTCGGACGGTCATCGAGGACACGCTGCAGCTGGTGGCGCCGGCGATCAATTCGCGCGTTGCCCTCGATGTGGAGCTGCCGGAGACGCCCCTCATCGTGGAGGGCGATTCGGGGCAGCTGGAGCAGGCGCTGATGAACATCGTGCTGAACGCACGCGATGTGATGCCCGAAGGCGGCCGCATCGCCATCCGGGCGGGCGCGACCGGCCCGCTGGCCTGGGTGGAGATCGCCGACACCGGCCCGGGGATGACCGACGAGGTCCGGATGCGCATCTTCGAGCCGTTCTACACGACAAAGCCGCCCGGCTCGGGCACCGGCCTCGGCATGGCGATTACGTACGGCATCGTGCAGGGGCACCACGGCGATATCACCGTCGACAGCGAGCCCGGGCGCGGGACGACGTTCACCCTCAGCTTCCCGCTGGCGCCCGGCGAGCGGGACGGCGCCGCCGACGCCTTCAGCGCGGGCGAGGGGAACCTCATCCTTGTGGTAGACGACGACCCGATGGTGCGCCGGGCGCTGGCGGCTACGCTCGGCGACCTGGGCTACAACGTCGTAGAGGCGCCGGGCGGCGCGACGGCGATCGAGATCGTGCGGGCCCGGCCGGACCGGTTCGCAGCGGTGCTGCTCGACCTGGTGATGCCGGGCATGACCGGTTCCGAGACGTTCCGGGCGCTGACGGCCATCCGGCCCGACCTGCCGGTGGTGGTCTGCACCGGATACGCGGCGGACGCGCACATCGACCGGGATGTGAAGCGGCGGATTGCCGGGCTCATCCAGAAGCCGTTCACGGCGGAGCGGCTGGCGCGGGCGCTGGAGGCGGCGGGGGCGCGGCCGGTGCGCAAATAGGGAGGAGGGAGCGGGGAGCGGGGAGCGGGGAGCGGGGAGCAGGGAGCGGGGAGCGGGGAGCAGGGAGCAGGGAGCGGGGAGCAGGGAGCAGGGAGCGGGGAGCGGGGAGCGGGGAGCGGGGAGCTGTTGCCGGGGACAGGAAACGGGGCCCCGCTGGTGCAGGGCCCCGTGGCGGTCACCGCGAGGGGTGACGGTTAGCGGGCGCGGCGGGCGACCGCGATGCCGCTGACGCCGAAGGCGAGGATGCCCAGGCCGGCGATGGCGAGGAGCCAGCTGGCCGAGGCGCCGCCGTCGGCGGTCACCGTGTTGCCGGCGGCCGGCGGCCTTGCCGTCGGCGAGGGCGACGCGGTGGGCGTCGGCGTCGTGTAGCTGAGGTTCAGCTCGTTGAGCTGGTAGTTCTTCCACGAGCCGGTCTCAGCGGCCTTCTTGCCGCCGATGTAGAAGGTGACGACCGCGCCATCGACGCCGCAGTTCGGGTTCGCGCCCGGGTCGAGCGCCGGCACATCGAGGACGTACCGGGACTGCCCGCCCTGGGTGAACACCTGCGTGACGCCGCAGGCAGCGTTGCCGATGCGCGCTTCGATGACCGTGCCGGCGGGAGCCGGCTGGCCGTCGATGGTGACCGTCCCGGCGAACCGGGCCGGCGGATTCGGCGGCGACTCCGCGGAGACGGTGGAGGCACCGAGGGTGCCGGCCGCCGCGAAGAGCGCGATGCCGAGGACTGCGGCCAGCCATCCGCCAGCGAGCACCTTGAGAACTTTCGTCATGGTTTGCTCCATTCCTGTCTGTACGACCGTTTCAACCGGACCGGGCCCCGGGGACCGGCCCGCCCGCGCGGGGCAGGCCGGCCTCCGGGAGTGCCGGTGCTAGTCGACGTTGGTCGCGATAGTCCAGGTGACGGACGACGGACCGGTGATGGCGATCCAGTAGGCCTCGCCAGTCTTGAGGGCGTTCAGGTCGTTCGCGCCGGGCACATTCACGCCCGCCGGGAAGAACCCGAGCCACTTCTGGCCCGCAGCATCCCAGCCGTAGATGGCCGTGACGCTGGCGGAGATGTCGTTGCCGGCATCGTTCTTGCCGGTGCCCTTGATGGCATCCATCACCGGGATGTTGTTGGCGCCAGCCCAGGTGATGAGGCTCCACCGGAAGTTGAGCGTGTAGCTCGTGGTGGTCTGGAGGTCGATGACCCGGTCGAAGCCGATGTTGCCTTCGTCGTCGTGCGCGATGGCGAGGACGTTGACGATGCCGAGGAGGCTGTTCGAGACCTTGATCCAGGCCTGGCACTCATCGGTCTGGCCCTGCGCCGCGAGCGGGCTGAGCGGGAACTCCTTGAGGCCGGTGACGGCCGGGTCGTTGGCAGCGACGGAGAAGGTCGTCACGCCGGTAGCGAACCGCTTGCCATCGTTGATGGCGCCGCCGCCGGACTGGGCGATGATGATGCCCTCGCCGCTGTCGATGAGGAAGTCGACGTTCTCAACCGGGTCGCCGTTGTAGCGGGCGCCGAGGCTCGAGAAGTCGTTCCCCGCATCCGCGCTGGAGAGGACCGGGTGGAGGCTGACCGCGCCGGTCGGCACGGAGCAGAACCCATCGCGGTCGAGCGCGTGGAAGACGACGTAGACGAACTGGTCGGTCTCGCCCTTCTCGATCGTGACGTCCTTGTAGCCGCCCCAGGTCCAGTCGACCGTGACGGCGTTGGACGCGACCGGGAAGTGCTTGCCGCGGAAGTCCGGGTAGTCGGCGGTGGCGGTGATGGTGGCCTTGCCGACCTTGTCGCCGGGCTTGCAGTGCTTGCCGCCGGCGAGCGCGTTGGTGGCGCAGGCCGAGAGGTCGGTCTTGAAGTCGCCGTTGGCGGCAACCATGAACTCGCCGTGGTTGTCGCTGTAGACGACCAGGTCGCGGGCGATCGTCTGGTCGTTGTAGGCGTTGCGGATGATGGTCAGCTCGGCGATGTCGGTCGAGCTGAGGGCTTCGCCGATGCCGGCGCTGTTCACGCCGATGCGGACGGGCTTCCAGAACGGGTACGGCCGCATGAACGGGCCAACCGTGCCCCAGCTATCCCAGAGGTAGCCGCCGCCGGCAGCGACCGCGCTGATGAACGGGCTCTCGGGGATCTCGGTCCAGTAGTACGGATTCGGGTACACCTGCGTGCCGCCAGCAGCCACCGACGGGGTGTTGGGCGTGCCGAGGTAGTAGACCTCGTCCTTGTAGACCGCCTTGATGAAGCCGGTGCCGCGGACGGCGACGCTGACCAGGGCGGGCGGCATCGGGGCGTCCCACCAGTCGACGTCGAAGTCCTTCCAGGCCGTATCCCGGACGCTGGCCGTTGCCCACGAGGTGGGCGCGGTGCCGCCGAAACCGTCCTTCGCGAGGCCGACGATATCGAGGGCGCTGTACGGACCGATGAACGGAACGCCAGAGGACTCAAAGATCGGCGTGCCTGCGGCCGGCGCCGCGGTGAACGGCGCGGTGATGACAAGAGAGGTACCCGTGCAGGACGAGACCGTCTTGCTGGTGGTGCCGATCACAATGGTGTCGTTGGCCTGGAGCGAGGCGCAGGTCGTGACCTTGATCGGCGAGGTCGACGAGCCGACCCCGGTGTTGCCCGCGGCGACGACGGCGACGAGGTTCAGGCCGGTGCCGTCCGGGTTGGCGAGCGCCAGGCCGAGGACGTTGTTCGGGGCGATCATGATGTCGTAGTAGGGCCGGAACTGCTCCGCAGTGCCGTACGCCTCTTCGCCATCGGGACCGCCGGCGAGGAGCGGCCAGTCGTTCGGCATGACCCAGCGGTTGGCCGGGAGGACGTTGAGCGGGTTGCTCGTATCGGCCGGGCGGCCGGACGGGTTGCTGTTGACGAACCAGCCGGAGACGCGGCCGCGGACGAGGATGTCCTTCGAGACGTTCCACTCGGCGGCGCCGTCGGCGTCATCCTTCGAGGCGTCCCACGGGTTGCCGGGCGCCCAATCGGGAGCGGCGGAGCCGTTGTGGGTCGGCTTGGAGACCTGCGTGACCAGCGAGAGGTTCACGCGCTCGATCTTCATGTAGTAGACGACCCAAGCGACCTTGGAGGCCGGGGCGTCCTCGATGAAGGCCTCGATATCGACCTGGCCCTGGTCTTCCGATTCAAAGACGGCGACGGAGGTGCAGGCCGGGTAGTTGGTGCCCTGGACGACCTGGCTGCCGGTGGTCAGTAACGCCAAGGCTTCGCTGTCGGTGTCGATCGATTGGACCGTGCCGCCGGGCAGGAAGTTGCCGGGGCCGGAACCCTTGATGTACTGGACATCAGGACCGTCGAAGCCGGTCGCGGTCGGGCACGTCTGAGCTGACGAGGTCAGGCTGGACGGGTCGAGGGCCCAGTTGTGCTCGAGGACGACGCGCTGGCCGGCCCAGGCGAGGAAGACGTGCTTCGCCGGGATCTGGGCCGTGAAGGAGAAGGTGATCGACTGGGTCACCGTCTTCGGGGTGCCGGAGCCGAGGGCGCCGGGTTCCGAGCCGGTGATGGTGACCGTGGCGGTGCTGCCCGGAGCGCAGCCGTCGGGGTCGAAGGAGACGCTCGGCTCATTGCCGACGCCGCCGGTCGAGGTGAGGGTCGTCGTGCCGGAGGTCGTGCCGGAGAGCGTGCCGCAGCCCGTCTTGGTCACGGTCCACTGGACGCCAGCGAGCGACATCGGGCCTTCCTTCTGGCCGGCCGAGTTGGTGTGGCTGCCGAGGAAGGTGTCGGTGATGTTGACCGCGGTGCCCTGGTACTGGCCCGTAACCGGGTTCAGGGTCACCGGGAGGGTGCGCGTCACGCTGACGTTGTCGCCGGTGCCGGAGACGGTGCCCGAGGTGATGGTGCTCGCCTCGAGGGTGTTCCACTCCTTGACGAGGCCCTGGGTGGCGTTCCAGAGGACGTTGTACTGGACGCCGTCGAGGCCGACGTAGAGGACGCTGATGGTCTGGTCGCCGGCATCGAGCGAGCGCCAGGTGACGCAGGTGGCCGGCTGGCCGCCGATGGTCTGCGTGTTGATGATGACGTCGCTGAACGTGGGGTCGGTATCCGCGGTGCTCGCGTAGCCGCCGCCGTTGGTGACGACGATGTTCGAGAGCGTGATGCCGACCGGCAGCTGGATGCCCTGGTTGTTGGCCGGGTTGACGGTGCAGATGGTGTGCTGCGAGCCGCGGACGTTGTTGCTGACTTCCTGGCCGGCGATGACGGTACCGTTATCCGCGATGTGGCGGAGCTGCGGCAGCACGAAGTTGGCGGAGGTGATATTGACCGTCGTGGAGGAGCAGCCGGTGCCGGCGGCGGCCCCCGCGAGGTGCGTCGAGATGCTGACGGTGCCGCCGACGGTGGCATCGTCGGTCACGACGACGGTGTGCGTGCCGGCCGCGGTGTCGAGGGCAGTCGTGGGGGTCGTACTCACGACGTTCAGGCCCGTGACCGTCTGGTCAGCAGCCGTGAAGGCGCGAGCATCCCCGCCCGTGCCGTCGGAGCAGTAGGTGAGGCCGGCGGGGATGTTGAAGGTGACGGTGACCTGGCCACCGGCAGCAGCCGTGGTGGCGTTGGTCGTAATGCCGTTGACATTGAGGGTGCCGACGCTCGAGGCGAGGGTCATCGCCAGCAGATCGGTGCCAGTTTCGTCGTCGCAGTCCTCGTTCCCGTTGGTATCGGCGCAGACCTCGGCATCGGTCGGCGCAGCGATGGTCGGGCCTACGCCTGCGGTTACCGTGATCGTGGCGGTATACGTACCCGCCTGAATACCCGGCGTCGCGTCGACCCAGTTGCAGCCGACTTCGGGACCAGTTGTGTCGAGGGTAGTAGTAATGTTACCGCCCGTCGGGGGGCTGCAGGTGACGCTGGCGACGGTGACCCCCGCCGGCAGGTCGATCTGCATCGTGAGCTCATCGCCTGTGTTCGGCAGGTTCGCGGTGAGGGTCGCGGTGAGGGTGTAGGTAATGGTGCTGCCGGGGTTGATGGTCGACCCGGCCGCCGGGCTTTGGGTCACATTCGTCGTCGTCAGCGGCAGCTGCGCGCTGGCGCCGCGCCACTGGCTGCCCAGGGCTGCCATGACGGCGAAGGCGGCGAGGATCGCGATGAGCCACGCGACCCGCTTTCCGCCAACGGTCTGAGCAAGTTCCTTACTCAAATTCTGTTACCTCTCCAGTCATGTGAGTCGTTTCGGTTCGTTCCCCCGCGGGTGCGGGGTCCGGAGCGAAACGCTCCTGGCTGTGGTTGCGGGGCGGTGCGGCGTTCGCCGCGGGCCCCATCTCGATTCGGGTTGCTGGCGGGGCCTGCCCCGGTGGGGGCCGGCTCCCGTGTTCCGGATGCGCCCGGACTGCGGGCATTCGTTCTGCAGGTGGCGCCGGCGGGTGCCGGCTTCGGCTGCTGGCGAGGTTGCCCGCTCGTCTGCCGCGCCTGGCCTGGCGCTGGCCGGGGGCGGATCCGGGCTTCCCTCATGGTCGGACGGTGGTGTGTGCGGATTTCGTTGGTGCGGGGCCCTGCTGCCCTACGGGAGCGTCACGGCGTTCCCGGCGCCGGGCGGCCGGCCGCGCTCAGCGAAGCCCTCCTTTCGTACCGAGTGTGGGATGTCCTGCCACCCGGCGCGGGTGCGCCGAGGTTGGAGGCTGGAGCGGGGAGCGGGGAGCGGGGAGCGGGGAGCAGGGAGCAGTGCCCCGGCACCGCCGCCACCCCGAGGGAGCGGGGAGCGGGGAGCCCAGCCCATCCGCTCCGCTCCGCCGAGGGAGGAGGGAGGAGCGCCGCCCGGGCCGGCCCCGCCCGTGGGGGAGCAGGGAGCAGGGAGCAGGGAGCAGGGAGCGGCGGGCGGGTGGGCAGGGGCATGGGGCCTCCTGGTGTGGTGGACGGCATGGGGCGCCGCGGGGCGTGCCCCGGGCGCGGGTAAAGTCTTGCGAAAGGTACTGACCGGTGGTGCAAGGGTCAATCCTTTCGTGGGAGGCGCGGGGAAGCGCCGGGTACGGCGAGCACGGCGGGTGCTCTCCGTCCGGCGGTAGTAACGCGCGGGGGTAAGGGGGGGTTAACGGGGAGCGGGGAGCAGGGAGCGGGGAGCGGGGAGCGGGGAGCGGGGAGCAGGAAGCGGGGAGCGGGGAGCGGGGAGCGGGGAGCAGGGAGCAGGGAGCGGGGAGCAGGGAGCGGGGAGCAGGGAGCGGGGAGCAGGGAGCGGGGAGCAGGGAGCGGGGAGCAGGGAGCGGGGAGCAGGGAGCGGGGAGCAGGGAGCGGGGTGGATGCAGGGGCCGGCGGGGTAGTACAGTCCGGGGCGATGTCGGGCCCGCTGCCGTATCGAAAGCTCGAAGTCTGGCACCTCGCCCAGGATTTGGCGGAGCAGGTCCTCCTGGTCGCGCGTCGGCGCCACATCAAGGAAGAGGAGTGGTTCCGCGACCAGATCTGCGGCGCTGCCATGTCCGTGTCCGCGAACATCGCCGAAGGGAACGGGCGAAGCACGCCGCTGGACTACGCATCGTTCGTCGACCGGGCGCGGTCATCGCTGTTCGAACTGGACTGCTGGCTGGACATGGCGCGGCGGCTGTCCTGGATTCAGCAGGCCGAATATGACCGCTTCGCGGAACGGATTGACCGCCTCAGCGCCGGGCTGTTTCAACTCGCCCGTTCGCTCCGCAGCCGGCGCAACCTCCCCTCGCGCGACCCCTGACCCTGCTCCCCGCTCCCTGCTCCCCGCTCCCCGTCATTCGACAATCTCCAGCCGGGCGGAGCCGCGGGCGGTGAGGCCCTGGCAGGCGGGGGTGACGCGTCCGTGGGTGTTGGTGCTGTAGTCGCTGAGGGCGGCGTCGGGCGGGACGGTGAAGGTCCAGCTGACGGTGCCGCCGGGGCCGGTGGGGCTGGGGCCGCCGGAGGCGATGGGGGTGAGGGCGCGGTCGTAGGCGGTGTAGCTGCAGGGGATGCCGGCGGGGCCGGGGATGGGGGTGCCGCCGGGCGGGGGCGGCTCCTGGACGATGATGGTGACGGTGACCTGTCCGCCACGGCTGACGCGGATGGGGTTGACGTTGATGAGCATTTCGAGCGCGGCGCCGGGCGTGGGCGTGGGGGTCGGGCCGAAGGGCTGGCTGGGGTCGCAGGTGGCGCCCTGGGGCATGGCGAAGTCGAGGACGGGGGCGAGTTCGATGCCGGTGGGTGCGCCGTCGGCGCCGGAGGGGCGCGGTTCGCCCCAGGCGGGGACGCCGACGAGGACGGCCTGTCCGCCGAGGGGCCGCCAGCTGCCGGCGGTGGGGACGCCGCAGCGGTTGATGAAGGCGATGCGGGCGGCTTCGATGGCGGCGCGGTCGGCTTCGCTGGCGCCTTCGGTGCAATCGAGGCCGGGGAAGCGGGCGCGGAGGAGGGGGCCATCGGGGCTGGTCGAGATGAGGAGGTCGATGCCGCCGTCGGGGGTGCGGATGGCGCCGCGGAGCCAGGCGGTGAGCTGGACGGCGCGGCCTTCGGAGGGGAGCTGGCGGGGGCTGGCGGGGGCCAGGCCGGGGGGGCGGTCGAGGGCGAGGAGGCCGCCGATGGTGGCGGACGCGGGGGTGCGGTCGACGGCGGCGGCAGCGGGGTCGGCGAGGGCGCGGACGGCGGCGCGGTAGCCGCAGGCGGAGGCGGGCGGGAGGGTGGCGGTGGGGGTGGGGGTGCCGGCGGCGGAGTCGGCGGCGAGCGCGGGGGCGACGGCGCGGTAGGGGAGGCCGCCGGCGGGGGCCTGGGCGCGGGGCCGGGGCGCGGGCGCGGCGGCGAGGAGGACGAGGGCCGCGCCGAGGAGGGCGGTGAGGAGTGCGGCGAGGGAGCGCATGGGGGAAGTGTGGGGCACGGCGGCGTTTGCCGGAACGGGGCGCAGGTAAGCGGCGGGCAAAATGTGGCCGGCGGGGGCGGATGCGGCGTTCCGCGTTCGGCCCGGCGGGGCGACACTGTGGGTGATGCGCGGCCTTGGGCTCCGGGAGGTTGTGGCGCTGCTGGCGCTCGCGGCGGTCGGGGTGATTTCGTGGCAGTTCCTCGACCCGGCGGCGAGCGAGGGCGGGGTGCGTTCGACGCCGACGCAGGGTCCGGCGGCGACGCGCACGGCCACGGCGGAGGCGGCGCCGCCGGTTTCGACGCCGACGCCGACGGCTGCACCGACTGCGACGCCGACGCCGCTTCCGCTGCGGGAGCTGGCGCGGCCGGCGCGGTTCCGGGTGGAGGTGTTCGACGACCGGCCGACGAGCGGGCATGTGAAGGTGGCTGACGGCGCGGTGGATGGGCTGGCGCTGTCGTACGCGGGTGCGCCGTTCCCGGACCTGGTGGACGACCGGTGGAGCCTGGTGGCGAGCGCGCGGGTGGAGCTGCCGGAGGCGGGGCGGTACCGGTTTGTGCTGGTCTACCGGGGGGAGGTGACGGTGCGGGTGGACGGGGAGGAGGCGGCACGGGCGGCGGGGCCGTCGGAGGCGGGGCGGCTGGAGGTGGTGTTCAGCCACGGTGGCGGGCCGGCGCTCGTGGAGATTGAGCTGCGGGACCGGGGCGGGGTTGCGGAGGTGAGGTGGGAGTAGCGGGGAGCAGGGAGCGGGGAGCAGGGAGCGGGGAGCAGGGAGCGGGGAGCGGGGAGCAGGGAGCGGGGAGCGGGGAGCGGGGAGCAGGGAGCGGGGAGCGGGGAGCAGGGAGCGGGGAGCGGGGAGCGGGGAGCGGGGAGCAGGGAGCGGGGAGCAGGGAGCGGGGAGCGGGGAGCAGGGAGCGGGGAGCAGGGAGCGGGGAGCAGGGAGCGGGGAGCAGGGAGCGGGGAGCAGGGAGCGGGGAGCGGGGAGCAGGGAGGAGGGAGCAGGGAGGAGGGAGAAGGGAGGAGGGAGGAGGGAGAAGAGGCGGCGGGGCTCCCTTATCCCTGGGGCGGCGGGGGGACGGAGGCGGCGGGGGAGAAGCGGAGGTAGGCGAGGCGCCAGGCGATGGTGAGGCCGGCGAGGACGGCGACCAGGGCGAGGGCGAGGTAGCACTGGCCGAGGACGGCGCCGACGGCGAGGAGGAGGGAGCGAACGTCGCGGCTGGCGAGGCCGAAGATGCGGTCGAGGCTGCCTCCGCGGGCGACGTGAGGGAGGTCGGCTTCGATGCGGGCGCGGCTGTAGCTGACGATGAGGGAGGCGCCGAGGGCGAGCATACCGACGAACTCGGGGCGGGGCCAGGCTTCGAAGCGGACGGCGTAGACGGTCATGCCGGCGATGAGGGCGGCATCGGCGTAGCGGTCGGTGACGGCGTCGAAGACGGCGCCGAAGCGGGTGGCGGCATTCTTGAGGCGGGCGAGTTCGCCGTCGACGCCGTCGATGACGCTGACGGCCTGGATGGCGATGCCGCCGGCGATGTGCCAGCCCGCGGCGAGCATGGCGCCCGCGGCGACGGCGAGGAGGAGGGTGAAGGCGGTGACCTGGTTGGGGGTGACGGGGGTGTGCCGGAGGGCGCGGGCGGCGGGCCGGCTGAGGGGGCGGTTGAGGTAGCGGGAGACGAGGCCGTCGTAGGTCATCGGCGGGCGGCGAGGATGGCGGCGGCGGCTTCGAGGTCGGCGCCGGTATCGATGTCGTACCAGTGGGCGCCGCCGATATCGACGGCCCGGAGGGCGCGGCGGGCGGCGAGGATGGAGAAGATCGTGGAGAGTTCGCAGCTCTCGGGGGCGGCGTCGAAGGCGGTCCAAGCGGCGGGGTCGAGGAGGAAGGCGCCGGTATCGAGGGCGTCGTAGGGTTCGAGGTGCTTGCCGATGGCGGTGACGAAGCCGTCGGGGTCGAGGGCGAGGCGGGTGGCTTCGTCGAGGTAGTCGGCGGGCCAGCGTGCGGGGGCATCGGCAGCGACGAGGGAGACGCCGGGCGGTGTTTCGGCGCGGGCATCGAGGAGGCGGCGGATGATCGGTTCGGAGAGGAGGTGGTCGGCCATGAGGAGGAGGAAGGGTTCGCTGCCGGCCCACTGGCGGGCGGCGGCGAGGGAGAGCGAGGCGCCTTCTCGGAAGCGGGGGTTGTAGATAAAGGAAAGGCCGAGGCCGTGGGCATCGGCGGCGAGGGCTTCGCCCAACTGGCCGGCGCGGTAGCCGACGACGACGGCGGCCTCGCGGACGCCGGCGGCGGCGAGGGCTTCGAGGGTGTAGCTGATGATGGGCCGACCGGCGATGTCGACGAGGGGCTTGGGGCGTTCGCGGGTGAGCGTGCCGAGGCGGCCGCCATCGCCGGCGGCGAGGATGACGGCGTTCACCGGCGGGCCCGGGCGGGATGGCGCATACCGATATGGTAGCGGGCGCAGCGGCGGGTCGCGTGTCGGGCCGGCGGGAGTTAGGATGGGGAAGCCGGGCGAAACCCCGGAGTCCGACGGGAGGGTGGACTGCCCATGTGGAAGACGATTGGCTACCTGACGCTCCTGTGCGCGGTTTTCATCGGGATGCTGATCTCGCTGTCGATCATCGGCATCAAGGCCTGAGGTGCGGGCACGCCCGCGGGGGCGGTTGCCGCGTCAGGGACGGGAAAATGGGACGGCGGCCAGCCGGAGGGAAGGACTGGCCGCCGTTTCTTGCGCATGCTCCGAGGGGAGATGCTCAGCGCACCTGTACTGTGCACGGCGGGATGTTAGGCGATGGTTAACGGCCCGCCCTTTCATTCCGGCTGCGATTGCGTCAGGCTAATCGGGTGACGCAGACAGCACAGGCACCGCTGCCCGGGCTGCACGACCCGGCTCTCCGGGGACTGACCTCGGCGGAGGCAATGGCGCGGGCCGCCGCGGGGCTGACCAACCGGGACGGCGGGCGGATCCGGACCGACGCGGACGTTATCCGCGCGAACGTCCTGACGTTCTTCAACGTCATCCTCGGGTCGCTCATCCTGGCGCTGCTGGCGATCGGCGAGTTCAAGGACGGGTTTTTCGTCGGGATTGTGGTCATCGCCAACGTGCTGGTGGCCACGCTGCAGGAGCTGAAGGCGACGCGGACGCTGCGGGAGCTGCGGGCGCTGACGGCGCCCCAGGTGACGGTGGTGCGCGATGGGGTGGAGATCGAAATCCCGGCGGAGGATGTGGTGCAGGGCGACCTGGTGCACCTGAAGAAGGGGGACCAGGTGGTGGCCGACGGGCCGATTGTTGCGCGCGAGGCGGAGATCGACGAGTCGCTGCTGACGGGCGAATCGGAGTCGGTGAAACGCCGGCCGGGCGACGAGCTGCGGAGCGGGAGCTTCTGCACGGCGGGGGACTGCTACTACGTGGCGGAGAAGGTGGGGATGGAGGCGTATGCGATGCGGCTCACGGCCGACGCCCGGCAGCTGGTGAAGCGGCTGACGCCGCTGCAGATCCGGTTCAAGCGGATCCTGCGGGTGCTGCTGACGGCGACGGGTGTGCTCGCGGCGGCGCTGCTGGTCCAGTACACGATGAACGACCGGGGGCTGGCCGACGCGCTCAAGGCGACGACGGCGACCGTAACGACGGTGGTCCCGACAGGGCTGCTGCTGGGGATGACGGTGGCGTTCGCGGTCGGGGCGGTGCGGGTGTCGCGGGCGGGGGCGATCGTGCAGGACATCAATGCGGTGGAGGCGCTGAACTACGTCGACGTGATCTGCCTCGACAAGACGGGCACGATTACGGCGAACCGGATGACCCTGCGGGAGGTGCGGTGGGTGCCGGGGGCGGAGGGGTACGTGGGCTGGCTGGGCGCGTTCGCCGCAGCGAGCCGGGAGGAGAGCAAGACGGCCGAGGCGCTGGCGGAGGCGCTGGGGAACACCACGAATCTCGCCCGGCCGACCGGTTCGGTGCCCTTCAATTCGGAGCGGCGGTGGAGCGCCGTCCGGCTCGAGAAGGACGGCGAGGTGCGGACGTTCGTGCTCGGCGCGCCGGAGACGGTACTGCCCCGGTGTGCGAACGGCGCGGAGCTGGAGGAGGCCTACCGGGAGGCAGCGGAACACGGCCTGCGCGGGGTGATCTTCGCGGAGGCAGAGCGGCTGCCCGGCGCGGACGAGGACCCGGGCACGCTCCGGGCGCTGGCGCTGCTGACGCTGGCCGACGAGCTGCGGCCTGAGGTGCGGAACGCGTTTGCGATGATGGAGCAGCTGGGCATCGAGCCGAAGATCATCTCCGGCGACAACCCGGAGACGGTGCGGGCGCTGCTGGCGCAGCTCGGGATCCGGCTGAAGGGCGGGGTGGTGGCCGGGCCGCAGCTCGAGCCGCTCGAAGGGGAGGCGTTCCTCCGGGCGGTGGAGGAACACAGCGTGTTCGGGCGGGTGACGCCGGCGCTCAAGGCGCGCATCGTGAACGCGCTGAAGGAGAACGGGCACTTCGTGGCGATGGTCGGCGACGGCGCGAACGACGTTCAGGCGCTGCGGACGGCGGACGTGGCGGTTGCCATGGCGAGCGGCACATCGATGACGCGGGCGGTGGCCGGGATCGTGCTGCTGAACGATTCGTTCCTCGCGCTCATCCGGGGGGCGAAGGAGGCGACGGCAGTGCTCGGGAATGCGGCCCGGCTGAGCAAGCTGTTCATCGCGAAGAGCCTGTACGCCTACCTGATCATCGTGGCGACGAACATGCTCGGCCTCGATTTCCCCTTCCTGCCGCGGCACGGCTCGCTGACGGCGCTGCTGACGCTCGGCATCCCGGCGGTGTTTATTTCGATCAGCGTGCCGCCGCCCGATGCAGGGCGCGACTTCACGCGGAACGTGCTGCGCTGGGCGCTGCCAGCCTCGGTGGCGCTGGCGGTGGCGGCGATCCTGGTGCACCTGCTGACCGAGGGGCTGCTCCGGCGGGACATCGCGGAGGCGCGGACGCTGGTTTCGCTGACGATGGGGATTACGGGGCTGTTCTTCATGGTGGAGGTGCTCGGGTTCCAGGGCGCCTCGTGGCGGAGCCTGACCCGGCCGGTGCTGACGAGCGTGCTCGGCATCCTGCTGGTGGCGGGCTTCCTTGTGACGGTCTACACGCCGCGGCTCCGCGCGTTCTTCGATTTCACCGAGGTGCACACGGGCGACTGGGTGATCGTGCTGACGGCGGTCGCGGGGGCGCTCATCGGCCAGTACCTGCTGAGCCGGTACTGGCAGCAGGTGCTCGACTTCCTGACGGCGAAGCCGGGCAAAGAGGAGCGGCTGCGGGGCCGGGCGATCTGAGGAGCGGGCGGCTGGTGTAGACTCCCGCGCGACGCTGGCCGGGAGGGACGATGATGCCGGGAACCGTGCTGTACGAACGCGAGGGGCGGATCGCGACGATCACCTACAACCGGCCCGAGGCGCTCAACGCCATCAACGCGGAGCTGCGGGAGGACCTCGACGCGGCGTGGGTGCGCTTCCGGGACGACGAGGAGGCGTGGGTCGCGATCGTGACCGGGGCAGGGCGCGCCTTCTGCGCCGGGGCCGACCTGCGGGGGGCAGCGCCGCCGCGCGGGGCAACCCACTGGGAGACGCCGAGCCTGACGTCGCTGGAGAACGGGCTCGAAATCTGGAAGCCCACGATTGCGGCCGTGAACGGCTACTGCCTCGGGTTCGGCTGCACGCTGGCAGCGGCCTGCGACTTCGTGATCGCGAGCGAACGGGCGGAGTTCGGCTTCCCGGAGGTGCGGCTGGGCATCCCGACGATCCAGGGTGCGGTGCGGATGCCGCAGAAGGTCGGCTGGCAGTACGCGATGGAGCTGCTGCTCATCGGGGAGCGGGTCGATGCCTACCGGGCGAAGGAGATGGGGCTCGCCTGGAAGGTGGTCCCGCACGAGCGGCTGATGGACGAGGCCCGGGCGCTGGCGGAGCGGCTGCTGAAATCGGCGCCGCTGGCCGTGCGGGCGACGAAGGAGGTCGCATGGCGGGGCCAGCAGATGCCGTGGGTGGAAGCGATCCGGTTCGGCGAGACGATGCGGCGGGTGGCCCAGGCGACGGAGGACGCGCGCGAGGGGATGGCGGCCGCGCGGGAGCGCCGGGAGCCGCAATGGAAGGGGTGCTGAGCAGCGCCTACCGGAGGGCAGCGAGGAGGATGTCGCGGGCGATCGGCCCGGCTTCGATGGAGCCGGATTTGCCGTCATCGAGGACGACTGCGGCGATGGCGCGGGGCTGCTTCGCGGGACGCATGGCGACGAAGAGGACGTGCTGCTGGGCCCCGGCGTCTTCAGCGGTGCCGGATTTGCCGGCGAAGTCGGTATAGCCGGCCAGTGCGAAGGCGGCAGCGGCGGTGCCGCGGGGGCCGGTGACGAGCTCGAGTCCGCGCATGAGGTGGGCGTGCTGCTCCGGGGTAAGCGGGAGTGTGCCGCGCACCGTCGCCTCGGCCTCCTCGAGGAGGCGCGGGGTGCGGAGCTGGCCAGTCACGAAGGTGCTGTAGGCGTTGGCGAGCTGGAGTGGGGTGATGAGGAGGTCGCCCTGGCCGATGCCGAGGTTGACTTCGTCGCCGGGGTACCAGGGCTGGCCGGTGGTCCGGCGCTTCCAGGCGGCATCGGGCACGAGGCCGGCTTCTTCGACGACGCCGAGGGTGCCGGTGGGGGCGCCGAAGCCGAACTGGCGGGCCATCGCGGCGAGGGCGTCATCGAACTGGTTGTAGAGGCGGAGGGCGATTTCGTAGAAGACGGGGTTGCAGGAGCGCATGAGGGCCTCGGCGATGGTGAGCGAACCCTGGCTCCCTTCCCAGTTGCGGCGGGGCGGGTCGACGCCGTACCAGATGGCGCCGCAATCGAGCCGGTCGTTCGGGGTGAGCCCGAGGTAGACCATCCCGGCCGCGCCGGTGACCAGCTTGAAGGTGGAGCCGGCCGAGTAGAGGCCGGTGGCGGCGCGGTTGGCGAGGGGAGCGCCGGGCGCGGCCGTGATGGCCGCGAGGGCAGCGGCATCGCCGCGTTCGAAGGCGTCGGGGTCGAAGCTGGGGGAGCTGACGAGGGCGAGGAGGCCGTTGGTCGCAGGGTCGACGACGACGGCTGCGCCAGCGCGGCCGCCGAGGCGTTCGTAGGCGCGCTGGAGGGTCGGGGCGTCGAGCGTGGTGCGGAGGTCCTCGCCCTGGCGGAAGGGGCGGGAGATGAGCACTTCGGCGACGGCGCCGTCGGGGCCGATGAGGCGGAGTTCGGCGCCGATGCTCCCGGCGAGACGGTCGTTGAACACGGCTTCGAGACCGGCGGCGCCGACGCGGTCGCCGGGGCGGAAGCCCTGGCCGGCGCGGGCTTTGAGCTCCTCGGCGGTGTACTCGCGGGTGTAGCCAACGACGTGGGCGGCGGCCGGGCCGAGGGGGTGCACGCGCTGGGTTTCGACATAGATGATGACGCCCTGGAAAGGGCGGAGGAGCCGATTGGCCTCTTCGACGCGGTCGTCGGGGATGGGGCCGACGCGGACGCGGTGGTTGAGGGGCGCGGGGGAGGCGAAGGCGGCATCGACCTGCTCGCGGGTGAAGCCGAAGGCGAGGAGGGCTGCTTCGAGGCCGGGCCGATCGGTGATGACGCCGCGGTTAAGGCCGACGTGGCGGATTTCGCGGGTGACGGCGAGTTCGATGCCGTTCCGGTCGTAGATGGTGCCGCGGACAGGGCGCTGGATGACGGAGCTGAAGGCGTAGCCGCCGGCGAGGCGGGGATGGATGACGGCAGGGGTCCATTCGACAAGGTAACGGCCTGGTGCAGGGACGAGGGGGAGGGCGGTGGAGTATTCGAGCGTGCCGAAATAGGCTGTAGCGAGGCGCACGTCGAGGCGGGCGGCGGAGCCGTTCACATCGGCGGCGCGCACGGCGGTTTGGGTCACGGTGACCTGCTCTTCGAAGGTGCGGTAGGCATCGGCGAAGGCCTCGTAGCTGTACGTGCGCTGCGCGGCCGGGGAGAGGAGCAGGTAGAGGGCCTGGAGGTCGCCGGCGGCCCAGGCGGCCGCGAACTCGGCGGCGGCTGCGGCGGGGGAGCCGGGCTCGGGCGCTGCGGCGGACGGGGAATCGCTGCCGCCCCGGGAGGCGGCCCACCGCGCGCCGGCCACGGCGCCGCCGGCCAGGAGGCCAATGATGATGGCTGCAAGGAAGACTGCGCGCACGGGCATGCGCCGCTCCTCGTGGGTCCCCGCCAGCTGGATTGTAGCAGCGCTGCTGGCGCTCACCGGGCTGGCCTTTACCGCCTGCGGCAGCGGAAGCGGCAGCGGCTCCGGGACGCCAGGGGCCGGGCCGGGCGGGCCGGGACCGACCGTGGTGCGGCCGGAGCCGGCGGGCGAGCCGCGGACGGTGCTGCTCGGGTTCAGCTCGCTGCCGGCGGAGCTGACGAGCCAGTCGTACATCCAGGCGTTCGCGACAGCGGCACAGTACGCCGACCTCCTGCTCATCCAGCGGACGCCGCCGTGGGCGGAGTTCCTCCCGGGCGGGACGATTTCGAACGAAACGGCGGAGACGACGCGGCTGGAGACGGCGCTGCTGAAGCAATACAGCAACCTCCGGCTGTACTACGCGATCGACCCGACGGATGGGGCGGTGCAGCGGAGCCGGCTGGCGAACCTGCCGTCGTCGGTCGATGTGCAGGCCGGGTTTGAAGACCCGGACGTGCGGGCGGCGTTCGTGGCCTACGCGGCCTACATCGCGAAGAACTACAAACCGGCGTACATGGCGCTCGGGCTCGAGATCAATATGACCTACGAGCGGGCGCCGCGGCAGTTCGAGGCCTTTGCGACGCTGTACGATGAGGCGTACGCGGTGGTGAAGGGGAACAGCCCGGGGACGAAGGTGTTCCCGACGTGGCAGCTGGAGGACCTCGAGGGGACGTTCGGGCAGGTGCACCCGCCGCGCTGGGAGCTGATCGAACGGTTCCGCGGGAAGATGGACGTGCTGGCGATCAGTACGTACCCGTTCCTCGGCGAGGTGCGGAGCGTGGCAGACATCCGGGAGGACTACTACCGCCAGCTTCGGACGCGGTGGAGCGGCGAGATCCTGGTTGCGGAGACGGGCTACCCGTCGGCGCCGGTGGAGGGCCGGGAGGCGGTGGGCACGGAGGCGGAGCAGAAGGCGTACCTGCAGCGGGTGCTGACGGAGGCGGAGCAGCTCGGGTTCAGCGGGGTGGTATGGTTCGCGGCGCTCGACCCGGCCTTCGCGACGACCGGCCCCGCGGTGGCGTTCAAGGATGTCGGCCTGCGACGCTCGGACGGTTCGAACAAGCAGGCGTGGGCGCTCTGGGAGGAATGGGCGCGGCGTCCGCTGGCGGCGGGGCAGCGGTAGTGGGCGTACCGGCGGTCAGGCGCCGGGCGTGGGAGCTGCGGGCCGCTCTTCGTCGATGGCGGGGGTGTTGGCGCCGAGGCTCTCGGCGAGCTGGAGGCGGTCGAGAATCTCGCGCCGGGTGACGAGGCCGACCATCCGGCCGTTTTCGAGCACGGGGACCTGGTTCAGCGCCTTTTCGCCGAGGAGGGTGAGGACCTCGACGGCGGGGGTGGAGGCATCGACGGTGACGACGCGCTCGCGGGGGGTCATGACAGCCTGCGCTGGCGTGGAGGGCCACTCCGTGCGCGGGACGCGTCGGATATCGGTGACGGTGAGGATGCCGAGGACAGCGCCGCCGTGTTCGACGATCACGGCGCGCTCGCCGTGGCCGACCATGTAGTCGTCGACGACGGCCTGGAGGGGGAGGCCGGGCACGACGGTGGGGAAGTCGGTGCGCATGACATCGCGGGCGGTGAGGCGCCGGAGGATGCCTTCGAGCTGGAGGTTGGAGGCCTCGCCGCGGGCGGCGCCGAGGAGGAACCAGCCGATGAACATGAGCCAGAGGCCATCGAGCAGGAGGCCGCCGAGGAGGAGGAAGAAGCCGACGGTCATGAGCAGGTAGCCGAAGAGCTCGCCGACGCCGGCGGCGGTGCGGGTGGCCTTGCGGAAGCTGCCGCTCCGCTTCCAGGCGATGGAGCGGAGGACGCGGCCGCCATCGAGCGGGAAGCCGGGGAGCATGTTGAAGACGCCGAGCAGGGCGTTGACGCCGGCGAGGTAGTAGAGGATGGCCTCGAGCTGCTCGTTGAGGGAGCCGAGGAGGAGGCCGGCGAGCCCGGTGACGGCGGCGATGACGAAGCTGGTGGCCGGCCCGGCCGCGGCGATCTGGAACTCTTCGCCGGCGGAGGACGGCTGGCGGGCGAGATGGGAGACGCCGCCGAAGATGAAGAGCGTGATCCGCGGCACCGGGAGGCCGCGGCGTTTCGCGACGAGGGCGTGGGCGAGCTCGTGGAGGAGGACGGTGAAGAAGAGGAGGAAGGCGGCAGTGACGCCGATGGCCCAGTAGGTTCCGGTGCCCCAGCCCTTGTAGCGCGCCGGGAAGAGCCCTTCCGAAAGGGAGTAGGAGAGGAAGGCGATGATCAGGAACCACGACGGGTGGACTTCGATATCGATGCCGAAGAGGCGCGCCACGCGAAAGGAGCCGCCGAACACAGGCCAAGCATACCCCAAACCGGGTATCGGCGCGGTCAGGCGTCGATGAGCGACTCGTAGGCGGACTGGAGGGCCGCGAGGTCGAGGTCGACCGGGCCGAGGCAGAAGCGCGGCTCGCGGGTGGTGCGCCCGAGGGGAGTGACCGGCACGCCGAGTTCGGCGCCGAGGTCGCGGAGGCGGGCGAAGCCGCCGCCCTGGCGGTAGGTATCGGCGGGGATGGCCACAACGATCCGGGACTGGGCTTCGCCGAAGAGGGCGGCGTCGAGCCGGCCGGGAAGCTCAGCCGGGCCTTCGAAGCCGCAGCCGCCGAGGATGCAGCTCTCGGCGAGGGCGACGGCGAGGCCGCCTTCGGCGCAGTCGTGGGCGCTGAGGAGGAGCCCCTCGGCGTGGGCGCGGAGGACGAGCTGCTGGAGCCGCTTTTCGAGGGGGAGGTCGATGGCGGGCATGCCGGCGACGCGGCCGTGCTCGGCTTCGAGGTATTCGGAGCCGCCGAGGGTGCTGGCCGGCTGTTCGAGGCCGGCGCCGAGGAGGACGACCTGGCACCCGGGGCCGGGGAAGGCGGCGCGCAGGTGGCGGGCGACGTCGTCGAGGAGGCCGAGCATGCCGATGACGGGGGTGGGGTAGACAGGGCGGCCGCCGGCCTCGTTGTAAAGCGAGACGTTGCCGCTGACGACGGGGGTTTCGAGCTGGAGGCAGGCCTCGGCGATGCCGCGGATGGCGTGCTCGAGGGTGTAGTAGACGTCGGGGCGCTCGGGGTTGCCGAAGTTGAGGCAGTCGGTGACGGCGACGGGCTGAGCGCCGGTGCAGACGACGTTGCGGGCGGCCTCGGCGACGGCGATGGCGCCGCCGGTGTAGGGGTCGAGGTAGACGAGGCGGGCGTTGCCGTCGGTTTTGACGGCAATGCCGCGGCCGGTGCCGGGCACGCGCAGGACGGCGGCATCGCCGCCCGGGGGGACGACGGTGTTCGCGAGGACCTGGTGGTCGTACTGGCGGTAGACGCCGCGCTTCGAGGCGATGTTGGGCCGGGCAAGCAGGCGGAGGAGGGCGCCGGCCGCCTGGTCCGGGGCGAGGTCCGGCAGGGAGCCCGGGTCGAAGGCGTTCAGTTCGGCGAGCTCGGCCGGGCGGACGCCCTGGCGGCGGTACTGGGGCGGGTCGGTGGCGATATCGACGGGGACGCGGGCGACTTCGACGCCGTGCTCGCGGACGACGACTTCGTTGCCTGCGGTGACGACACCGATGGGCGCGCAGTGGAGCTCCCAGCGCTCGAAGAGGGCGGTGACATCGGCGACGTGCTCTTTCTTCGCGATGACGAGCATACGCTCCTGGCTTTCGGAAAGCATGACTTCGTAGGGGGTCATGCCCTGTTCGCGGCGCGGGACCTTCTCGAGGTCGAGGATGGCGCCGGAGCCGCCCTTTGCGCAGCATTCGACGACGGAGCTGGTGAGGCCGGCGGCGCCGAGGTCCTGGAGGCCGACGACCCAGTCGCGGTGCTCGGAGGCGAGCTCGTAGCAGGCCTCCATGAGGAGCTTTTCGAGGAAGGGGTTGCCGACCTGGACTGCAGGGCGCATCTCTTCGAAGCGGGCCTCGGGGTCGGTCCGGGAAGCGAGGCCGCTGGCGCCGTGGATGCCGTCGCGGCCGGTATCGGCGCCGACGAGGAGGAGGACGTTGCCTTCGCCCTGGGCGCGGGCGCTGAGGAGCTTCGCGGTTTCGGCGACGCCGACGCACATGGCATTGACGAGCGGGGTGCCGGCGTACGGTTCGGCGAAGAAGACTTCGCCGCCGACGGTGGGGATGCCGAGGCAGTTGCCGTAGCCGCCGATGCCGGCGACGACGCCGTGAAAGAGATAGCGGTCCTGGGGGTTCTCGATGGGACCGAAGCGGAGGGAGTCGAGGATGGCGATGGGGTAGGCGCCCATGGCGAAGATATCGCGGACGATGCCGCCGACGCCGGTGGCCGCGCCCTGGTACGGCTCGATGGCGGAGGGGTGGTTGTGCGACTCGACCTTCATGACGACGCAGCGGCCGTCGCCGATATCGATGGCGCCGGCGTTTTCGGCGCCGACGGCGGTGAGGACGCGCGGGCCGCTGGAGGGGAGGAGGCGGAGGAGCGGCTTGCTGTTCTTGTAGCCGCAGTGCTCGCTCCAGAGGGAGCCGAACATGCCGAGTTCGACCTCGTTCGGTTCGCGGCCGAGCCGCTGCACGAGGAGGTCGTACTCGTCGCGGCTGAGTGCGACGGCATCGAGGGCGGTCTGGTCGACGGGCATGGGGCTATGGTACGCGGGATGGGGCGTACGGGTGAGGGGGCGCGGCCGGCCGGGGCGGTCAGCTCAGGCTGAAGGGCGGGTACCGGTCGGTGAGGAGGTACATGTAGGCGGTGACGCGGGCGTACCAGCGGCTGAAGCCGGCGAGGAAGCTGTGGATGCCGCCCGGCAGCTGGCCGGTAATGATGCCCGCAATCCAGCCGACGAAGAGCAGGACGAGCGCGATGACGGCGAGGATGGCGATGAGAATGACGTGCGGGATGACGAGGATGATGCGGAAGAAGACGCTGAGGCGGCTGCGGCCCTCAAGCTCGGGCTGGCCCCAGAGGCGGATGGGGTAGGAGGTGTCTTCGCCGAAGGCGAACGGCGGGTAGCGGCCGGCAAGCAGGTAGGTGTAGCCCCAGACGCGCATCTCCCAGTGGAAGACGCCGAGGATGAGGTTGCCGAGGCCCGACGGCAGCCTGCCGGTGATGATGATGGCCACCCAGGCGAAGAAGACGAGGACCTGGATGAGGTTGGCGAGGATGTTGACGATCAGGAGGTGCGGGATCGCGAGGATGCCGCGGAAGAGGATGGTCAGGCGGTTCTGTTTGGCGGGCGGATCGACGTCGAGGCCGAACGGATAGGCTGGCGACATCGCTGCAGACATGGCGATTCTCCCTGCGGCCGGCCCTCTGGGCCCGCGCCGGCGAACGCGACAGGTTCGCGCCGGGATTCTGCGCGCCGCGATGTTACCGTGTAAAGATTTTGTTGCAGGGACAGTGATTCCGCCCGGGCTAACGGACCGCTTCGACGGCGCAGCGGATGACGGATTCCCAGATGCGGTTGCCGTCGGTGCCGCCGACGAGCGGTTCGCCGGCGCGCTCAGGGTGGGGCATCATGCCGAGGACGTTGCCGCGGTCGTTGATGATGCCGGCGATGTTGCGGGCGGAGCCGTTCGGGTTGGCCTCGGGCGTGACGTTGCCGGCGGCATCGCAGTAGCGGAAGACGACGCGGCCGGCGGCTTCGAGGCGGTCGAGCGTTTTGGGGTCGGCGTAGTAGTTGCCTTCGCCGTGGCTGATGGGGACGCGGAGGACGGCGCCCTGGGGGATGGCATCGACCCAGGGGCTGGAGCCGCCCTCGCGGCGGAGGTAGACCCACTCGCAGCGGAACTGGAGGCTGGCGTTGCGCACCAGCGCGCCGGGGAGGAGGTGGCTTTCGCAGAGCACCTGGAAGCCGTTGCAGATGCCGATGACCGGCTTCCCGGCCTCGGCGAAGGCGATGACCGACTCCATGACGGGGGAGAAGCGGGCGATGGCGCCGCAGCGGAGGTAGTCGCCGTAGGAAAAGCCGCCCGGGAGAACGACGGCATCGAAGCGGGAAAGGTCGGTCTCGCGGTGCCAGACGATTTCGGCCTGCTGCTCGAGGATGTCGTGGAGGACGTGGTAGGTATCGCGGTCGCTCCAGGTGCCGGGGAAGCGGATGATGGCGAAGCGCATACTCGGATTGTGCGGCGCGGCGCGCGGGTGTGTCGAACGGCGGCAGGTCAGGACGAGCGGACGGGCGTTTCGCCGCGGGCGACGGAGGCGAGCTCTTCGGGGGTGGGCTGGGGGTAGCGCACGCGCGGGTGGTAGACGGCGCGGAAGGTGGCTTTGAAGGTGCGGGCGATGGCCTGGAGGTCGCGCATGGTGACATCGCAGTCGTCGAACTGGCCTTCGGCGAGGCGCTCGGCGATGACAGCGTCGACGGCGGCGTCGATGGCGGCGGGGTCGTGGTCGCCGGCGCGGATGACGGCCTCACAGGAGTCGGCGAGCATGACGATGGCAGCTTCGCGGGTCTGGGGACGGGGCCCGGCGTAGCGGTAGTCGGCGGGGTCGGGCTGGCGGCCATCGCGGACGGCGATGCGGTAGAAGTAGCTGACGAGCCGGGTGCCGTGGTGCTGGGGGATGAAGTCGCGGACGGCCTCGGGGAGACGGTACTTGCGGGCGAGTTCAAGGCCGTTGGTGACGTGCGCGCGGATGATGCGGGCGCTCTCCTCGGGCGGGAGGCCCTCGTGGGGATTGGCGGCGCCGGCTTCGAGCATGTTTTCGATGTAGTAGCCGGGCATGGCGAGCTTGCCGATGTCGTGGTAGTAGGCGCCGACGCGGGCCAGGAGGGCATCGGCGCCGACGGCGACGGCGGCGCGCTCGGCGAGGGCGCCGACGAGCATGCTGTGGTGGTAGGTGCCGGGGGCCTCCTCCTGAAGGCGGCGGAGGAGCGGGTGCTCGGGCTGGGCGAGCTCAAGGAGCTGGATGCGCGAGGTGATGCGGAGGGCGAAGGCGAGCAGGACGAAGATGCCAAGGCCGAGGACGGCGCTGCCCACGCCATGGATGGCGGCGGCGAGGCCGATCCAGGCGAGGTCGATGGTGGCGCGCGGCATTTCGAACAGCCAGAAGGCGGCCATGGCCGCGGCGGTTGCGAGAGTGGTGGTGACCGCGGCGAGCGCGAAGCGGTTGACCTTCTCGGCGCGGGAGACGGCGGCGGCGCCGGCGAGGCCGCCGGCCGTGGCGACCATCGCGTATTCGAGCGCCTGCAGCGGGCCGATATAGGCCGAGCCGGCGACCTGGGAGAAGCTGCCGCCGATGAAGGCGGCGAAAACGCCGACAGCCGCGGCAACGACCGCCGCGAAGGAGACCCGGGAGAAGGAGGCGACGACAATCGCGGCGGTGGAGACCGGGATGGCGTGGAGGAGGTAGGTCCGCTCCGCATCGGGGGTGAGGACAGGGAAGGCCACGCGGGCGGCGAGGAGCACGCCGGCGATGGCGAGGGCGGCGGCCAGGAGCCGGCGGTTCGCGGGGGCATCGAACGGCTGGAGGAGGTAGCAGTAGAGGGCGAGAATGACGCCGAAGCCGCCGGCGATCAGGCCGGCGCCGCCGAGGGCGTAGGGGTCGAGTCCGGAGCGCAGGGTGCCCGTGGCGCGGAGGGCTTCGATGTCCTGGGCGGTGATGCGCTGGCCTTCGGTGACGATCACCTGGCCGGCGGTGATGGTGCGGACGACGGGGGCGACGGCCGCGCGCGCCTGTTCGCGGGCGCGCTCGGTGGCGGCGGTGTCGACCCGGAAGTTGGGGACGGCGAAGGCGCGGAGGAGCGCCGCGAGGGCGGTCCGCTCACCCTCGGAAGCGGCGCCTCGCTGGGCGACGAGCTGTTCGACGGCGGCGGCGATGTCGCGCTGCTGCTCCTCAGGGGTGGCGCCGCGGCCGATGGGGCTGTTCATGAGGGCGCGGAGGAGGTCAGCGGCGCGGGATTCGAAGAGGCTGAGGCCGGTGGCATCGAGGGCGATCAGGTAGAGCCGGGCCGTGCTGCCGATAGCGGAGGGCGTTTCGAGGGCGGCGACCATGTCGACCTTCTGCTGGGTGGTCAGGTCGGTCCGGGCCACGATGGAGCGGACGCCGGAGAGGTAGCGCTGGAGGGCGGCAACCCGCGCATCGGTGAGCTGGGGGTCCGGCGGGAGGGGGACTGCTTCGACGGCGGAGGCGGCCTGTTCGCGGGCGGCCTCGGTGAGGGCCTCGGAAACGAACTGGGCATCGTGCGCCGCTTCGAGCGTGCGGGGCGCGAAATCGCCTTCGGAGAGGTCGGTGCGGAGGCCGTCGATGGGCGCGACGAGGACTGCGGCGCAGGCGGCGAGGACGAGCCCAAAGGCGGCTGCGGCCGCGCGCGAAACCGGCGGGGAAGGCGGGCGAATCATCGTGGTGACCCCAGCATACCAGAGCGGGATGGGGCGCCCGCCGCCGGGGTCTACGGCCCGGCGAGGGGGGAGAGCCCTTCGCCGAGGACGTCGGCGAGGGCGCTGAGCCGCTCGATGACGAGGTAGCCGGCGGCCTCGCGGCGGCGGCCCCGGCGGTCGATGAGGATGGCGCGGAGGCCGGCGGCGCGCGCCCCGGCGATATCGGTGGCCGGGGTATCACCGACGAAGATCGCTTCGTGGGGCGGGATGCCGAGGTCGGCCAGGGCGCGGCGGAAGGGCGCGGGATTCGGCTTGGCGAGGCCGACATCGGCGGAGGAGACGAAGGTTTCGAGGTAGCCGGCGAGGCCGAGGCCGTTGACCAGGGGCCGCCAGTAGTCGGCGGCGAAGATGGAGTTGGTGACGACGCCGACGCGGTAGCCGCGGTACTTGAGGGAGGCGAGGACGGCGCGGGCATCGTCGTAGATGTGCTGGCCGCGGCAGGCAGTTTCGAAGAAAAGACGGGCGGCGGCTTCAACGTCGCCGGCGGACGCCGGCCAGCCGAGCCAGGTGAACGCCTGGCCGAGGATGCCGCAGATCTCGGGGGCGCGGTCGCCGTCGTCGGGGGCGCGGTGCGGGAGGACGGCGGCGAAGGCGCGCTCGACATCGGCGGGGCGGGCGTCGACGCCGAGATTGCGGGCCGCGTAGTCGGCGACAGCGGCGCAGGCGGCAGGGACACCGCCGAGGCCCTCGCGGGCAAGGGTGCCATCCCAGTCGAAGAGGACGGCGCGGACGGTCATGGCCGGGGCGCCTCAGCTGCCGAGCAGGCTGCGGACGATTTCGTTGATGGTGCGGCCGTCAGCGCGGCCGGCGAACTCCCTGGTGAGGATGGGCATGACTTTGCCGAGGTCGCGCGGGGAGCTTGCGCCGGTTTCGGCGATGACGCGGCGGGCGGCGGCTTCGATTTCGTCGCGGCCGGCCTGCTGCGGGAGGTAGCTTTCGAGGACGGCGACTTCGGCGGATTCCTTCTCGACGAGGTCCTGGCGGCCGGCCTTTGCGAACTGCTCGATGCTCTCCTTCCGCTGCTTGATCTGTTTCTGGATCAGGGCGAGGACGGCGGCATCATCGAGCACGAGGGGCGGGAGTTCCGCCATGCGGGCGAGCTCTTCGTCGCTGGCGCCGGCGGGCGGGGTGCGGATTTCGGCGTTTTTGATGGCGGAAAGGAGCATGCGGAGGGTAGATTTGCGGGTTTCGTCGCGGGTGCGCATGGCATCGGCGAGGTCGGCCTGGATGCGGTCGCGGAGGGACATGGCGGTGCTCCAGATCGAGACGGCCCGGCGAAGGTGCCGGGCCATCGTGGTGGTGGTTGCGGATGCTGCGAGGCGGCTCAGCGCCGGGCTGCGGCTCGGGCTTCGCTGCGAAGCTGCTTCTTGCGGAGTTTGCGAAGGCGCGCGGCTTCCTTCTTCTTGCGCTTGACGCTGGGCTTTTCGTAGTGCTCACGGCGGCGCGCTTCGGAAAGGATGCCGTCCTGCTGGACGCGCTTGTTGAAGCGCTTGAGGGCTACTTCAAACGGCTCGCCTTCGGCAACGATGACTTCGGACAAGAGCGGCTCTCACCTCGCCTTCTGGTTGGGATGGCTGCGCGCAGCGGCGCATCGCTTATGGTACCACGGGGCCGGCGGCTCAGGCGAACAGCTGGCGCTGGCTCTCGGGGATGCGGGCGTCGAGCCGTTCGAGGTGGTATTCGACCCAGATGGCGGGCCGCTCGCTGCGGATGCCGGGGGCGTCGAGGTTGAACCGGTCCTGCATGCGGCGGATTTCGCGGGCGAGCGTTTCGTACCGCTGGCGGGCGTGGAGGATGGCGAGGCGGTGGCCGTTCCAATCGCCGGTGGCGGCGGCCTGTTCGCAAAGCCGGCGGTGGGCATCGTCGATGCCGCCGAGGCGTTCGAGGGCGCGCTCGATCTCGCGGGCGAGGTTGAGCCACTCGGGGAGGACGCCCGCGTTTTTGAGGATGTGGTGGCCGAGCCAGTTCGGGTCGTTTTCGTTGCCGTCGAAGCGGAGCGGCTTCCCGGCGCCGGGGAGGTTATCGAAGAGGCCGGCGGCCATGGCCTCCTGGATTTGCGATTCGATGGCCTTTTCGAGGGACATACGGGTGCCCGGAAACGGGAGTGGCCCGCCGGGAAGCGGGCCACCTGATGGTAGCGGTTGTGCGGTTTGGACGCGGTCAGTCGGCCGAGGGGAGGACCTTCGGCTGGAGGAGCTCCATCGGCCGGCCGTCGACGTTGAGCGCGCACGGACCGGGCTTGACCACGAGGACCTCGATGCCGGTCTGTTCGTCGCGGTACCGCTTGCCGAGCTGGACGACTTCCATGCCGGTGGTATCGACGGTGACGTTCGGATCTTCCTGGCCGCGGATCTGCATGGGCACGTCGCCGCAGCGGAGTTCGCCGTTGCCGCCTTTGGTGACGATGAATTCTGCGACGCCGCCGGGCACGACGTAGCGCTTGCCTGTCTGGGCTGCTGCCATCCCTTCTACCCCTGTTCCTGATTTGGAGATCTGCGCGCGGGCGCGATAGTTCGCCCGGATCGTACGGAGCGGGGATGCGGCGGTCAAACGGAAAGGGGCCTCGGGGAGGCCCCTTTCGCATTCAGCCGGACGGGAGGTGCTACTGCTCCACCCAGATGTAGCCGAGCATGGGCGGGTGGTAGTCGCAGGTGACCTTGTACTCGCCGGGGGTGTTCATGGTGATCTGGCGGGTGTCGCCCTGCTTGAGATCGGCGCCCTGGACTTCGCCGTTGAAGACGATGTTGTGCAGGCCGACGATGGAGGTGAAGGTGATGGTGGTGCCGGGCTTCACCTTCACGCCGCCGAGGTTGGGCTGCTGGGCCTGGCCGTCGGCGACGATGGTCCAGTCGTTGGCGTGGGCCTCAAAGCGGACGTCGGTGCTGAAGTTCTCCGGCTTCTTCACGCTGACGGGCGTGCCGAGGCCGGGGAGCGTCTGGAAGACGGCGTTGGGGACGGCGTACTGGACGCAGGCGGTGCCGGGGTTGATGGCATCGGGCGGCGCGGTGCCCCAGGCGGAATCCGGGAGTTTCAGGGTCGTGCCGATGGCAAGGATGGAGTTCGGCTGGATGCCGTTCGCTTCGGCGAGGGTGGCGGCGGTGACGTTGGCGAAGCCCTTCGCCACCTCCTCGAGGGTCTGGCCCCGGACCGTGTAGCGGTCGATCTTCGGCAGCTGGAGGACGACATCCTGGCTGAGCGGGGTGGCCGGGTCTCCGCCGTTGGCGCGGGCGAGTTCGGCGGCGGTGGTCTTGTGGCTGCGGGCCACGGATTCCCAGGTATCGGCGAGGCCGACGATGTACCGGGTACCGCTCGGGAGGCGAATCTCCTGGCCCGGGTTGACGACCGGGGCGCCGGCGTCGAGGTTGTTCAGCTGGGCGAGGCCGACGACGTCCTTGATGCCGTGCGCTTCCGCGATGGACTGGAGGGTGTCCCCTTCGCGCGCCACGTAGACGAGGCTGGGCAGGTTGAGCTGCCGGCGGTGCTCCAGGGGATCGGTATCGTTGACGCCCTGGAAGATCGTCGGGTTGAGGCGGCGGAGGTCGGCGACGGCGATGCCGTGCTGCTGGGCGATGGATGCAGGCGTATCACCGGCGGCCACGATATAGGTGGCGCCTTCGGGGAGCTTGAGCGTCTCGCCGGGGAAGAGGCCGGCGCGGGGCTTGCCATCCTCGGTGAGAAGCTGCAGGGTAGCGACGCCGCGCTTCTCTTCGAAGGTGTACTTCAGCCCGTTGAGGTCGGCGATGATGACCGGGCCGACGAGCTGGCTGTCGGCGATTTTGCGGAGCGTTTCGTTGTCTTTGTAGACGGTGTAGATGTAGCCATCCGGGCGGGCCTTGAAACCGGGGATTTGGACGCGGGTGTTCTTCGGAAGGATTTCGTCGACGTTCCGGTTGCCGTTGGCTGCGAAGATTTCGCGGTAGCCGATGCCGTGGGCCTTCGCGATGGTGGAGAGCGTATCGCCGCCCACGAGGGCCGAGAGTTCAGTGTTCAGGTTGTGGGCAAAATGCTCAGCTTCGAGCCACCACTTCGAGGTCGGGACGCCGTCGACTTCGGTGTCTTCGGGCGCAGTGATGAGGTTAATGAGGTGCTCGATCTGGATGGCATTGAGGGAGCCGCCGTTGGTGTTGAGCCAGGCAGGCATCCGGGTGCCGGCACGGCCGCAGTAGAGGGTGCGGCGGATCATCGCCTTGTTGGCGGCGAGGACGAGGGGGTCCTGGTTCTTGAGCTCGGGCGTATCGAGGGGCAGGCCGACGCCGCCTTCCCCGCGGTTGCCGTGGCACGTGCGGCAGTTGTTGGCGTAGAGGAGGGCGCCGCGCTCGCGGGACTGGTCGAGCGTCCACTGCGACTGGGAATCGGCGCGCACGGGGAGGTCGATGGCGGCGTAGGCCGCGCAGCCGCCCACGGTCATGAAGAGGAGGGCGACGATCAGGATGATCTGCTTCTGGGTGTTCAATCGAACCTCCTCGGGGTCAGGAGTAGGGGATAGCGCGGAGGGGGTTATCGATCGCGCCCGCGGTGATCTGGCCGGTGTTGACGCTCACCGAGCCGTCACCATTCACCTTGATGGCCATGGTGTCCATCGGACGCGGCGCGGGGCCGAAGACGCGGACCCCGGCCTTGGAGTAGGTCGAGCCATGGCAGGGGCAGCGGAACCAGCCGATGATGCCGGGGAAGTTGACGGTGGCGCCGTTGAACGCGGGGTTCCACGGGACGGTGCAGCCGAGGTGGGGGCACTTCCAGTAGAGCGCGAGGATGCCGCCGGTGCCGCCGACCTGGAGGACGTCGCCCTCCGGGCCGTTCAAGTTGACGAGCCAGAACTTGCCCTCGGGGATGCGGACCGGGTCGGCGCCGGGGCGGGGGATGCGGTCGGCGGTGACGGTGACGGTACCGCCGAAGCCGGTCGGCTTCCGGAGGTTGAAGAACCCAAGGAAGGAGGCGAGCAGCCCCCCGGTGAAGAGGGCGAGGCCGGAGAAGGCGCTGACCCGGAGGAAGGAGCGGCGCGCGAGTTTGCGGGCTTCGATCTGGCGGGCGCGCTCGATGCGCCCGGTCGCACGGGGAGCGGATTGAGCCTGTGCCATGTCAGTGTGCCTCCTGCCCCGGGATGCCTTCGCTCACCTTGAGCTGCCAGGGCATGACGAGCTCCTGGCCCTGGCCGCGGAACGCCGTGCCCACCAGGGTGAGAACGCCGAAGACGACGACGAAGCCGGTGAAGAGCGCAAGAAGCGCATCGCGGCGGCTGACGACAAGCCCGGAGCGCCAGAGGGAGTAGATGAGCAGGCTGGGAAGGCCAACGAGGGCGGTGATCGGAATCGCCTGTTCGACGAGCCAGCCGGGGAAGTCGAGATGCTGGAAGGTGGTCGGGCCGCCGCGGCCGGTGCCATCGAGGATGCGCAGCTCGAAGGGGAGGTAGGTGATGCTGCGCGACCATTCGGGCCACGGGAGCTGCGACTGCATGGAGCGGACGTTCTCGAGGAAGCGGAGGGTATCGCCGCCGGAGAGCCCGAACCACGAATGGAGGAAGTAGGCGATCTTGCCGGTGTCCCAGAGGATGAGGAGCCAGGTGCCGACGAAGGCGACGATGCCGGAGATGATGGTGATGCGCCAGGCGTTTTCGGTGGCGAACCAGGCGCCCTGGCCTTCGTTATCGCGGTCGAAGTAGGGGAACGCGGCGAGGAGGATGAGCCAGACGGTCGGCACGATGATGCCGGCCATGGCCGCGTTCATGTGGAGGAGGAGCTCCTGCAGGTTGAGGAGGTACCACGGCGCCTTGGAGGGGTTGGGGGTGACGTCGGGGTTCGCCTGGTCGAGGAGCGGCGCGTTCATGAAGGTCGACAGGATGAGGAGACCGACCGTGAAGACGAGCGCCGAGATGAATTCGATGAAGATAAGGTCGGGCCAGACGAGGACCTCTTCGTCACGCGCGCGGGGCTGCGGGCGCGCGACGGGGCGGGCTACGACTGCGGTTGCCATGCGTTCCCCTCTCTCAACCTGGTGTGAAGCCCGGGCCTAGAGCGGCCGGGCGAGACCGCCGTCGCGGCGGATGCGCCAGAAGTGGACGGCCATGAAGATGGCGGCGAGCAGCGGCAGGCCGATGACGTGGAGCGTGTAGAAGCGGATGAGGGCGTTAGGGCCGACTTCGAAGCCGCCGAGCATCCAGAAGCGGGTCTTCGGGCCGAGGACGGGGGCGGAGCCGGCGATTTCGGAGCCGACGGTGATGGCCCAGAAGGCGAGCTGGTCCCACGGGAGGAGGTAGCCGGTGAAGCTGAGGAGGAAGGTGAGGACCAGGAGGATGACGCCGACGACCCAGTTGAATTCGCGCGGCGGTTTATAGGCGCCGGTGTAGAAGACGCGCATCATGTGGAGGAAGACGAGGATGACCATGGCGTGGGCCATCCAGCGGTGCATGTTGCGCATCAGCTGGCCGAACTGGACGGTGGTGGTGATGTTCTGGATATCGAGGTAGGCCCGTTCGACGGAGGGCACGTAGTAGAACATCAGCAGGATGCCGGTGACCGTGAGCCCGAGGAACATAAAGAAGGAGAGGCCACCGAGGCAGTAGGTGTGGGTGATTTTGACGTGGGTGCGGTGGATGCGGGTCGGGTGGAGGTGGAGGAACACGTTCGTCGCAACGATGAGCATCTGGTTGCGCGGCGTGTTCGGGTAGCCGGTGCGGAAGATGGACTTCCAGACGTAGTTGTGGAAGAGCCTGTCGTAGATCTTATCGGCGAGGGTTGGCTTGGGTGGTGCTTCGACGGCCATGCGGTCTTCCTGCCTTATTTCTGCCACCACTGCCCGAAGAGCACGAGGATCCCGAGCATGGCGGTGATGGAGATCGCGACGATGACGAGCTCGAGGGGTTCTGCGAAGTCGTGCGGTAGATTAGCCCATTCCATGCGGCCGGCCTCCCCCTCCCCGGCTTCGGGGCGCAAAGAGCCCCGCGGCGGGAACTTTGTGAATCCTGTAGCAAGGCTGAGTTATACCATCGGGCAGGGAGCGGATCAAACCGCGAGCCCACACGCGCGGCGAACCTTCACGTTTGGCTGTACGCGGGAGCAGAACGCTCATGCGGCCGGCGCCCCGGGCCGCCGTCGGCGGAAGCGCATGCGGAGCAGCCCGCGGATGTCTTCGATGGCGGTGCTCACGATTTTGACCTTGGTGTCCGGGTCTTCGACCCAGCGGACGGGGAGCTCGCAGATTTTCAGGCCGGCCTGGTGGGCGAGAATGAGCAGCTCGGTATCGAAGAACCACATGCGGTTTTCGATCTGGGGGACGATGAGCTGGACGGCCCGGCGGTTGAGGGCCTTGAAGCCGCACTGAGCATCGGTGATGCGGAGGCGCGGGAAGGTGAGCCGGATGAGGGCGACGTAGCCGCGGCTGGTGATTTCGCGCTTGAGCTGGCGTTTGACTTTCGCGCCCCGGGCCAGCCGGGAGCCGATGGCCACATCGCAGCCGCGCTCGGCGACGAGGGCGATGAGCTCCGGCAGGTGGGCGAGGTCGGTGGAGAGGTCGACATCCATGTAGCTGACGATGTCGGCGTCGCTCTGGAGCCAGGCCTCCCGCAGGGCGAGGCCGCGGCCTTTGACCTCGAGGACGAGGGCGTGGACGCGGGGGTGCTCGGCGGCGAGCCGGCGGGCGAGCTCGGAGGTGCCATCGGTGGAGCCGTTATCGGCGATGACGAGGCGCCAGTCGTACTGGGGGTTCCTGTCGAAGAGCGCGAGGGTCGCGAGGGTGCTCTGCTCGAGGACTTTGACCTCGTTGTAGCAAGGGATGACGACATCGACGCGGGGCCGCGGCGCGGTCATGGGGTGATTGTGGGGCCGGAGGGGGGGAGTGTCGATGGGGGCGGGGAGCGGGGAGCAGGGAGCAGGGAGCGGGGAGCGGGGAGCGGGGAGCGGGGAGGGAGCCCCGCGCCTCCCTTCCTCCCCGCCGAGGGAGGAGGTTGGACCTTGAAGCTGGGAGGCGCCAGCTCGACAGATGCGGGCGGCCCTGCAAACCGCCTCCCAGCTTCCAGCTTCTCCCTGGCGGCGGCTCCGGGGCAGCCGGGGGCTCCCTCCTCCCTCCTCCCTGGGGCGGGGCTGACGGGGAGGGGGAAGGCGCCCCGGCTGACTGCGCGGTAGGGGCGGCCTTGCGACAATACGGCCGATGGCGCATCTGCCCCCGCCCGAGGAGAAGGCCCGCGCGGTCCGCGCGATGTTCGACCGCATCTCGCCCTCGTACGACCGGGTGAACCGGCTGATGACCTTCGGGGCGGACCAGCGCTGGCGGATGGCGCTGGTCGAGCGGCTCGGGGTAAGCCCGGCGGATGTGGTGCTCGACCTGGCCTGCGGCACGGGCGACTTCGTCGAGCTCTGCCGGGCGCGCGGGGCGCTGGCCGTCGGGCTCGATTTCAGCCGTGGGATGCTCGAACAGGCGGCGGCGCGCTCGGGCGAAACCTCGGCCTGGGTCCAGGGCGATGCGCTCCGGCTGCCATTCCGCGACGGGGTGTTCACGGTGGCGGTTTCGGGCTTTGCGCTCCGGAACTTCGTGGCGATTCCGCCGGTGCTCGCCGAGCTGGCGCGGGTGCTGCAGCCGGGCGGGCGGCTCGGCCTGCTCGAGGTGGACCGGCCGCGGAATCCGCTGGTTGCGGCCGGGCACCGGTTCTATTTCCAGAAGGTGGTGCCGCGGGTGGGCGGGCTGCTCGCCGACCGGTCCGCCTACCACTACCTGCCCGAATCGGCGGCCTACCTGCCGGAGGAGGCGGAGATGGTCCGCATGCTGCGCGAGGCTGGCTTCCATCGCATCCGGAAGCAGCGGCCGATGTTCGGCGCCATCCAGTCGATCACGGCGGAGCGGCAATGACGGCTGCGGCTGCGGGTGCGCGCCCGGGCCGGCTGCAGGCGTGGCGGATGGCGGCGCGTCTGCCGACGCTGACGGCCGCAGCTGCGCCGGTTGCGGTGGGCACGGCGGCGGCGATCCGGGACGATGCGTTTGCGCTGGTGCCGGCGCTGGCGGCGCTGTTCGGGGCGCTCTGCCTCCAGGTTGGGGCGAATTTCGCCAACGACGTCTTCGACCACGAGCGGGGGGCCGATACGCCGGACCGGCTGGGGCCGCCGCGCGCGAGCCAGCTCGGCCTGCTGACGCCGCGGGAGCTGAAGGCCGGCATGGCTGCCGCCTTCGGGCTGGCGCTGCTGGCGGGGGTGTACCTCGCGTGGGTTGGCGGCTGGCCCATCGTGGCGGTCGGCCTTGCGAGCATCGTCGCGGCGGTCATCTACACCGGCGGGCCGTGGCCGGTGGGGTACCACGCGCTCGGCGACCTGTTCACGTTCGTCTTCTTCGGGCTCGTGGCGGTGATGGGGACGTACTACGTGCAGGCGGGGGAGCTCACCTGGTTCAGCTTCTGGGCGGCGGTGCCGGTCGGGGCGACCGTCACGATGATCCTCGTGGTGAACAACCTGCGCGACATTCCCACCGACCGGCGGACGGGCAAGGTAACGCTCGGGGTGGTGCTCGGCGACCGGGGGACGCGCTGGTGGTTTGCAGCACTGTTCGGAGTGACGCTGGCGGTGCCAGCCGGGGCGACGGTGACCGGTGACGCGCCGTTGGGGCTCGTCGTCGCCGCCGTGGGGATAGCGGACAGACGGCCGCTCCTCCGGCAGGTGCTTGGGGGAACGAGCGGGCGCGAACTCAACCCGCTCCTGAAGCAAACCGCGCGGTCCGCGCTGGTGTACGCCGTGTTCTGGGCGGCGGCGATCGCCATCCAGCCCTGACCGGGGGCCATCGGTTCTTTACAATAGATTGCGGCACGGGCAGGGTACGCCCGGCCGCATTCTGCATGAGCGGGAGGTGATGCCATGACCAGCAGCGGAACACCAGCACTGACCGACCTCCAGCAATCGGCCCTGGCCGGGGCAGAGCGGACGCAGAACGGCCTGCTCGTCGCGCAGGATGCGCTCCTCGCGGCGCTGCGGCGGCCCCAGCCGGCGCGCGAACGCGCGTGGGCCGAGCGGGTGGGGCAGGAGCTGGCGAAGGTGGTCGATGCCCTGCGCGAGCACCGGCTTGAGGTGGAGCGGGCCGACGGGCTGTACGCCGAGATCCTGCGCGATGCGCCGTGGACCGAGCCGCGGCTGCGGCAGCTGGCGGCCCAGCTCCGCCGGCTCGAAGCGGAAGCCGCCGACCTGCAGGTTGAGGTCCGCCGGGTGGAAGAGGGCGACCTCCAGGGCCTGCACACCATCCGGCACGATGCCGAGCGGATGCTGCAGAGCCTGCGCGACCTGCTTTCGAAGGAAGCGGACCTGATCTACGAGCGGTTCGAGCAGCCGCCGGCGGCCGACTAACCGGCGTCGGCGGGCGCGCGGCCGGCCCAGGCGGGGGCGCCGGGCGGCATGCCGGGGCGGAACCCGGGCTGGGCGGCCGCCTCCGCTTCGAGGGCGCGGGCGACGGTGGCGTCGATGCCGCGCAGCGAGCGGCTCGCGGCCAGCACCGCCAGCGAGAGCGCGATGGTCACGACCGAGGCGACGGCGACGGCCGCGGGCGCACCGAGCGCTTCGGCGAGGGCGCTGACGGGGACGGTGCCGAGCGGAGTGAGGCCGAAGGTCATCATCATCAGGCTCATCACCCGGCCGCGGACCTCATCGGGGATCAGCACCTGGATGAGCATGTTCACCGTGGTGGTGAAGGCGCTGGCGAAGACATCGGCGGCGAAGACGAGCGGGAGCGCGAGCAGGAACCAGGGGCTGATGGAGAAAAGGAGGACGCTCCCGGCGAAGGCCAGGAGGGTGCTCATCATCAGGCGCAGCTTGCGGGGGGACGCGCTGGTGAAGGCGACCCAGAAGGACCCGGCGATGCCGCCGAGCCCGGCCGCGGCCTGGAGGACGCCGAGGCCGCCGGCGCCGACGTGCCAGACGTCATCGGCGAAGACGACGAGGAGCGCCTGGAACGGCATGGCCAGCAGGATCGGGATGATGGAGAGGACGAGGAGGGCCCGCACGGGCGGGTCGCCGGCGGCGTAGCGGAGCCCGCCGAGCAGCTCGGACCAGACGGGCCGGCCGCGGGCGCCTTCGGCCGGGGGCGCGCGGTGGACGTGGGCCATGGAGAAGAAGGCCAGGGCGTAGAGGGTGACGGCGACGGCGTAGACCCAGCGGACGCCGGCCACAGCGATGATGAACCCGGCGAGCACCGGCCCGACCACGCGGGCAGCATTCATGCCGCCCATCTGGAGGGCCATGGCGTTCGCCATCCCCTGCCGGCCGACGATGCTGGCGACGATCGCCTGGCGCGCGGGCATGATGAACGGGAAGGTGCAGCCCATGACGAAGACCGCGGCGAGCAGGTGCCAGAATTCGAGCAGGCCGAGGACGAGGAGGACGAAGACGGCGAGCTCGGAGGCGACGAGGACGGCCTGGCCGGTCATGATCAGCCGGCGCTTTTCGACGCGGTCGGCGACGACGCCGCCGAAGGGCGAGACGACGAGCATGGGGATGGCGACGACGAGGTTGATGAGGCCGAGGGCGAGTTCGCTGCCGGTGAGCCGGTAGGCGAGGACGGAGCGCACGACGAACTGGCCGTTCATCGCGAAGAAGAAGGCGATGTTGGAGGCGAAGAGCCAGCGGAATTGCTGGTAGCGGAGGGAGGCGAAGGGGCCGCCGGCGGGGGCCGGCGGAGCCGGGAGTTCGAGCATTTGGTTAGCGTAGCAGGAACCACCCCGGCCGGCGCATGGCGGCGGCAGGGGCGAAGGGCGGGCGTATACTTCGCGCCACCAGCACTTTCGCAGGAGCAACCAGCATGGAGTTTCGGCATCTCGGCCGGTCGGGCCTCGAGGTTTCGCTCGTGGGGCTCGGCTGCAACAACTTCGGCATCCGCTGCGATTTCGAGCAATCGAAGGCGGTGGTGCACCGCGCGCTCGACCTCGGGATTACGCTGTTCGACACGGCGGATGTGTACGGCGGGGGCGGCCGCTCGGAGGAGTTCCTCGGGAAGATCCTGAAGGGCCACCGGGAGAAGGTGGTCATCGCGACGAAGTTCGGGATGAAGATGGGCGAAGGGCCGCACCGGATGGGCGCCTCGCGGAAGTACATCATGCAGGCGGTGGAGGACTCGCTGCGGCGGCTGGATACGGACTACATCGACCTGTACCAGGTGCACCGGCCGGACCCGCACACGCCGATCGAGGAGACGCTCCGGGCGCTGGACGACCTGGTGCGGCAGGGGAAGGTGCGGTACATCGGGCATTCGAACTTTGCGGCCTGGCAGGCGACGGAGGCGCACTTCGTGGCGCAGCGGCTGAATGTGACGCCGTTCATTTCGGCGCAGAACGAGTACAACCTGCTCGACCGGCGGATCGAGGCGGAGCTGGTGCCGGCGTGCAACGCGTACGGGCTGAGCATCCTGCCGTACTTCCCGCTGGCGAGCGGCTTCCTGACCGGGAAGTACCGGAAGGGGGAGGAGCTGCCGGCGGGCACGCGGCTGGCGAACGCGGGGCCGATGGCGGCGCGGGTGCTGACGGACCGGAATTTCGCCATCCTCGAGAAGCTGGAGACGTTCGCGCAGGCGCGGGGGAAGGGGATGGTGGACCTCGCCATCGGGTGGCTGGCGAGCCAGCCGCACGTGGGGAGCGTCATTGCGGGTGCGACGCGGCCGGAGCAGGTGGACCAGAACGTGGCGGCGGCCGCGTGGCGGCTGACGGCGGACGAGCTGGCGGAGGTGGACGCGATTACGCGGTAGCGGGGAGGAGGGAGGCCCCAGGTCCGCCCTGGCCCCGCCCCGAGGGAGAAGGGAGGAGGGAGGAGGGAACCCCTCCGCCGCTCACCCTTCCGCCCCAGGGAGGAGGGAGGCCCCACGTCCGCCTTGTCCCCGCCCCGAGGGAGAAGGGAGGAGGGAGAAGGGAGCCCCGCCCGGCCCAGCTGCCCCGCCGAGGGAGGAGGGAGCACCACCCGGCCGCCCAACCCCGCCGAGGGAGAAGGGAGGAGGGAGGAGGGAACCCCGCGTGCCCATCCGCTGTCCCACCGAGGGAGCCGGGAGCTGGGAGCTGGGAGCTGGGAGCTGGGGTGGCCGGTGCTCCTATTCGGTCAAGCTTCGACCTTCAAGCTCCAACCTCCGCGCTGGGGGCCGGGAGGCGGGCGGGGCGGGGCTCCCTCATCGCTCGGTGGGGAAGACGGGAGGGGCCGGGCTCCCTCCTCCCTCGGGGACGGGCAGCAGCCGGGGCCGGGCTCCCTCCTCCCTCGGGGACGGGTCGCAGCCGGGGCCGGGCTCCCTCCTCCCTCGGGGACGGGCAGCAGCCGGGGCCGGGCTCCCTCCTCCCTCGGGGACGGGTCGCAGCCGGGGCCGGGCTCCCTCCTCCCTCGGGCGGGGAGGCCGGCGGGGGCTGGGGTCAGGTGCCGGCGAAGTAGCCGGGGGACATGCCGAGTGCGTCGCTCACGGGCCCGGAGCAGCGGACGAAGGCCTCCATATTATCCCGAACGAAGGGGAGGAGGCTGCCGCCGGCTGCGGCGGCTTCGGGAATCTCGAGGCCCTCGGCGCGCAGGCAGCCGACGAGCTGAACGTGAGCGTCACGCAGCTGCGCCGGCGACGGCTGGTGCGCCTGCGACCAGATGGCGCTGATGCGGGCGTAGGTCGGCGAGGCGCAGGCGTCGACCGTCGCCTGGCTCGCGGCAGCGACGGCGCCGGCATCGCCCTCGGCGCGGGGCGGGAAGGTGAATTCGATGGCGTACACCTGGAGGGGGCCGGGGACCAGGGGCCGCGCCAGCTGGCCGCCCCGGGCCTCGACGCAGGCGACGAATTCGCGGGTCACGCGGTCGTACTCCTCGAACGACAGGCGGCCATCGGACAGGAGGTCTGCGGCGAGGAGGTCGCCCTCGCTGCGGGCGAGGTCGGCCTGGCCGGGCCAGACAACGACCCGGCCATCCCGGTCGAGCGAGCCGGGGCTGGCGTCGGCTGCCGGGGACCCGCCCGTGAAGAGCAGCCATGTACCGGCGACGGCTGCAGCCGAGAAGATGCCAAGCGCGAAGATGATGCGGCGCACTGCGTTCCCTCCGTTACCAGGTGTTCGTGCCGCAGCAGCCATCGAATGCGGTGATGAACTGCAGGGCGGCTGCCCGCCGGGCGTCACCGGGGAATCTAGTGCATGCCGGTCGAATTGTCAATACGTCATTTGCTTTGGCTTTACTCACGTATGGCGTCCCCGCCCCCACCCAAGCCCCACTGCGCCCCCAGGGAGAAGGGAGGAGGGAGGAGGGAGGAGAATGAGCATCGCTTCTCTTCTCCCTCGGCGGGGAGGAGGGGCAGGGCGGGGCTCCCTCCCCCCTCGGTGGGGTGGAAGGGAGAAGCGGGGCCTCCCTCCTCCCCCGGGCCGGGAGGCTTGGGGGCCGGGGCAGGCCCTCCGGGGCTCAGTCGATGGCGGAGTAGATGAGGTTCTTGAGCTGGCCGCGGAAGTTGAAGGTGCCTGACGGCATGAGCTGGGTCATGAAGATGCAGACGAGGTCTTCGCGGGGGTCGACCCAGAAGATGGTGGAGGCGGCGCCGCCCCAGTAGTAGTCGCCCTCGCCGAGGGTGCCGGCGCGGGCGGCATCGAGGGTGACGGCGAAGCCGAGGCCGAACCCGACGCCTTCGTTTGCGGTTTCCGAGAAGGCGCCGATGGCGAGGCTGGTGAGGTCCTGGCCGCCCGGCAGGTAGTTGCGGGTCATCAGTTCGAGCGTGCGGCTGCTGATGATGCGGGCGCCATCGAGTTCGCCCCCGCGACGGAGCATTTCGCAGAAGCTCCAGTAGTCGTGGGTGGTGCCGACCAGCCCGCCCCCGCCCGAGAGGAACGACGGCTCGCGGAGGTAGCTGCTGGTCTCGGGGTCGTCGATGAGCCTGAGCGTCTTATCGGGCTGGCGCTGGTAGTTGGCGGCGAACCGCTCCTGCTTTTCGGGCGGGACGAAGAAGGCGGTGTCGGTCATGCCGAGCGGCTCGAAGATGCGCTCGCGGAAGTATGCATCGAGCCGCTGGCCGGAGATCCGTTCGACGAGGGCGCCGCAGACGTCGGTCGCGAAGGAGTACATCCACCGTTCGCCGGGTTCGTAGCGGAGTGGCGCGCGGCCGAGCTTTTCGACGAAGGTATCGAGGGTTTCGCCGGGTCCGCGCTGGATGCCGAGGCGGCGGTAGGCCTTATCGACGGGGTGGTTGGTTGCGCCGTAGGTGAGGCCGGCGGTGTGGCTGAGCACGTGCCTGAACGAGACGGGACGGTTCGGCGCTTTCGTTTCCATCTCGTCGCCGTCGCCGCTGACCCAGACGCGCTGGTGCTCCCACGAGGGGAGGTAACGGGCGACGGGGTCGTTCAGCATAAAGCGCGCTTCTTCGAAGAGCTGCATGAGGGCGACGGAGGTGATCGGCTTGGTCATGGAGTAGATGCGGAAGATGGTGTCGTCGCGCATGGGGCGCTGGCGTTCGAGGTCCATGAAGCCGAAGGAGCGGAAGTAGGCGGGGATTCCGTGGCGGGCAACGAGGACCTGGCAGCCGGCGATTTTGCCGGGTTCGATGTAGTGGCGTTCGATGTGGGCGGTGATGCGGTCGAGGCGGGCCGGGGAGAAGCCGGCGCTGCGGGGTGAGGTCTCCACGTGCGTTGAAACTCCAGTGTCGAAAGGTATGCGAATGATACGGGAGCAGGGAGCAGGGAGCAGGGAGCCCCGCCCGGCCCCGGGCACCGCCCCAAGGGAGGAGGGAGAAGGGAGGAGGGAGGAGAAGGAAGTCTGGAGGGCGAAGCCGGGAGGCGGTCTTTATCTCGAATTCCATCCCTCCTCCCTCGGCGGGGCGGGAAGGGATGGGCGGGGCTCCCTCCTCCCTGGGGCGGGGAGGAACGGCGGGGCGGCGCTCACTCCTCCCCCGGGGAGGGGCCGGTTTCTGCTACGGTGGGAGGAGGAGGTGATTGCCATGACCGCAACGATCGAACAGCTGACGTTTGGCCTGCGCCGGGAGACAGGCCTGCCGTTCCACCAGGCGGTGGAGGCGGTCCGCGAGGCGCTGAAGGCGCAGGGGTTCGGGGTGCTGACCGAGATCGATGTGCAGGCGACGCTGAAGGCGAAGCTCGGCGCGGAGATGCCGCCCTACCTCATCCTCGGGGCGTGCAATCCGCCGCTGGCCCACCGGGCGCTGAGCGCGAACCCGGAGGTCGGGATGCTGCTGCCGTGCAACGTGGTGGTGCGGGATACGGGCCGCGGCATTGTGGTCGAGGCGATGGACCCGGTGGCGGCGATGAGCATCGTCCAGGACCCCGAGGTGGCGGAGGTGGCGAAGCAGGCGCGGGAGAAGATCGCGGCGGCGCTCGCGGCGCTCGAGTAGGCGTGGGCGCGCAGGCGGTCAGTCGCCGCCGGAAGGCGGCTGCTGGCCGCCGCCCCGTCCGCGGCGGCGCCGGCGCCGGCGTCCGGTGCCGGCCTGGCCGGGCTCCGTGCCGGCACCGGGGGCGGGCGGAGGCTGGTCCGGCGGGGGCTCCTGCCGGGCGCCCGCCCGGCGGAAGACGCGCCCGGTGGCGGGCGGCGGCGGCGGGGGTTGATCCTGGACAGGACCGCCGGGCGGTGCCGGGGCTGCGCCGCGCGGGCGCCGGGGCCGGGGGGCAGGCGGCGGCGGCTGCAGCGGCTGAGGCGCGGGGGCAGGCTCGGGCTTCGCGGGGCGGGCCGGGACGACCCGGCGGGGTCCGCCGCCGGGGAGCCGCCCGCGGCCGGGCCCGGGCTCGAAGACTGGTTCGGGCTCCTCGAGGGCATCGCCCAGGTCGTCGGCATCCGGTTCGATGAGGCCGAGCGCGATCGCCTCTTCGCGGGCGATGCTCGGCGGGGGCGGCGCGCTCTTGCTGGAGGGGTCCCAGCGGACGACGGTGCCGAGGTCGCGGTCGCCGACTTCGATGCGCTGGCCGTCGACGAGGAGGGTGACCTGCCGCTTGAGGATGTTGATGGCGACGACTTTGCCCTCGCCGGTGGGGGTGCTGCAGCGCTGGCCGACCTTCGGGAGCGACTTCCGCATTTCGCGGTAGCCTTCGTCTTCGTAGCTGAGGCAGCAGAGGAGGCGCCCGCAAAGGCCGCTGATCTTCTGGGGATTGAGCGGCAGCTCCTGGTCTTTGGCCATGCGGATGGAGATGGAGGGGAAGGTTTCGAGCCAGCTGGCGCAGCAGAGTTCGCGGCCGCAGATGCCGTAGCCGCCGGCGAGGCGTGCGCGGTCGCGGGCGCCCATCTGGTGCATTTCGACGCGGGCGTTGAACTGCTGGCTGGCGCGGCGGACGAACTCGCGGTAATCGAGGCGCTCTTCGCTGGTGAAGGAGAAGGTCAGCCGTTTTCCGTCGAGGGTGAAGGAGGCGGCGTCGATCCGTGCGGGAAACCCGGTCTCCTCGCCGAGGCGGCGCGCCTCGGGGAGGAGTTCCTGTGCCCTCCGGTGAAGTTCATCGGCCCGGCGGATATCGGCTTCGGTGGCCAGGCGGAGGATCGGCTTGAGCTCTTCGCGGGGGAGCTCATCGACGACGACCTGGTCGGGCGCGATGACGACGCGGGCGATTTCGGGCCCGCGGACGGTTTCGACGACGACGTATTCGCCCGGTTCGAGGCGAAGCCCGGCGGCGTGGAAATAGAAAATCTTGCCGGCGTTTCGAAAGCGCACGCCGGCGACGCGCGGGGGTCGTTCAGGCATGGGCCGGGAGTTCTTCCTCGGTGCTGGGTTCCAGTGTAACGCGGGGGAAGCGGAGGAGCATGAGGTCGAACGCAGCGCGGGCCTGGACATTGGCGAGGAGGTGCTCGCGGACGGCGGCGATGGCGCGGAGCGCTTCGAGCAGGCCGGCGAGCTCCTGGCGGGCGCCCGCGGCTGCGGCGCGGCGAAGCCGCTCCTCCCAGAAGGCCTCCCAGCACTCGAGCTCGAAGCGGACGGCGGCCTGGTCGCCGCGCCAGCGCTCGGCGAGGGAGCGAGCGTAGTCGAAGCGGGCGGGGATGCCCCCGGCTGCAACCTGGGCGCACCGCCCGAGAATGCGGCTGCGGGCGCCCATGAGGTCGGGGTCGGCGACGAAGTCGAGGGCGCGGCCGGGGCGCCCGCGGGCTGCGGCTGCGGCCTCGGCGGCGATGCGCGGTTCGACGCCCCGGGCGAGGAGCCCGGCTTCGATCTCGGCGCGGGCGACAGGCCGGACGTCGATCCGGCGGCAGCGGGAGACGATCGTTTCGAGGAGGCGGTCGGGCGCCGCGGTGATGAGAACGAAGACGGTGTGGCCGGGCGGCTCTTCGAGCGTCTTCAGGAGGGCAGGCGCGGCGTAGAGGGCGAGGCGGTCGGCCGGGTCGATGATGATAACGCGGGTGCGGGCCTCGAACGGGTAGCGGGCGACGAGTTCGGTGATGCCGCGGACCTGGCAGATGCGGATATCGGCGGAGTCGGGGTGGGCGGGATGGGATTCGCCCTCGCGCGGGCGGCAGAGGGTATCGCCGGGGGCGACCGTGATGACGTCGGGGTGGGCCCCTTCGAGAATGAGGCGGCAGGCCCGGCAGGCGCCGCACGGTTCGCCGACGGCGCCTGCAGCGGGCGGGAGGGCATCGCCGAAGAGGGAGGCCCCGGCTGCCGGCGGCGCATGGAGCACCTCGCAGTTGAGGAGCATCGCGAGGTAGCGCGCGAGGACCGTCCGGCCGGTGCTTTCGGGGCCGGCGAAGAGGAGCGCGTGGGGCGGCTCGGGGCTGGCGGCCAGGGCGGCGAGTTCGCGGCGGAGGTCGGCGTGACCGATGACCTGCTCCATGGGCCCAGCGTACCGTCTCGGGCGGAGCGGCGGAACCGGGCGCCGGGAGGGCGGGCGCGGACCGTTGCCGCGAAATTTTGACAATAATTTTTGCAGGGTTCCTGCGTTGTAAGGGGAGAACCCCGCCGAATGTCATATCGGAGGGTTCCTCCCTGGCGGCGCCTGCAACGGATGTCCCGCCCGCGCGGGCGCTGCCCCCGAAACCACCTCCGCCGTGCCGGCGGCTTACTGCTGCCGGCCCGGCCGTTCGACGCGGCGGAGCGCGCGGAAGACGCTGCGGCGGGAGAGGCCGAACATTTCGGCGACATCGTCGATGGGCAGGTGGCGGCGGCGGACGGCATCGGCGATGGCGGCATCGCGCCGGGAGCGGAGCATGGCGGCGAGGCCGCCGGGCAGGTCGTAGCGGCACTGCGGCAGCGGGCAGGCGAGGCAGGAGGGCGCGAGGTCGCAGCCCGTATCGCGGTAGTCGGTGTGCTCGGGCAGGGCGTCGCAGCGGGCGGGCCGGGGAAGCGGCTCAGACATCTCAGGCCCCTCTCTGGTGGATCTGGTGCCGCTGAGCGTAGAACGTATGTTCTATTCGTGCCAAGTGCCGGCTGGCGCCGGGGCGCGAAGTCGTCAGCAGGTGCCGCGGGTGCCAGCCGGGGGTGGGGGATGGGCCGGGGCGGGCGCGAGGCTGGGGCCATGGCGATCGAACGGCGCACGAAGGGGGAGCCGGGCGCCCGCCGCCGGCGGCCGGTTTCGGAGCGCGACCCGCTGGCGGCGGCATGGAACGTGATCGATGCGCTCTGGCGGGAGGAGTGCGACCCGCCGCGGGCGCAGGCGATCATCGCGGCGCTGCGGGTGGTGTTCGCCGCCGGGCAGGCGCCGCTCGACCGGGACCGGACGCTGCGGGAGGCGGAGGTGCTGGGGCTGGCGATGCACGGCCTGCCCCCGCGCGATGCAGAGGAGGCGGGGCTGGCGGAGGAGCTGTTCGGGAGGAGGTACTGGGAGTAGCGGGGAGCGGGGAGCAGGGAGCAGGGAGCGGGGAGCCCCGCCCGGCCGCTCCGCCTCCCCAGGGAGGAGGGAGAAGGGAGCCCAACCCTGCCCATCCACCCCACCGAGGGAGGAGGGAGGAGGGATGAGAGGTGAAGACCGCTTCCGGGGTCCAACCTCAAACCTTCCATACTCCTCCCTCCTCCCCTGGGGAGGAGACGAGGGGGTGGCCGGGCTCCCTCCTCCCTCGGCGGGGGAACGGGGACGGGCCGGGCTCCCTCCTCCCTCGGCAGGGGAACGGGGCAGGGGCGGGGCTCCCTCCTCCCTCGGGGCGGGGACGGGGCAGGGGCGGGGCCTCCCTCCTCCCTTACTCGCCGAGGGGCAGGCGGCGGCCTTCTTCCCAGCTGCGGTGGGCGGCATCGACGACGCGCATGTACGCGACGCCGTCTTCGAAGTTGGTAAGCCGGACGGGTGCGCCCTCGCGGATGGAGGCGATGAAGTCCTCTTCGACCCGCCAGCCGCGGTCGGTGCCGGGGTCGGGTTCGATGGCGTGGCCGTGCTGCTGGCCGAAGGGGACGATCTCCGCAGTGTCGCCGGGGTGCCAGCGGAGCACCGCCTTCGTGCCGTGGATGGCGATGCCGTTCGCTTCGGCGCCGGCGGCCATCGTGCTCAGGTGGTAGGTGATGCGCGCGCCGCGGGCGAGCTCGCCGCAGACAACGTACGTATCGGGCACGGTGACAGGCGCCATCTGCCCGGTCTCGGGGTCGCGCCGCTCGGGGATGAGGATGGCGCCGTCGGCGGTGACGCTGCCGGCGTGGCGGCCGAGCCACCGCTCGATGATTTCGACGTAAATGCCAAACATCTGCACGTTTCGCCCGGAGTAGTCGCGCCGCTGCCGCCAGTGAAGCGGGGCGTGGGGGTCGAGCCCCTGCCCGTTGAGGACGCGGACGGTGACTTCGCGGACTTCGCCGAGGGCGCCTTCGGCGATGAGCCGGGTGATCGTCGGCCCGAGGCGGAAATCGAACGGGGCGGGCACGAGCTGGGCGACGAGTTCCGGGTGGCGCCGGGCGGCGGCGAGCATCTCGAGCGCCTCGGGCAGGTCCATCGCCATGCGGGCTTCGCAGAGGACGTGCTTGCCGGCTTCGAGGGCCATGATGGTGTAGTCGCGGTGTTTGTACGGCCAGGTGCCGATGCAGACAGCGTCGATTTCGGGGTCGGCGCAGAGGGCTTCGGGGCTTTCGAAGACGCGCGGGATGCCGAACTGGTCGGCGACGCGGCGGGAGCTCTCGGGGGTGCGGTTGACGACGCCGACGATTTCGACGCCGGGGATGCGGCGGAAGCCGGGGATGTGCTGGGCGGCGGTGTTGGCGCCCGCGCCGATGAGGCCGATGCGGATGGTGCTCATGGACGTAGTTTAGAGGGAGGAGGGAGGCCCCGCCTCCGCCCCGGCCCTGCCCCAGGGAGGAGGGAGGAGGGAGCCCCGCGTCCGCCCAGGCCGCCGCCCCAGGGAGGAGGGAGAAGGGAACCCCGCGTCCGCCCAGGCCGCCGCCCCAGGGAGGAGGGAGAAGGGAACCCCGCGTCCGCGCGGCCCCGCCCCAGCAGGGAGGGAGAAGGGAGGAGGGAGAAGCGTGAGCATCTCTTCCCTCCTCCCTCGGCGGGGCGGAAGGGATGGGCGGGGTTCCCTTCTCCCTCGGCGGGGAGGACGGGAGGAGAGGGGCTCCCTCCTCCCTCGGCGGGGCGGAAGGGATGGGCGGGGCTCCCTCCTCCCTCATCCCTGGGACGCGGCGAGGCCCCGGGAGGGGTTCCCGGGGCCTCGGGGTGGGTCACCGGGGCCGGCGGCTGCCGGCCGGGACGTTACCGGTTGGTGCGCCGGCCGAGGGCGATGAACCCGAGGCCGAGGCTGAGGCTGATGAGGCCGGCGAGCACGAGCAGCAGGCTCATGCCGCCCTGGGCGCCGCCGAAGCCGTAGCCCGTCGACGGCGCCAGCGGCGTCGGCGAGGCGCCGGGCCCGGGCGTCTTCTCACCCGCGACCTGCGTCACCGGCGTGTTCGTCGGCGTCGGCGTCGGCGTGTTCGTCGGCGGCGTCACCGTCGTCGGCGGCGTCGTCGGCGGGGTCGTGGTGGTGGGCGGCGTCGTGGGCGGCGTGGTCGGCGGCGTCGTCGTCACCGGCGGCTGGCAGCGCTGGTCGCTCGGGTCCACGCACGGCGGGTCGTACACCCGGATGTTGAGGAACTTGAGCGTGACGCCCTGGCCGCCCTGCGTCGGTGCAGCCGTCTGGGAGACGAACTGCGGCGTCCACCCGGCCTGCACCGTCTCGGTCACCGTGTACTGGCAGCCGATCGCCGGCGGCAGGTCGGTGAATTCCGCCACGCCGTTCGCATCGGTCGTCTTCGTTTGCGGGGTGATGCCGCAACCGGTGAGGGTGAACTGCCAGCCTGGGCCGGGGTTGGTGAAGCCGATGACGTTGAGCACCTTCTCCACGCGGATCGTGACCCGTGCTTCGTTGTAGAAGCAGACGGCGGCCAGCGGGGAGGTGTTCGTCAGCGTGACGTCCGTGCTGGCGGCGCTGCTGGTCGGCTGCGCCGGGCACTGCACCTGGTTGCCCACGATGGTGCCGTAGGCCCAGCCTGCGTACTGGTAGCCGCCCTGCGGCTGCTCGCTGACGGTGAAGGTGCCTGCCGCGAGGCCGGGGAAGATGCCGACCAGCTGCTGGCTGAACGGCTGCGTGGCGGTGCCCTCGATGCCTGGGCCGGTGAGCCCGGCGGTGAACTGGGTGGTATCGCCGGGCTGGCCGAGGACCACCTTGCGGACGAGGATGGTGCCGTCGCTGGCGACGCAGCCCACCGTCACGGTGGCGGAGTCAGTGCCTTCGATGCCGGCGCCGGAGAAGCTGACCGTGTTGGTGTGCCCGCCGCAGATTGTGAACGTGCCGGTCGGCGCGGTGGCCTGGATGGTCACCGTGTAGGTGCCGATGGGCGTGTTCTGCGGCAGGGTGCAGGAGAGCTGGCCCGCGGTGAGCGTGCAGCTCAGCGGCGACGTGGCCGACGGGCTGCCGTAGGTGAAGCCCGGCGGCAGGGTATCGGTGAGGGTGAGGGCCGAGGAGGTCGGGCCGTCGGCGACGCTCACCGTGATCGTCCAGGTGAAGGGGACGCCCGGCGTGGCGGTGTTGGTGGAGACGGCCTTGTCGACGACCACGTTGCCGAAGCGCTCGTTATAGAAGCAGACCACCGCCGATGCGCCGGGTTTTGGCGCCACTTGGGCGACGGCACCGGTGTTCGCCGGCTGAGCCGGGCAGGTGCCGTTCTCGTTGGCGAGTGCCCAGCCGAGGACCTGGTAGCCGTTCTGCGGCCCCTCGGTGATGGTGTAGGTGGTGTTCGGCGAGAGGTTGCCGAAGGTGGCGTTCACCGGGCCGGAGCCGTTCCACTCGGCGATTTGGCCGGTCTGCGACGACTGGCTACCGTCGCTGAGGGTGACGGTGAACTGGGTGGTGTCGTTCTCGACGTTGGTCACGACCTTCTTGACGACGATGCTGCTCTTCTTGCAGTTCAGGAAGGAGTAGTCGTAGGTGACCGGGATACCACCGTTCCCGACCTGGAACGTTGCGGGGCAGATCTCCCAGCCGGCGGCGGGCGTCTCGGTGACCGAACCGGCCCAGCTGGCGGGCACGGTGCACGACCACGCCACACCAACCCCGCCGCCATACGGCGTGCCTGCCGTTATCACGGTGCAGTACTGGTTGAACTCCCAACCGGTCCACGGGGCCGGGCTCAGGGTGAAGGTCGGATAGTCCTCGCTGGTGATGGAGGAGTCGCCGAAGAACGTCTTGTGGATGGTGATCGTCTTGAACGGGACGTTGTAGGCGATGCACCAGACGGTGTCGTTGGGGCCGGGGAGGCCATTCGAGAAGTCGATCCACTCCCAGTTGTCCTGGTTCAGGTGGTCCTTCCAGCACTTGAGGCCGGCGAAGGCGTAGCCGGGGCGGAGCTCCTCTTCCACGCGGAGGGTGCTCGCCTGGAGGGCGAGCTGGAGCTGCTCGGCCGTGAGCGTAGGCTCGCCGTACTGCTGCCCCGCCGGGTGGCCGATGGTGGCGAGCGTCGAGCTGCCGTCCTTGGACTTCAGGTAGAAGTTCCAGTCGCCGGATTCGCCCGGGCCGCCCGGGCCGCCCCAGAGGTGGCAGTTGCTGCTGCGGCCGTCGTTCGACGGAGTGACGATGTCGTTACCGTCGGGGGGCGCCGCGGTCTGATTCAGCTGGCCCTGGAGGCCGCCGCCGGGGAAGACGGGCTTGCCGATGTCGTAGGCACCGCCGCCGGGGTTGATGGCCACATCGGAGAAGTTCGGGCAGATGACCTTCTGGAAGCGGACCTTGATCTCGGGCAGCTTCTCCTTGTTGTAGAAGGTGATGGTGACGGGGTCATTGCCGGCTGCGATCGTCGTGGTGGTGTTGTTCGACACCTTCGTGCCGCCGCCGATCTGGTACTGCGGGTAGCCAGACTCGTCGCCGTTCCAGCCGGTCGGGCGGCTCGCCCACTCGACGACGTCGAAGGACTTGTTGGCCGGGACCTGGACCGTGGTGCACGGCGCCGTCTGCTGGCCTTCCGTGACGTTGCTGATGTGTACCGCGATTGGCGAGCTGCTCTGCGGTCGGACGTCGAAGGAGATGGTGCCGGAGCGGACGATCCCGTCGTTGTTGTTCTCGAGGACCTTGCAGATGGTGACGTTGCGGGTGCAGAGGCTGGGGTCGCCCGAGAGGGTGATGGTGTCGCCCTGAGCCGTGACCGGCTGCGACGTCTGGGAGCCGATGTAGAGGTATGCCGTGTTGGTGAAGCTCTGCGGCTCGCACGTGCGGGTCGGCTGGTCCTCGGGCTTGACCGTGAAGGTGATGCTCGAACCGGCCGGCATGGTGCACGGGACGCCGCTGCCGTTGAGCTCAGTCTCGAAGGAGCTGTTGGTCGGTATGGGGCACAGGGCGCCACCGGTAAAGGTCGGGTTGCCGACGACGGTGACGTTCGGGTCCTTGATCCAGACGGTGCGCTGGATGCCATTGGTGCCGTTGGGGTTCGTGACGGTGACGGTCCACGAGATGGCGTTCGGGTCGCTCGTTTGCGAGGTGTTCGCCGTCTTGGTGATGGTGGGCAGTCCGCACTTCGATTCGTCGCCGGGGATGGTGTAGGCGGTGGCGTCGGTGCCGCCGGCGTCGCCGATCTTCACCGGGTTGCCGCCGACCGCGGGCAGCAGGTACACGGTCGCCGTGTTGTTGACCGTCTGCTCGTGGCAGGTCGTGGTGATGGCGCGCTTCACCTTAACGGTCATCGTGCTGTTGGCGTTGACCGAGCAGGTGATGCTGCCGTCGCTGAAATCGCTGTCACTGCAGCTGCCGTTGGTGACGGAGACGAAGGTGACGTTCGCGTCATCAATCCGGACGTTCTGGGCGATGTTCTCCGGGTTAACGACGGCGATCTCCCAGTAGGCGTAGCCGCCTGAGTAGCCATCGGACGCCTTCGCCTTGGAGATCGACGGGGTTTGCGCCGTCTTGGTGTTCATCACACAGACGACCGTCGTCGCGTTGCTGTTGACCTGCACGTTCGACTTCGTGCTGCCTGCGGTGTAGCTGCTCTTTTCAGACGGGCAGACGGGCTGGCCCTGCTGGTTGAGCGAGCCGGACGCCCAGCCGTACGGAGTCCAGCCGTTCTGGGTGCTGGTCTCGGCGAGGGTGTAGGTGCCGGCCGGGGTGTTGCTGAGGGTGGCGAAGCTGCTGAACGTGATAGGACCCCAGTTGATGACAGCGGCGTTCCCCTGGTTGGTGGCGGTGCCGGAGAACTGGGAGCCATCGGCGTTCGGTACACCGGCGGACGGGTCCTTCACCTTGCCGACGATGAGGGTGCCCTTCGGCGTGGTGGTGCCTTGGCAGAACTCGACATGCGACACGGCCGGGGTGTTGCCGCCCCAGTTGATCAGGCCGCTGTTATCGAAGCTGCCCGCGTAGGTGTCCGCAGGGTACGGGGGCGGGAAGGGGAAGACCTTGTACGCGACTGGACCGCTGCCCCCCTTGACGATCACCGCACCGATCGAGACGGTCGAGGTCCAGTTGCCGCCGGTGGCGTTGGAACCGGCGCCGATGGTCACCTGCTGGCCGCCGCTGTCCGTTTCCCAGTTGTAGGAATTCCCGTTGAGGTTGAACTTGTCGATGAGCTGCAGGCCGAGGTCTTTGCACGTTTTCGCGGTGACCTTGACGTTCAGGAAGCAGACCGTCTTCGTCGCGGAGCCAAGGCCTTCGATCTTTTGCTTTTGCTGATTTTTCCGGTTGTCGCCGCCCGTGCTCGTGTCCCAATCGTTGCTGCCCACCTGGGGGCACGTTGCGTTGCCTTCGCCTTCCCAGCTCCCGACGACCTCGTAGCCGCTGGCGACGCCAGTCTCCGTGACGATGAAGTCGTCATCGGACCCGTGGCCGCCGAAGACGTGGGTGTACGGGGAGTTCTGGCTGAAACTGAGGTTCGAGGCGTCGCCCTCCGGCTCGTCCTCGTTGTCCACCGAAGCCGTGAAGGTGGCGTTGGGGTCGGCGCCCTGCCCGGCGACGACCTTCTTGATGATGATGGTGGCGCAGTTCGACGGTTTCTGAACCGTTTTGGTGTATGTCTTCGTGCCACTAGCCGGGTAGCGGTCGCTCCCGTCGTTCTTGATCCAGTACACCTGTGCCGTGGCGGTTACCGACGACACACTCAACGCAATCCCGGTGGTCTGGGCTGTCGCCGTTTGAGGGTTCGTGCCTTGTGGCACCGGATTTGGGGTTGGACTGGTCGTCGTGCTTCCACCCGTAACGGTGAACGACGTTATATGCATGTTTTTGGAGGGCGTATCGCCGGTAATTTTCCAATCGACCTTCCAGCCGCCTGAAGTGCACACTGCGGTACCGGTAACCGTGGCCGAATGCGCGAAGGCGCTGGTGATGGCGCTGAGGGCGCCGATGGTTGCGATGATGACGGCGAGGAGCGCAGCGGTAAGGAGCGCGCCCTGGCGCCGTCGGCTCTTTCCGTAGAGTGCGAGTGTCATAGATACCTCCGTCCTCGCAAGGGCCGGCTGTCCCGTGCCGGCAGGCTGATGAAGGTCGAGCGCTGATTCCTCCCCGGCGCTTTCGGACCCCCGTGGTCTGCGTCCGTGTGCTCTGTGGTCGCCTCCCGTTTCCCTTGCTGCTGGCGCCGCTTTCGCCTACCCGGTGGAAACGGCCTTGTCTCAAAGCGACCGCCGGGCGGCAACGCGGCTGCCCCGCGGGTGTCACGCTTCCCCACGGTAGGGGAAGGAATAGTGAACACCACGGTGAGGATACGGGAAAACCCTGATGCGTGTCAGTAGGAATTTTGTTAGAGAAGGGAGCCCCGCCCGGCCGCCCCGGGGAGGAGGGAGGAGGGAGGAGGGAGCCCCTCCGCCGCTCGCCCTTCCGCCCCAGGGAGGAGGGAGAAGGGAGCAGGGTGAGCATCTCTTCCCTTCTCCCTCGGCGGGGCGGCAGGGATGGCCGGGGATCCCTCCTCCCTCGGCGGGGCGGCTGGCGAGGGGGCGGGGCTCCCTCTTCCCTGGGCGGGGCGGCTGGCGAGGGGACGGGGCTCCCTCCTCCCTTCTAACTCCTTCTGCCGCGGGCGGTGCGCTCCTGGGGGAGGGCGCCGGCGGCGTGGAGGGCGAGGGCGAGGGCGGCGACGAAGTCGTCATGCTGGCCGGCGGGGGCTTCCCAGTGGAGGATGCCGCCGATGCGGAGGCTGCGGCGGCAGGCGCGGAGTTCGTCCCAGCACTGGCGGAGGTCGGGTTCGCCGCCGGCGGGCGCGGGCAGGGCGAGGCGGCCGGTTTCGCAGGCGGCGATGAGCTCCCAGCCGAGGGCGCTCTTCGTCTGCTGGCTGAAGGCGACGGGGAGGAGGGCGCGGCCGAGGTGGGGTTCGAGCGCGGCGGCGAGCGGCTGGCCGAGGCCGGTGGCATCGATGGCGAGCCGTTCGAGCCCCCAGCGGGCGGCGATGCTGGCGATGCGGGGGGCGAAGCCGGCGAGGTCGGCGCCCTGCCAGGTTTCGAAGGCGACGATTTCGAGGCGGCGCCCGGGCTGGATGCGGCCGATGGCGAGGACGGTGGCATCGGGGCCGGTCCCGGCGGGGTCGAGCCCGGCGACGTACCGTTCGCCGGCGCGGGGGCCTTCGAGCAGGGCGTGGCCGCCTTCGATGCGGGCAAGGGACTCGGCGGAGAGGAGGCGGGCGCTGGTGCGGGAGGCGATCAGTTCGTACTGGCTGAGGTAGAGGGGGTTCTGGGCGCCGAGGCGCTGGCGTTCGCGTTCGACATACTGGCCGTAGATGGGCACGTCGCGGGCGACCTCCTGCCAGGAGACGGTGTAGTGGAGAGGGAGGCCGGCGGCGGTGCGGCCGGCGTTGCGGGCGATGGCGCGTTCGAGGAGGGAGTCGCCATCCCAGGGGGTGCCGAAGAGGAGGGCGGGGGCGCCGGTGGAGGCGGCCATGGGGCGGAACTGGCGGTCGAACCAGTCGGGGTCGATGTCCTGGGCTTCGTCGGCGAGGAGGGCGATGCTGGCGGTGTGGCCGGCGACCTGGGCATGGCCGGAGGCGGAGAGGAAGACGGCTTCGGCGTTGCCGCAGCGGATGCGGTGCTCGTCGATTTGGGGCTGGAGGCGGGCGCGGCGGGCGGCGGGTTCGAGGATGGCGCGGGTGCGTTCGAGGCTGATGGCGGCCTGGGGGCGGAAGGTGGGGGCGCAGATGACGATGCTGCCGCCGCGGCGGGCGTGGGCGAGGAGGAGGGCGGTGACGATGGTGGCGGCGAGCTGGTTCTTGCCGGACTGGCGGGGCATGAGAAGGGTGAACTGCTCGTGGCGGACGGTGAGCAGGCCGCGGCAGAGGGGGAGGAAGACGCGGCGCTGGTAGGGACGGAGGAGCGGGGCGGCCATGGGGCGAAGGTGGCCGGGGCGGGGGCGGAGCGCCAAGGGCAGGGAGGCACTCCAGCGGGGGCGATTTCCTGCCGAAACGTATGGAAAGAGGACGGAGCCGACTCCGCCGGAGGGGAGACTGCGTGCGAAGGGGCCGATTCGGCTGGCTGCTGCGGGCGCTGGGCCGGGGACCGGTGCTGCCGCTGGCGGTGGCCGTCGCGGGGGTGGCCGCCACGGCCGTGCTGGCCGGGCAGCTCCGGGCGGAGGGCGCCGCGCGCGACCGGGAGCACCTCGACGCGGAGGCCGCCCAGGCGGTGCAGCGGCTGGAGGGGCGGCTGGAGGCGTACGAAGACGTGCTGCTCGGCGGGGCGGCGCTCTTCGGCGCCTCGGAGGAGGTGACGGCGGACGAGTGGCGGGGGTTCGTGGAGGGGATGCGGGTGGCGCAGCGGTACCCCGGGTTCCGGTCGGTGGGGTACGCGGCGGTGGTGCCGGAGGAGGAGCTGCCGGCGTTTGCGTCGCGGCTGGGGCCGGGGGGCACGCCGGTTGAGGTGCGGCCGGTGCCGGGGAGCGGGCCGGCGGCCGGGCCGGCGTGGGTGGTGCAGTACGTGGAGCCGCTGGAAGAGAACCGGGGTTCGCTGGGGGTGCGGTTCGATAGCGCGCCGGAGCAGCGGGCGGCGGCGCTGGCGGCGGCGCGGTCCGGGTCGATGCAGATGACGGGGACGGTGCCGCTGGTGCGGGACGGGACGGCGGGGTTCATCCTCTTCGTGCCGGTGTACGGGGAGCGGCCCGCGCCGCTGGAGGCGGATGCGCGCGAGCGGGCGGTGACGGGCTGGGTGTTTGCAGTATTCGTGCGGGACGAGTTCTACCGCACGGCGCTGGGAATGATGGCGCCGGGGGTGGAGATCACGGTGTACGACGACGGGGCCGCGGGCGGGCCGGCGCTGTTCGCGACCGGCGGCCGGGCCGGTGATGAGACGGTCGTGCGGCGGGCGGTGCTCGGGGGCAGGGTGGTGCGGCTGGAGGTGCGGCCGGGAGCGGCCTTCCCGGCAAGCAACGCGGCCCTGGCCGATACGGTGAGCGCGGCCGGGACGCTGCTGACCGTGCTGCTGGCGGCGACTGCGTGGCTGCTGGTCACCTGGCGGCGGCGGGCGGAGGCGCTGGCGGCGCGGCGGACGGCGGAGCTTGGGGAGGCGCTGGCGCTGCAGCGGGCGATTCTCGACGGGGCGGGGCTGGCGATCCTTGCGACGGACGGTCAGGGGCGGATCACACGGGCGAACCCGGCAGCAGAGGCGCTCCTCGGGCTGAGCGCGGAGGAGCTGCGGGCGCTGCCTTCGGTGGAGCACCTGGCGGCGATGGGCATCGGCCGGGGGCTGGCGGCGTTGATCGCGGAGCTGCGGCCCGGGGTGAGCATCCAGCGGGAGTGGCTCTACCGGCGGCCGGATGGGGAGCAGCTGACCATCTGGGTGACGATTTCGGCGCTGCCGGGGGCGGGCGAGGCGCCGGGCGGGTTCGTCTTCATCGGGCGGGACGTGACGGCCGAGCGGGAGGCCGAGCGGGACCGCGACCGGGTGTTCGCCTATTCGATCGATATGCTGGCAATCGTGACGGGGCGCGGGCGGTTCAAGCGGGTGAGCCCCGCATGGGAGCGGACGCTGGGATGGAAGCCGGAGGAGCTGATCGGGCAGAGCCTGTGGCACTTCGTCCACCCGGACGACCGGGGGGAGCAGATTGCACGGGCACGGGCGGTGCTCGAAGGGCGGGACGCCCACGACCTGCGGGGGCGCTTCCGCCACGCCGATGGGAGCTGGCGGTGGGTGTCGTTCAACGCCTCGGCGGTGACCGATGACGAGAGCTACATCGTGGCGCGGGATATCACCGACATCGTCCGGGCGGAGGAGGAGATGGAGGAAACGATGGAGGTGCTGCGGGCGAACGCGGTGGCGTTGGAGGAGCAGGCCGCAGAGCTGGACCGGCTGCGGATCGAGGCGGAGTACCTTGCGAACCACGATGCGCTGACCGGGGCGCTGAACCGGCGGGCGTGGTTCCACCAGGCGGCGACCCACACGCCGACGGCGATCGCGATCTTCGACATCGACTACTTCAAGACGATCAACGACACGTACGGGCACCCGGCGGGCGATGTGGTGCTGCGGGAGGTGGCGCAGCGGCTGGAGGGGACGGTCGGGGAGGCCGGGATGGTGGGGCGGATCGGCGGGGAGGAGTTTGCGGTGTTCTTCACGGTGCCGGCCGCGGAGGCGAAGGAGATTGCGCTGCGGTGCGTGGGCGAAGTCGCCCGGGAGCAGGTGGCGGTCGGGGGCGGCCAGGCGCTGACGGTGACGATCAGCGGCGGCTTTGCGCCGTGGCAGCCGGCCCCGGAGGATCGGCCGCTCGATGCGCTCGCGGTGACCTACGAGGCGGCGGACCGGGCGCTCTACCGGGCGAAGGAGGCGGGCCGCCACCGGCTGGCGGCGGCGTAGGCGGGGGCGGGTCCGCTCACCCCGCCGCCGCAGCCGGGGCATGGACCGTTACGGGCGGACGCCGACGAGCTTGGCGAGTTTGACGGAGTTGAAGAGGGCGAGGCCGGCGTACCACTTCACGCGGATGCGGCTGGCGTCCTTCGTTTCGAGGCTGCCGACGCGCTCGACAGTGAGGCCGCCGGGGGCGGTGAGTCCGGCGAGGCCGCCCTCGCCGAACTGCATGGCGTAGATGGTGCTGCAGTCGGTGCTCGTGCCGACGGCCTGGTCATCGGCGATGTAGTCGTTGAGACCGATGGGGATGCCGTCGTAGTACTGGACCATGCGGCCGAACTCGTCGCGGTCGGCTTCGAGGAAGCCGCCGGAGGCGCGGGCGATCTCGTTGAGCGTGCGGCGGGAGCGGCGGCTCATGAGGAGGAGGTCGGGCTTGCCGCCGCGGACGCGGTCGATCAGCTCATCGAGCTTGGCGAGGGTGAGGGTGCCGCCGTTCGGGCCCATGGAGACGACCTGGGCCGGGTCGCAGAGGCGGTCGATGCCGTCGAAGCTGCGCGGGTTGGCGGCGGCGTTGCCGTTGATGAAGGTGTCGTCGAAGAGCGCCTGGACGGCCTTCGCCTTGAGCTGGACGATGGCGGCTTCGAGGTCCTGGAGGTTGGAGCGGGTGGCCCTGAGGAAGTTATCGATGTCGGCGTCGCCGCCCAGGATTTTGAGGGTGGCGGTGGCCTGGGTGAAGGTCGGGGTGCTCTCGTCCCAGTCGTCGCCGACGTCGTAGAAGGCAGCGGACGGGGGGACATTCTCGCGGTTGTAGGTGAGGCCGTTGCCGACGATTTCGATGAAGGGGAGGCGCTGGAGGACGGGGCTTTCCTGCGCGATTGTCTCGATGACGCCGGCGAGGAGGGTATCGTTGCTGAGCTTCGCGGCTTCGATGAGGGTGAGTGCCAAGGGGGTGCTGACCTCCGTGTGAAGTTCGGGGTCAGCGTGCGGGGGCGGGTGCGGAGCTCCGAGGGGGAGGTGTCACCCGGCGCGGGCGAGCCGGTGTGCGCCCTGCTCGTGCTCGGGGTGGGGCTGGTCGGGGTGGTCGATGCTGGCGATGGCGCACTTCGTATGCTCGAAGACGTTCTCGGGCCCGAGGAGGTCGATGATGCCGAACCGCTCGAGCACGGGGCGCACCTCGGGCTGGATGGCCGTGAGGATGATGCGGCCGCCGTGCTGCTTCCGGTGCTCGATGATGCCCTCGAGGGTGAGGAGGCCGGTGGTATCGATGTGGTGGACGTCCTTCATCCGGAGGATGAGCGGGCGGTGGGCGTCGCCCTGGAGCTGGTATTCGAACGACGCCGCGCTGTGGAACGACAGGAGGCCCTGGGCGGTGAAGAAGTCGATATCGGGCCGAGACTTGATCAGCTCGGAGAGCTCGTCGGAGACCTGGGCAATCCGCCCGCTTGCGTCGGGGAGCATGGCGGCGGCCGCGGGCACGTTCACCAGCCGGCGCACGAGGAGGATGGTCGACGCGAGGACGCCGAAGCCGATGGCGTAGGTAAGGTCCAAGAAGAGCGTGATGAGGATGGTGGCCACGAGGACGAGCACATCTTCGCGCGGGGCCCGGCGGATGAGACGGGTGACCTCGGGGACTTCGGCAATCTTCCAGGCGGTGATGAGGAGGACGGCCGCGAGGGTGGCCATCGGGATGTGCCCGGCGAGCGGCCCGAGCGCGAGCGTCAGGGTGAGGACGGTGACCGAGTGGAAGACCCCGGCAAGGCGGGAGGTGGCGCCGGCGCGGATGCTCGCGGCGGTCCGGGCGATGGCCGCGGTTGCGGGGATGCCGCCGAAGAAGGGGACGACGATGTTGGCGATGCCCTGCCCGCGCAGCTCGCGGTCGGGGTCGTGGCGGATGCGCTGACCGGCCATGCCATCGGCGACCACGGCCGAGAGGAGCGATTCGACGCCGCCGAGGATGGCGACCGCGATAGCGGGCTGGATGAGGTCGGGGATGAGCGCGGCGTCGAAGAAGCCGAACGAGGGGCGGGGGAATTCGCGCGGGAGGTCGCCGTACTTGCTGGCCACGGTCGCGGTATCGATCCCGAGCGCCCAGGTGACGGCAGTGACCGCGACGACGGCGACCAGCGCCGGGGGGATGCGGCGTTCGAACCGGGGCCAGGCGATGAGGATGGCCAGCGAGGCGAGGCCCACGGCCGGGGTGGTGAGGCCGACCGTCGAGAGGTGGCCGAAGGTATCGAGCGTGCGTTCGTGGAAGTGCTCGAGCGAGGGATTCGTGCCGGTCACGCCGAGGAAGGCATTGAGCTGGCCGAACGCGATGGAGAGAGCGATGCCGGCCGTGAACCCGACGATGACCGTCCCGGGCATGTAGCGGACCAGCCGACCGAAACGGAATACGCCCATGGCGACGAGGATGATGCCGGCCAGGAGGGCGACCATCGGCAGGGCGCCCGGGCCATGGACGAGGACGACATGGCTGAGCAGCGGTACAAGCGCTGCCGTGGGCCCGGTGATGTTGTAGCGGGAGCCGCCGAAGATGGCGGCTGCGGCGCCGGCGAAAACGGCGGTGTACAGGCCCGCGATCGGCGGGACGCCGACCGCTACGGCGAGGGCGATCGAGAGCGGCAGGGCGATAATCCCGGCCACCATGCCGGCCACTGCATTCGCGCGGAGTTCGGCGAGGGAGGGGCGGGCCGGGAGGGACGGGCGTTCGAAGGGCAGCGCGGCGCGCAGGGTCACATCGACGGCTCCAGGGAGTCGCTTCCGAGGCCTGCGGGGTGAGCTGACGGGTTCGGGCGGAAGGGCCCGTCCTCTGCGGCGAGGATTCACCCCGGGGAAGTGGGTCCCCCGCTCCGCTGTCGCGGATTCGGCCGGCTGCCGCTCGTGCGACAGCGTCGTACTCCAAGCCTCGGCAGACGCCTGATTACGGTCTAGAGCACAGCAAATGACGAACCATCGGACTGCCTTCGGAAATCCGGAACTTGACGCCGCATTTCGCACTCTTCACCGGGCGCGGGCGGCGGGGGAGAATTTCCCGCGGAACAGGCATGTCGAAGGCGCGACCGATCCCCGCGGCGGGCTGGCTGCCGGTCGGCGAAGAACCGCAGCCGACAGGTTCGATTACCGACTGCGTGATCCTCCGGAACGACGGCGTTTCGCTCGTGGCCCTGCCCGGCGGCGATATCGACGCTGCGGCGCACGAGGCGACGGGGCTGTACCGGTGCGACACGCGCCACCTCTCGCGTTTCCGGCTGACGCTGGGCGGCGTCGCGCCGATCCTGCTCGATGCGAGCCAGTCGGGCGCGATCTTCTCGGCCGTCTACACCAACCCGGCGATGGCGGACCCCGCCGGGCGGGTGGTGCCGGCGCGGGCGCTCGTCATCCGCCGGCGGCGGGTGCTCGGCCGGGGGCTCGTCGAAAGCCTGACGATTTCGAACTACCACCGGGATGCGCAGGCGATCGAGGTGCGGCTCGAGGTCGATGCTGATTTCCACGACATCTTCGAGGTCCGCGGCTTCGAGCGGCGGAGCGCCCGGCCGCCGGTGGATGCGCAGGCCGGGCGGGCCGGGATTCGCTTCCGGTACGCCGGCGCGGACGGCGCCGTGCGCACCACGTCGGTGCGGTTCGACCCGCCGCCGTCGTCGATCGGGGCCGGGGGCGCGCTCTACCGGCTCGTGCTGGAGCCGCGGGAGACGGTGGTGCTCGACATCCGGGTGAGTACGGGCGAGCCGGGTGAGCGCCAGCCGGTGCCGCAGGTGATTGCGCGGGTGCAGCGCGAGGAGCGGGCCTTTCTCGATGAGGCGACCCGCTTCCAGTGCGACTACGAGCCGCTGAACGACGCGGTGGAGCGCGCGCTGCTCGACGTGCGCGCGCTGCGCACGGCGGTCGACGGGACGGAGTTCATTGCGGCCGGGGTTCCGTGGTTCGATACGCTGTTCGGGCGCGACAGCCTCATCACGGGGATGTTCCTCGCGCCGTGGGCGCCCCGGCTGCTGCGCGGGGCGCTGGAGGTCCTGGCCCGCTACCAGGCGGAGGAGCACGACGCGGCCTCCGATGCGGCCCCCGGCAAGATTCCCCACGAGCTGCGCTGGGGCGAGCTGGCGCGCATCGGCGAGGTGCCGTTCGGGCAGTACTACGGCAGCATCGATGCGACCCCGCTCTTCCTGGTCGCTGCCGAGGAGTACCTGGCATGGACCGGCGACCGGGCGGCGATCGAGCGGCTCTGGCCGAACCTGCGGGCGGCGGCCCGCTGGTGCCTCGCCGAGCTGGAGCGCCACGGCGGCGTGGTGGCCTACGCGCGGGAGTCGCCGGCGGGGCTGGAGAACCAGGGGTGGAAGGACTCGCACGACGCCATCCGGTGGCCCGACGGACGCCTCGCGGAGCCGCCGATAGCGCTCGTCGAGGTGCAGGCGTACACGCTGGCCGGGCTGCGGGCATTCACGCGGATGGCGGCGCTCTGCGGCGAGCCTGCCGACGGCGCGGAGGCGGCGGCCGACCGGCTGGCGGCGCTCATCGAGGAGCGGTTCGGCGACGACGCGCTGGGCTACGTGCTCTGCCTCGAGCGGGCGCGGACGCCGGTGCCGACGCCGGCTTCGAACCCGGGCCACCTGCTCTGGCTGGGCGACCCGCTGCCCGCGCGGGCGGCCGCCTTCGCCGACCGGGCCTTCCAATCGGACCTGTTCAGCGGGTGGGGGGTGCGGACGCTCGCGTCGTCGGTGGCGGGCTACAACCCGCTCGGCTACCACACGGGCTCGGTCTGGCCGCACGACAACGCGATCCTGCTCGCCGGGCTGCGGCGGCACGGGTTTGACGACCTCGCCCGGGCGCTGGGGACGGCGTTCATCGAGGCGGCGCTCGCCTTCCCGGCCTACCGCATCCCCGAGCTGTACTGCGGCGACCCGCGGGAGCTGCGGCTGGTGCCGACGCCGTACCCGGTCGCCTCCCGCCCGCAGGCGTGGTCGGCGGCGAGCCTGCCGTTCGTGCTGGCGACGATGCTGGGGGTGCGCCCGGCCGGGCCGCGCACGCTCGCCATCACCCGCCCGCAGCTTCCGGGGATGGTCGAATGGGTGCGGCTGCGGAACCTCCGGGTAGCGGGCGCCGGGGTCGACCTCGCCTTCCGGCGGGGCGCGGCCGGCGTGGCGGTGGAGGTCGAGGGCGTGCGGGGCGACCTCGCGATCGTGCTCTCCGACCGGTGGCCGCAGTAGGGGCGGGCTCCGGGGCAGCCGACGCGGTATTGACGTCCTGCCGATAGCGAACGAAGAATGATGGCGAGGCGCGGCCCGGGCGGCCCGCGCCCGAGAACCGTTCGAACCCGAGGGATGCGAGATGGAGACGATGCGGATCGCCATCGTTGCGCCGCCGTGGTTCGCCGTTCCGCCGACGGGCTACGGCGGCATCGAGTGGGTCGTGAGCTACCTCGCGGACGGGCTCGCCCGGCGCGGCCACGACGTGACCCTCTTCGCCGCGGGCGGCTCGCGGACCGAGGCGCGGCTGGTCACCACCTTCCCCGAGCCGCCTTCGAAGCAGCTGGGCAACGCCGCGGTCGAGGCCCGCCATGTGCTCGCCGCCTACGACCGCTGGCGCGAGTTCGACATCATCCATGACCACACCTTCCTCGGCCCCATCGTCGGCGCTGCCGTGCCGGTGCCGGTGGTCCACACCCTGCACGGGCCGGTGACGCCGGAGAACCGCGGGCTGATCGCCGACCTCGGCCGGCGGCTCCACCTCGTGGCGATCAGCCACCACCAGCGTTCGACCCTGCCGGAGGGCGTGCACGCGACGGTCATCCACAACGGCATCGACCCGGCGGCGTTCCCCTTCAGCGACCGGCCGGGGGAGTACCTGCTCTTCTGCGGGCGGATCAACCCGGAGAAGGGGCCGGTGCAGGCGATCGAAATTGCCCGGCGGGCGGGGCTGCCGCTGCTGATGGTGGTCAAGATCAACGAGCCGATCGAGCACGAGTACTGGGAGGCCGAAGTGCGGCCGCGGCTGCGCGGGCTGGACGTGGAGGTGAAGCAGCAGCCGCCGACCGGGGAGAAGCTGCGCGCTTACCGCGACGCGCTCGCCACGCTCTTCCCCATCCAGTGGCCGGAGCCGTTCGGCCTGGTGATGATCGAATCGATGGCGACTGGCACACCCGTCATCGCCTTCCGGAACGGGTCGGTGCCGGAGGTGGTGCAGGACGGCGTGACCGGCATCATCTGCGAGGACATCGATGCGGCCGCAGAGGCGGCCTGGCGGGCGAAGGAGTTGGACCGGCGGGAGTGCCGGCGGCGGGTGGAGCGGCACTTCAGCGCGGCGCTGAACGTGCTCCGGCACGAGCAGCTCTACCGCGCCATCCTGGCGGAGGGCGGCCGGCGCGAGGCGGCGACGCAGCTCCCGCTGGCGCTCGATGCGGCCGACGGGCACGCGGACAGCGCGGGCCGGGCCGGGCGCGAGGGCTGAGCTGTCCGGCTGGAGCTGGACCGCGGCAGCGAGCACACGGCGGTGGTGACCTGCGCGCGGTGAGCCGGAGCCGGGTTCAGCCGGGCGGGGCGATGGGTGGCCGGTAGGCGGCCTGCGCCGCTTCGAAGGTGGCGGCCCGGGCGAGCAGCCCTTCGGCGCCGCCCTGTCGTTCGAGCAGCTCCAGCCCGAAGCGGCCGTACTCGTCGCGCACCCATTTCTCGAGGAAGTAGCGGTCGCGCTCGCGGCGGCCGGCGGGGTCGCGCACGGTGCGGTGGGCGGCGAGGTCGGCGAGGACATCGTCGAGGCCTTCGCCGGAGAGCGCGCTGGTGCGGTAGATGGGCGGGGGCGAGGCCTCGCCCGGGCGGGCAAAGTCGATGCTCGCGCGGAGGGCGTGGTAGCTCCGGCGGGCGGCGGCACCGACGTCGCATTTATTGAGGATGAAGGCGTGGGGCACCTCCATGATGCCGGCCTTCATGAACTGGATGTGGTCGCCGCCGAGCGGCTGAAGCACGAGGTAGACGCGGTCGGCCAGCCGTTCGATTTCGACTTCGCTCTGGCCGATGCCGACCGTTTCGACGAAGACGTAGTCGAACAGCCGCTCGAGCACGCGGACGACCGGGTAGGTTGCCCGGCCCATGCCGCCGAGCTCGCGGTCGGAGGGCTGGGAGCGGAAGTAGAGCCGCCGCTCGCCGATAGGGAAGTGGACGCGGGTGCGGTCGCCGAGGATGGAGCCGCCCGAGCGGTGGCTGGAGGGGTCGATGGCGAGGACGGCGACGGAGACCGCCTGGTCGCGGGCGACCATACGGGCAGCGAGTTCGCCGACGAGGGTGGATTTGCCGCTGCCGGGCGTGCCGGTGAAGCCTGCGACCATGGCGCGGGGCAGGGCGCCGTGCGCTTCGAGGGCCGCGATGGCGGCCGCCTTCCCGGGGACGGCCTCGGGGCGGGCGTCCTCGAAGAGGCGGACGAGCCGGGCGAGCGGCCACTTTTCGAGCGCGATCGCGCCGGCGACGAGCTCGTCGAGCGCGGGAGCGGTCACCGGGCGCGGACGCCGGCCTGTTCTTCGACGACGTCCATGATGCGGCTCATCACGTCAGCGAGGTCGAAGTCGGCCGGGGTGAAGATCTGGCGGACACCGAGGGCGCGGAGGGCTTCGTGGTCGTCCTTCGGGATGATGCCGCCGACGATGACGGGGATGGAGTCGCCGGCGCCGGCGGCCCGCAGCCCTTCGATCACCTGCCGGGTGAGGTCGAGGTGGGAGCCGGAGAGGATGGAGAGGCCGATAACATCGGCGGCCTCTTCGACGGCGCTCTGGACGATCTCCTCGGGCGTGAGGCGGATGCCGGAGTAGACGACATCGAAGCCGCAGTGGCGGGCCGCGACGGCGATCACTTCGGCGCCGTTGGAGTGGCCATCGAGGCCGGGCTTGCCGACGACGATCCGCGGGCGGTGGCCGGTGCGGCGGACGAACTCCTCGGCGCGGCGGCGGACCTCGGCGACGCGGTCGCTGTCGACGTAGAGGCGCTGCCCCTCGACGCCGGTGGGCGGGCGGTACTCGCCGAAGACGCGGCGGAGGGTATCGGCCCATTCGCCGGTGGTGACGCGGGCGAGGGCGCACTCGATCGAGGGCTCCATCAGGTTCGCGCCGCTGCGGGCCGCGGCTTCGAGGGCTTCGAGGGCGGCCTGCACCCGCGCCGGGTCGCGCTTCGCTTTGACGGCGGCGAGCGCTTCGAGGGTGCGGCGGGTCTCGGCTTCATCGACCTTGAAGATGCCGCCATCCTCGCCGGTGAGGAGCGGCGAGGGGAGGCCGTCGGTCCAGCGGTTGACGCCGACAATGACGAGTTCGCCGGAATTGATTTTGCTGACCCGCTCGGACATGGAGCGGACGAGCTGGGACTTCAGGTAGCCGGATTCGACGGCGGCGCGGATGCCGCCCATGGCTTCGATGCGCGCGATCTCCTCGCGGGCCTGCCGCTTGAGCTCTTCGACCTTCGATTCGATGACGACGGAGCCGTCGAAGATGTCGGGGTATTCGAGGAGGTCGGTTTCGTAGGCGAGGATCTGCTGGAGGCGGAGCGACCACTGCTGGTCCCACGGGCGCGGGAGCGAGAGGGCCTCGTTCCATGCGGGGAGCTGGAGGGCGCGGCAGCGCGCCTTGCGGGAGAGGGTGACGCCGAGGGCTTCGATGAGGATGCGCCAGGCGTTGTTCTCGGGCTGCTGCTCCGTGAGGCCGAGCGAGTTGACCTGGACGCCGTAGCGGAAGAGCCGCTGCTTCGGGTCGGTCACGCCGTAGCGGTCGCGGGTGATTTCGTCCCAGAGTTCGACGAAGGCGCGCATCTTGCACATCTCTTCGATGAACCGGATGCCGGAGTTCACGAAGAAGGAGATGCGGCCGACGACCTCGGGGAAGCGGTCGGCAGGGACGACGCCGCGCTCGCGGATGGTATCGAGGACGCCGATGGCGTTGGCGAGGGCGAAGGCGAGCTCCTGCACGGGAGTGGCGCCGGCTTCCTGCAGGTGGTAGCTGCAGATATTCGAGGCGTTCCACTTCGGCAGGTTATCGAGGCAGTACTCGTACATCTCCGCGATGAGGCGGAGGCTCGCCTCGGGCGGGAAGATGTAGGTGCCGCGGGCGAGGTATTCCTTAATGATGTCGTTCTGGGTGGTGCCCTGGAGCTTGCGGACGTCCTCGCCGCGTTCGCGGGCGACGCCGATATAGAGGGCGAGCAGCCACATGGCGGTGGCGTTGATGGTCATCGAGGTGTTCATCTCTGCGAGGGGGATGCCCTCGAAGAGCTGGTGCATATCGTCGATGGTGTTGATGGGCACACCGACCTTGCCGACCTCGGGCAGGGCGAGGGGGTGGTCGGAGGAGTAGCCGGTCTGGGTGGGCAGGTCGAAGGCGACGGAGAGGCCGGTCTGCCCGGCGGCGAGGTTCTTCCGGTAGAGGGCGTTGGAGGCGGCGGCGCTGGAGTGGCCGGCGTAGGTGCGGAAGATCCAGGGGCGGTCCTTCGTCGGGTTGCCGTCGGCGTCGTAAAGGCGGTGGGGCAGGCGCTCGGCGGGGGCCTGCCCGGGGTCGTTCGGTGAGCTCACGCTACCCCTCCGGGGCCAAAGTGGACGAGCTGCCGGGGCCCGGCGGGAGCGCACCGGCGAGCGATGTGCACCTTATGGTAGCGGAGACGGCGCGGAACGTCCGAACGCGCCGTGCGAACATCGGAGAATTGCGATACCGGCCCCGGTGTGGTTGCATCTGGCGATGCCGATCGTGCTGGCCCGCCAGCAACGCGCTGTGTTCTCCCGCCGGTGGCTGCAGGTCGCGGCCGCCGCCATGTTCATCAACACCAGCTACGGCACGCTGTCCTATGCGTTCTCAGTGTTTGTGACGGAGAGCGGGCCGGGCGGGGAGTTCGGCGCCGGGGTCGTCTCGGCAGGGTTCGGGGCGGCGCTGCTCGTGAGCGGCGTGTCCGGCATCTTCGCCGGCACGGTGGCTGACCTGCTGGGGACGCGCCGGCTGATGGCCGGCGGCGCCGTGCTGGGCTGTGGGGGGCTGGCGCTCCTCGCGGCCGCACGGGAGCCGTGGCAGTTCGTGGCGGTCCTCGCGGTGGTCCTCGGTCCCGCGATGGCGGCCACCTTCTACGAGCCGGTCTACGTGCTGATGAACCGCTGGTTCCCGGCCGAGGAGCGGCCGCGGGCGTACGGTGTCCTGACCCTGCTGAGCGGCTTCAGCATCACGATCTTCACGCCGCTGACGCGGTGGCTGGTCGACGGCCTCGGGTGGCGGGCGGCGATGGTGGTGCTGGGGGGCATCCTGCTCGCCGTGGGGACGGCGGTACCGGCGGTTATCCGCGAGCCGGCGGCGCCGGCGAGAGCGCGCCTGACGCCCCAAGGCTTCCTGCGTGAGGCGGCCGCCGGGGTCCGCCAGGCGAACCGCGCGTTCTGGCTGTTCACCCTGGCGTTCTTCGTGGCGACGGTGGCGTTCAGCGGCTTCCAGTTCCACCTGGTTGCGGGGCTGGAAGGTCGCGGGTTCGCCCCGGGAGGGGTGGCCTGGGCGATTGCCGTGACGGGCATCGTCAGCCTGCCGGCCCGTCTCCTGCTGCCGTTGCTTTCGGAGCGGATCTCGAGCCCGGCATTGCTTGCGCTCTGTTTCACGGGCGTGGCCGGGGCCGCGCTTACCACCGCCGTCGCCGATTCGTGGTGGCAGGTGTGGGTTGTGGTCGGGCTGTTCGGCACGGTCTTCGGCGCGATCTACCCGCTGCGGGCCCTGGTCATCTCAGAGCGGTTCGCAGGCCCGTACTTCGGGCGGCTCATCGGGCTGCAGGCCCTCTTCGTGGCGACAGGCCGTGCGGCGGGCCCGGCAGCGATCGGGCTGGCGGGCACTTCGCCGCCGGGGTATGAGCTCGGCTTCCGGGTGGCCGCAGCGGTCCTGGTCGCGAGCGCGGCCGTCACCTGGCTGGCCCTGGACCGACGGCCGGGCTGACGACAGCAAAGGGGCGGGGGATGTGCACCCCCCGCCCCTTCTGCGCGGCTGCAGCGGAGCCGGGCGGCTCAGCCGAGCTTCTTGATCTCCTCGATGAGCGCGGGGACGACCTTCCGGTAGTCGTCGATGACGGCGTACTTGGCCACCTTCACCATGTTGGCATCGGGGTCTTTGTTGATGGCCACGATGTTCTTGGAGCCGGCCATGCCCGCCATGTGCTGGCTGGCGCCGGAGATGGCGACGGCGATGTAGAGGTTGGGCGAGACGACCTTGCCGGTGAGGCCGACCTGCTGGCTCGGCGGGTACCAGCCGAGGTCGCAGGCGGCGCGGCTCGCGCCCGTGGCGCCCTTGAGGAGGGCGGCGAGCTCTTCGAGCAGCTTGAAGCCGGAGGGGTCGCCAAGGCCGCGGCCGCCGGAGACGACCACCGGGGCATCTTCGAGGCGGATGCCGGTGCTCTCGGCCTTCTGGACGCCGAGGATCTTGATGCGGGCTTCGCCGGCGACGTCGATGGTGGTGACGGCGCCGGTGCGGGAGGCATCGGCCGGGAGGGCATCGAACGACTTCGCCTTCACGGTGGCGATGGCCGGCGCGTTCTTGAAGGAGACCTCGGCGCGGGCGTTGCCGCCGTAGCAGGAGCGGGTCGCAATCAGCTTGCCCTGGTACTTCAGGTCGACGGTCTCCATCGAGACGGCGGTGTCGAGGGCGAAGGCGAGCATGGGGCCGAGGTCGCGGCCGAGGGCCGTCTGGCCCATGAGGACGATATCGGCGCCCGACTGCTGGAGCGCGGCCTGAACGGCGGGGAGGTAGACCTCCGCGAGGGCGCCCTGGAGCGCGGGGTTGGTGTCGACGATGGCGGCATCGGCGCCGAGGGCGATGAGCTCCTTGCCGAGCGCTTCGCTCCCGGCGACGAAGGCGGTGACGGTTCCGGCGCCTTCGCCGGCCAGCTTGCGGGCGGCGCCGAGGAGCTCGCCCGAGATGGAGGACAGCGCCCCCTCGTTGGCTTCTGCGATGACCAGGATTCCTGCCATGGTGCGTGCTCCTCCTTAGATCAGCTTCGCGGCCCGGAGCTTCTGGGCGAGGTTGCGGGCCTTCTCTTCGGGGGTGTCGCCCTCGATGATCTCGACGTTGCTCTCGACCTTCGGGACGTAGAGGGCCTCGAGGACGAGCCTGCGGTTCTCCTTGCCCATTTCGCCGGCGATGCCGAGGTCGTTCGCACCCCAGACCTGCACGGTCTTCTTGGCGGCGAGCATGATCTGGCGGAGCTGCGGGTAGCGGGGCTCGCCGAACTCGTTCGAGACGGAGACGACGGCGGGGAGCGGCGTTTCGACCGTCTGGAAGCCGTCTTCGAGGACGCGCTCGACCTTGAGGCCGGCGCCGTTCTTTTCAATCGCCTTGGCGACGGTGACGCAGGGGACCCCGAGGGCCTGGGCGATGCCGAGCGGGACGACGCCCATGTCCCAGTCGGCTGCGGCGCGGCCGGTGAGGACGAGGTCGGCGCCGCCGAGCTTTTGGATGGCGGCGGCGAGGGCCTTCGCGGTCTGGAAGTTATCGATGTCCTCGAACTCGGGGCCGGTGATGAGGACGCCCTCATCGGCGCCCATGGCGAGGGCGTGCTTGATGGCGTCGCGGGCCGAATCGGGGCCGAGGCTGATGACGGTGACCTTGCCGGTGCCGGCGGCCTCCTTCAGGCGGAGGGCAGCCTCGGTGGCCTGCGGGTCGTACGGGTTGACGACCGGGGCGATGCCCTGGGCCGGGATGACCTTCTTGGCAACCTCATCGACCTTGAAGGACGCGGCCGGGGTCTCGGGGTCAGGGATTTGCTTGACACAGACGACGATGTTCACGCGGCGTTCCTTGCCTCCTGCGCGTTGCCGGTCCTCGTGCGGGGGTGCGGGCCGGGGCGATTCCTGCAGTGAATTGGGGCAAACCCGGAGCAATGTACCACACGTGACGAGATTGTGAAATATCGCACCAATGCTGGCCGGGCGGCCAGCACCGGCCCCGGGTTCTGCGCCCTGAAACACGAACGTCATAGCCCGGAAACAGGTTCGAAACGGCGCCGAAACGGGCGGGAAACTCCCCCTTCCTACCGTTACGGCCATCCAGCGGGGGCGTCCGCGGGGCCCCGGCCGCCGCTCGCTGGCAATCCGCAGGTGCCGCCGGGCACCGGAACGTCACGGGGGTTCATCTTATGGAGAGGCGCACCTGGCTGCGCAAATTGCACCGGCCGCTCGCTGTGTTGGGCGGCGCCATCTTCGCCATGGCGGCGATTTCGGCCGCCGCGGCCCAGGAACCGACGACGGAGGAGCACGTCGCCGACCTCCTGAAGGCCGTCGACACTGCCTGGCTCCTCATCGCCGGGTCGCTCGTGTTCTTCATGCAGGCGGGCTTCGCCATGCTGACCGGGGGGTTCGTCCGCTCGAAGAACACCGCGAACATCCTGATGAAGAACATGATTGACGCCTGCGTCGGGGGCCTCCTGTTCTGGGCCTTCGGCTATGGCCTGGCCTACGGCACGTCGAGCTCCTCGAACGGGTTCATCGGCTTGGGCGACTTTTTCTTCAACAACTATGAGAGCTTTGCGAGCTGGTTCTTCCAGTACGCGTTTGCGGCGGCGGCAGCCACCATCGTGGCCGGGTCGCTGGCCGAGCGGCTGAAGTTCAGCGCGTACCTTGTTTATACGGTCGTGATTTCCGGGTTCATCTACCCGGTGGTGGTCCACTGGGCCTGGGACGTCAACGGCTGGATGTCGGCCTTCAACAAGGACCCGTTCCTTGCCAGCGGCTACATCGACTTCGCCGGCTCGGGCGTGGTGCACATGGTCGGCGGGTGGGCCGGCGTGGTGGGGGCGGCGCTGCTGGGCGCCCGCCTCGGGAAGTACGGCCCGGGCAAGCAGGTCAACGCCATTCCCGGGCATAACATCAGCATCGCCACGCTGGGCATGTTCATCCTCTGGTTCGGCTGGTACGGGTTCAACCCGGGCTCGACGCTGGCGCTGACGGGCGGCGGCGCGGCCCTGGCGGCCAAGGTGGCAGTCAATACGACGCTTGCGGCCTGCGCCGGCGGCGTGGCAGCCGTCCTGTACTCCAAGATCCTCACGACCCGGTACGACCCCGGCCTGCTGATCAACGGCATCCTCGCCGGTCTGGTGGGCATCACGGCGCCGTGTGCCACGGTCGACCCGTGGGCGGCGGTCGTCATCGGCGCGGTCGCCTCGTTCCTGATGTACCTGGCGGTCCTCGGGCTCGATGTCATCCGCATCGACGACCCGGTCGGCGCCTTCCCGGTCCACGGCATCGGCGGGCTCTGGGGCGTGATTGCGGTCGGCCTCTTCTCCAGCCAGACCGGGCTGGAGCAGGCCGGCTACAGCGACCCCTCGAAGTACGGGCTCCTGCTTGGCGGCGGCTTCGAGCAGCTCGGCGCCCAGCTGGTGGGCGCGGCGTCGATCATCGCGTGGGTCGTCGTCACCGCGTTCATCCTCTTCTTCGGCATCAAGGTGACGATCGGGATGCGCGTCCCGCCGGAGGAGGAGGAGAAGGGGCTCGACCTGCTCGAGCACGGGCTCGACTCCTACCCGGACTTCGGGCCGACGGGCCCCGGCGTCTTCAGCCCGGGCGCGTAGCGGGCGCAGGCATCGGCTAGACTCATCGCGGGGCCGGGCCCCGGCCCCGCGGACTACCCAGAGAGGAAGGCAACTGCAATGAAGCGCATCGATGCGATCATCCGGCCCTCCCGGCTCCCCTTCGTCCGCGAGGCGCTCGAAGAGCTCGGCTACGGCGGCATGACGGTGGCCGAGGTGAAGGGCCACGGCAAGCAGCGCGGCATCACCGAACAGTGGCGCGGGCGCGAGTACAAGGTCGAGTACCTGTCGAAGGCGTGGATCCTCGTCGTGGTCAACGACCAGGACCTCCAGAAGGTGGTGAACGCGATCGTGGAGAACGCGCGCACCGGCGAGATCGGCGACGGGAAGATCTTCGTCTCGGACGTGCTCGACGTGATCCGGGTGCGGACGAACGAACGCGGCCCGGCAGCCGTGTAACGGACGGCCGGGAGCGAGCTGCAGCGGCCGGGCACCCTCGGGTGCCCGGCCGCTTTCGTGCGCGGGCCAGGAAACGCGCCCGTAACATCGGCGCAAACCGGCCGAAATGCCCGGCGGTGAGAATCGGGACGATGCAGGCCCACATGCGATGCCGGGAGGTGGAGGCGGGACGGTGCCGACGCTAACCCTCGAACCGTTCCGGAGGCGGGTGGAGCAGCTGCGCGATGCGTGGGCGGAGCGGCGCGCGCTGCGGGGGATCGCGCGGGCGCACGACCGGGAATCGCAGCTCGCGCTGCTCCGCACGCTCCACGGCTGGGCAGCGGAGGCGGCGGCCGAGATCCGGGCGGTGTACGGCCCCGGGCTGCCGGTGGAGGTGAGCCGCCTGCCGTCCGACGATGCGGAGGCGGCCGCCTTCACGGTGCGCGTGGCGCAGGACCACACGCTGACCTTCGCCCTGGTGGAGCGGCGGCGGGTCGGCGGCACACGCTGGCACATCGCGGTGACGATGAGCACCGGCGGGCCCCGCGGCTCAACCGTGGCGGCCGGCCCGGAGCGGCGGAACGGGCAGTGGACGCGGGCGCGGCTGGAGGACCTGCTCCTCTCGCTCCTGGGGGCGTACGAGCGGGCCCGGTCGGAGGGGGGCGAGGGGGCGGGCTAGCCCGCAGCCCGGTCGAGGATTTCGGCGACGCAGCGGAGGCCGGATTCGACGGCGCCCTGGATCCAGCCGTGGGCGAGGGAGGCATGCTCGCCGGCGAAGTGGAGGCGCCCCTCGGGCGCGATGATGTGGCGGTAGAGGTGGGTCTGCTGGCCGGGCTCGAAGAGGGCGTAGGCGCCGCCGGCGAACTCGTCCTGGTGCCAGACCTTGCTGGCGCCCAGTTCGAACTCCCGGCGGACGGCCGGGTGGATGACCTCGACGTTTTCGATCGCCTGGGCGAGGCGCTCCTCGGGGCTGAGGGTGCCCCAGCGGCGGGCGTCTTCGGCCCAGGTGTAGCTGGCGAGGAGGATGCCGCGGCCGCCGGGCTCGCCGCCCGAGGGGTAGTAGATGGTGCGGATCGGGAGGTCGGTCACGGAGCCGCCGCCGCTGATGCCCTCGTCCTCCTCCCAGAAGCGGCGCCGGCACTGGAAGAAAATCTTCGTCGCGGCATCGTAGTAGAGGGTGCGGATGGCGCGCTGCTTGCCGCGGCTGAGGGCTGGGGTGATTTCGATGTGGCGGAGAAGGGAGAAGGGGATGGTGATGATGGCGCGGTCGCCGGTGAAGGTGTGTTCTCCTGCGACGGTGCGGCAGCGGACCTGGACGCCCTCGAGCGACTGGTGGATGGCGACGACGCGCATGCCGTAGCGGATGGCGCCGCCCAGCCCGGCGAGGAAGGCGCGGGGGAGGCGGTCCATGCCGCCCGGGATGGTGACGACGTCGGTGAACCAGCGCCCAGCTTCTTCGCGCAGCACCTCGAGGAAGGCGCTGTTCATGAACGGCTCCATGTGGGTGAGGAGCCCCCAGAGTTCGATGGCGCCCTGCGACCAGCCGCGGGATTCGAGGAATTCGGCGAGGGAGTACTGGTCGTACTGGGTGGCGACCTCCTCCCAGCCGAGGTCGCCGTGCTCGCGGATGGTCTGGAGCAGGGGTTCGATTTCACGCTCCCAGCGGGCGCCGATGGGGAGGTCGGTTTCGCCGGGCTGGAGTTCGAAGTCGCCGGCGTGGGCGGCCGAATCGAAGTCGCCGCGGCGGATCCGTTCGCCGCCGAAGGCGACGTAGGTGTGCGGGTTCTCCATCACGAACGGGACGGTCGGCAGTCCGAATCGTTCGACGTAGCGGAGGACGAGGTCGTGGGCGCGGGGGATGCGCATGGCGCCGGCTTCGCCGTAGAGGCCGTCGGAGAACGGTTCGCGGAAGGTCTGGATGCGGCCGCCGACGCGGGGCTGGGCTTCGAGGATGGTGACGGCGAAGCCGCGGCGGCGGAGTTCGAAGGCGGCGGCGAGGCCGGCCATCCCGGCGCCGAGGACGAGGATGTGTTCGCGGCCGACGGGGGCCGGGGCCGGGTCGCCGGCGAGTTCGCGGAGGCGGTCGGGGGTGACGGTCATTGCGGGCCGCAGGCTACCACAGCCGCGGGCAGGCGGGGATGGTCATTCGCGGCCCATGAGGCGGCGGGCGATGCGGGCGGCGGCCTCCTTATCGCCGGGGGCGAGTTCGCCGTCGAGCACCATGGCGCCGAGCTGGCGCTTGATGACCCCGACCCACGGCCCCGGGGGGCGGTCGAACATCCGGACCAGCTCGTCGCCGGAGAGCGGGCTCTCCGCGCGGATCGCCTCCGCCTCCTCCTGCTCGGCCCGGAGGCAGGCCGCTTCGAGCGCGTCGTGATAGGCGGTGTCGTCGTAGGTGTGGCTGGCGTTGTCTGCCCGCTTAAGCGCGAGGAGGTCGCGCCAGTGGCCGCCGAGCTTCGCCATGAAGCGGCGCACGGCGCGGCGGTCGGCGGGGTCGGGACGGTCCATGTGGCGGCGGACGAGGAGGACGACGACGTGGCTCTCGGCCCGGCCGAAGCGGAGCCGTTCGAGGAGGGAAGCGGCGAGCTCGGCGCCGACGACTTCGTGGCGGTAGAAGCCCCACTCCCCGTTCGGCTTCAGGTGGCGGACAGCCGGCTTGCCGATGTCATGGAGGAGCGCTGTCCAGCGGCGCAGGCGGAGCGTCCCGGGCGCGGCGGCGATCGCCTCGACGGTCGCGAGGGTGTGGCCCCAGACGTCGAACTTATGAAAGCGGTTCTGCTCGCAGCCGGGCATGGCGGCCAGCTCGGGGAGGGCGTGGGGAAGAGCGCCGACCTCGCGGAGGGCCTCGAGGCCGGCGGCCGGGGCCCGCCCCTGCAGGAGCTTGTCGAGCTCGGCGGTGACGCGCTCCTGCGAAAGGGTGGCGATGAGGTGGGCGGTTTCGCGCATGCCGGCGGCGGTCGCCGGGTCGAGCCGGAAGCCGAGCTGGCTGACGAACCGGACGCCGCGGAGGATGCGGAGGGGGTCTTCGCGGAACCGGGTGGCCGGGTCGCCGACGGCGCGGATGATGCCGGCGCGGAGGTCGGCCTCGCCGCTGAAGAGGTCGAGCCACTCGCCGGTGTGGGCGTTTTCGGCGAAGGCGGTGATGGTGAAGTCGCGCCGGGCGAGGTCCTCTTCGATGGTGCGGCCGAAGGTGACCTCCGGCCAGCGGCTGCCGCCGGCGTAGCTGTCGCCACGGAAGGTGGTGATTTCGACCCACGTGTCCTCGACGAGGACGCCGATGGTGCCGAACCGTTTGCCGACGGTGCTCACCTTCGCGCCGAGGGAGCGGGCGATCTCCTCGATTTCGTCGGGGAGCGCGTCGGTTGCGTAGTCGATGTCCTTCGAGGGGATGCCGAGGAGGCGGTCGCGGAGGGCGCCGCCGACGAGCCAGAGCTGGCGGCCGCGGGCGCGGAAGGCGTCGCGCAGCGCCTCGTGGGTGATGGTCATGGCGCGATTGTCTGGCCGGTGGCGCGCGGGTGTCGAACCTTCCTCCATCGGGGGATCTGGGGAAAACCCTGAGTGCCACGGGAAGGCCCGGGGCGGTACCCTACCGGTGCTGGCCGCCAGGGGCTCCGGCGCGCCGGCGGAGGGGACGACTGTGAGCCCGGGCAGGACCCGCGTGACGAACCCGGCTGACCCCGAGACCCCCGAGAACCTCGCGCAGCGGTACCTCGACCTTACGGCTGAGTACGAGCAGTTCCGCTACCACCTGCCCGATGCGCTGCTGGAGCTGGAGCTTCCCTCGGCGCGGGTGGTCTCCATGAACCGGCTGGCCGAGGTGCTGCTGGGGTACACCATGGAGGACGTGCTGGCCGGGCTGTACGGCTACCAGCTGGTCGACGAGGAGAGCTGGCAGCGCGCCCTCCGCGCGGGCGAGGAGGATTTTTCGGGCCGCGTGCGGCAGGGGCTGCCCTACGAGCGGCGGCCCGGGCAGCAGGTACACCGGTTCACAGCGATCCGGAAGGACGGTTCGCGTTTCCCGATCGAGGCGCAGGGCTCCTACATCGTCGATGCGCGGGGCGTGCCGACCGGGGTGCGGTTCCTCTTTCGCGACATCAGCGCGCGGCTGGCGGCCGAGCGGGAGCGGGCGCGGCTGGCGGCGATCGTCGACTCGGCGGGGGACGCCATCGTCAGCCGCGACCTCGACGGGCGGATCCTGAGCTGGAACCGGGGCGCCGAGGCGCTGTACGGCTGGACCGCGGCCGAGATGGTCGGCCGGACCGCCGACGTCCTGGCCCCGCCGGGGCAGGAGGACGAAGTCCGCGACCTGACGGAGCGGGTGACGCGGGGCGAACACGTGCAGGTGACGACCCGGAGGCGGGCGCGCGACGGCCGACTCATCGACGTTGAGCTGTCGCTCTTCCCCGTTCTGGACGATTCGGGGCAGGTCATGGCCATCGGCGGCATCGCGCGGAACATCACCGAGCGGCTACGGATGACGGCCGAGCTGGAGCGGACGAACCGGCTGCTGGGGGCCCTGACGCGTGCGCAGACCGATTTCATCAACGGCGGCGACCCGGCCGGGGTCTTCCAGGCGATGCTCGAGCTGCTCATCGACCTGACCGAGAGCGAATACGGATTCATCGGGGAGGTGAAGCGGCGGCCGGACGGCGCGCCGTACCTGCACACCCGCGCGCTCGTCTTCCCGGACACGCCGGAAGCGCAGGAGTTTGCTGCCCGGTACCTGCCAGGGGGGTTCGTGTTCGAAAACCTCGACACGCTCTTCGGGCACACGTTGCGGACCGGCGAACCGGTTATCAGCAACGACCCGGCACGTGACGCCCGGGCGGGAGGCACACCCCCGGGACATCCTCGTCTCGATGCCTACCTCGGTGCCCCAATCGTGAGCCGCGGCGAGCTGGTGGGCATGGTCGGCCTCTCGAACCGGCCTGGCGGCTACAGCGAGGACGACGTCGCGTTCCTCGGGCCGTTCCTCGCCACGTGCGCCACGCTGATCGAGGCGCTCCGCGCGGAGGAGCTGCGCATCGAGACCGAGCGGCGGCTGGCGGCGGCGCTGGAGCGCTCGGAGATTACCCTCTGGGAGTGGGACATCCCCCGGGAGGAGATGGTCGCCTTCGCCGGGAACACCGAAAACGCGCCGGAACGGCCAGGCCTGCAGTTCTGGCGCGAGCGTCTCCACCCGGAGGACCGGGAGCGGGTGGTCGCGGCGTTCGAGGCCCACATGCGCGGCGAAACCGACACCATCGACGTCGAGCACCGGTACCTCAACTCACGCGGGGAGTGGGGCTGGTACATCACGCGCGGCCGGGTCGTCGAGCGGGATTCCGAGGGCCGGGCGCTCCGGGCCGTCGGCAGCTTCCTCAATGTCACCCGCCGGAAGGAGGCCGAGCTCGAGCGGGAGCGGCTCGAGCTGCTTATCCGCCAGGCGCAGAAGCTGGAGAGCCTCGGGGTGCTGGCCGGCGGCGTGGCCCACGATTTCAACAACCTCCTCACCGCCGTGCTCGGCAACCTCTACCTGCTGCGGCAGGCGGTACCGGAGGACCCGGGCCTGCGCGAGCTGATCGACGACGCCGCCCACGCGGCCGAGCGCGGCGCGGCGCTGGTGCGCCGGCTGCTCACCTTCGGCCGGCCGGACATCGCGCAGGACGAGGTGGTCGACCTCGATACGCTGGTGGCGGAGTCGGCGGCGCTCGCCCGGCCGATGGTCGAGCCCCAGGTGAAGCTGGTCATCCAGGGCGGCCCCGGGCGGGCCCTGGTGAAGGGCTCATCGAGCGCGCTCGAACAGGTGCTCGTCAACCTCTTCGTCAACGCGCGGGATGCGATGCCGGACGGCGGGACGATCACCGTGAGTCGCTCGACAGTGATGCTCACCTCGAAGCGGCGGTGGGCGCCCCCGGAGCTGCCGCGCGGCCGCTACCACGTCATCGCCGTGCGGGACACCGGCACCGGGATGCCGCCCGACGTGCTCGAGAAGATCTTCGACCCGTTCTTCACGACGAAGCCGGTCGGGCGCGGCTCCGGGCTGGGGCTGCCGACGGCGCTCGCCATCGCCCGCGCCCACGGGGGGTGGCTCTCAGCCGAGAGCACGCCCGGCCGGGGGAGCATTTTCCGCCTGCTCCTGCCCGTGCTGGACGACGGCGAGGCACGCTGAACGCCCGCCGGCGGGCTGCTACAGTTCGGCCATGCGCATCGGTCTCATCTCCGATACCCACATCCCCGAAGCCCGCCACGAACTCTGGCCGCAGGTGTTCGACGCCTTCCGCGGGGTCGACGCCATCCTCCATGCGGGCGACATCCACGACCTCGTCGTCATCGACCAGCTGCACGACATCGCGCCGACGTGGGCGGCGCGCGGCAACGGCGAGGACGGGTCGGGCGGGCGGCCGATCCAGCCCGACCACCCGCGGCTGCGGGAGGCGTGGCTGCTCGAGCTCGAGGGGCTGAAGGTGGGGCTGGTGCACGATGTTCCCATCCCGGAGTATCCGCCCCACCTGACGCTGGAGCGGGCGCTGAAGCGGTACTTCGGCACGACGGAGCTCGACGTGCTGGTTTACGGCGACACGCACGTGGAGGCGATCAACACGATCAACGGCATCCTCTGCGTGAACCCGGGCTCGCCCACCTACCCGCACAACCTCGAAACGCAGTACGGCACCATCGGCTTCCTCGAAATCAGCGGCGGGAAGGCCGAGGCCACCATCTGGCAGATTACGGACGACGGCATCGAGCCGTTCAACTGGAACCGGTGGAAGCGGCCGTGGTAGCCGGGGCCCGGGTCAATCGACCGGGGCGCTTTTGACGAGGATGACCGGCACCGGCGCGAGGCGGGCGACGCCGAGCGCCGTGCTCCCGGCGATGAGGTGGCGCCGGGCGCTGTGGCCGTGGGTGGCGCTGGCGATGGCATCGGCGCCGAGCTCCTTCGCGGCCTCGATGATGGCGGTATCGATGCCGGCGCCCGGCGGAACGACCGGCAGGTGATAGGCGACCTCCACGCCGGCCGGGATGCGCGGGCGGAGCGCTTCGAGCCCGGGGAGGGCGCGCACCTTCGCCTCGGGCTCGGTTTCGAGGGCGCGCATGACGACGACCTCGACGAGGGTGACCCGCACGCGCCCGGGGACCAGCAGCGGCGCGAGCGCGGGGAAGACGCTGCGGGCGTCGGGTGAGCCGTCGGACGTGATGAGGAGGTGGTAGGGGCCCTCGTGCGGCGTGACGGGCGGGCAGCCGGAGAGGGTCATGACCGGGAGGTCGGCCCGGCCGAGGACGCCCATGGTGACGCTCCCGAAGACGGCATGGCGGATGGCGCCGGTCCCGCGGGAGGCCATGGCGATGAGGACAGCGCCGAGCTCATCGGCGGCCCGGTGGATGGCTGCGGGGACGTCCTCGCCCCAGCGCCGTTCGATGACGCGCGGCTCGCCATCGATGTCGTGCACCTCGAGCAGCGTGCGGAGCTCCGCATCCCAGCGGGTTCGGACTTCGGCGACAGCGGCAGCGAGCCGCTCTGCGGTGACGCCGGCCGCATCGGAGCGGGGGTCGAGCACGCGGCCGAGGACGAGCCGGGCGCCGACCGCGCGGGCGAGCGCGGCGGCGTGGGGGAGGATGCAGGCGGAACGCTCGGAGCCGTCGGTGGTAACGAGGATGTTCATCGCGCCGATTGTAGGGGAGGCGGGGCCACGGGGTGCGGGCTCAGCGGCCGAGCTGCACGGGCTCGCGGGGGAGTTCGCCGCGGGCGAGGGCCGCGAAGAGGTCGGCGAAGTTGGCCGGGACGAGGCGCTCGGGCCAGCCGGCGAGCTCCGCGGCGGTGAACCAGCGGTGCCGCTGGAGGAAGGCGCGCTCCTCTTCGAGGTGGCGGGAGGTATCGACCTCGAAGGCGGGGCAGCGGACGAGGTAGTAGGCCTCGCGCTGGCGGATGAGCCGCTCGCCCCAGCGGAAGGACTGGTCGCGCACCCAGACGCAGGGGCCGATTTCGCAGGACTGGAGGCCGGTTTCCTCGAAGAGCTCGCGGCGAAGGGCGTCGAGTTCGGTTTCGCCGGGTTCGAGGCCGCCGCCGGGGGTAATCCAGAAGACGCGGGAGGGCTCGCCCGGGGCGTGGATGCGGAAGAGGAGGGTGCGGCCGCGGTCGTCGAGGATGACGGCGCGCGCGGCGAGCCGCGGCGGGAGTTCGTCCATGGCAACAGGGTACGGCGGGCGGCGGTTAGGGGCCGGGGGCGCGCTCGCGTCAGTGCGGCTTCGCTGCTATGCTCGGGGGGAAGCGCGGGGTGTAGCTCAGCCTGGAAGAGCGCTGCGTTCGGGTCGCAGAGGCCACAGGTTCAAATCCTGTCACCCCGACCATTTTTGTTTCTTCCCCCGTTGCGACATTCCCCGCACCGCCCCCGGCGGGGCGGCTGTAATCCATCGAATCACCCAACAGGTGCTATGCTGCGCCCCTGATTTCCACGGGGGGCGCAGCTATGCTCCGGTTTCGCACCCTCGCCGCACTCGCCCTGGGCGCCATCGTTCTGACGCTCGCCGGGGCCTGCACCGGCGGGGGCGGACAGGCCCGCACCGAGGAGGGCCTCAAACGGGCCGCAAGGGAGGCCACGGAAGCAGTCTTCAAGGGCGACTACCGGAAGTGGTACGACTCCTACGCGAAGGAGTGCCGCGAGCAGGTGGACTTCAAGGAGTTCGAGGCGACGACCCGGGTCGGCGTCGCGTTCGTCGAGCAGCTCGCGGGGGTCCAGCTGAAGGACTTCAAGGTAACCGGCGTCGAGGTCCGCAACTTCACGAAGGACGGCGCCGAGGTCTCGGTCACGATCCAGGCGCCGAAGGCCGCGGAGGGGTTCGAGGGCCTGGCCGGGGCCGGCGACTTCGAAGCCTGGAAGTGGGAGGACGGGCGCTGGGTGGCAACCAACTGCTCGGGGCTCGGCGGGGGCGCCGGCGATTTCGGCGACAGCGGCCCCGCGCCGACCGTCCCGCCGCCCGGCTCAGGCCCGAAGCTCGGCGAGACGGTCGAGGCCGGCAAGGCGCGGGTCACGGTCCACGCGGTGGAGGACCCGGCGCGGGCGCCGGACGCTGTAGTCGACCCCGGCCGGCGGCTGGTCGCTATCGAGGTCAGCATCGAGGCGGCGAAGGGCGCCGTTTCGGTCGCCACCTTCGACTTCACGGTCCAGGACGAGACCGGCTACATCTACGACCCGGCGTTCTTCGGCCGCGAGCCGGCCCTGAAGATGACCGACCTCGCCCAGGGGCGGACGGTCCGCGGGTGGGTCACGTTCGACGTGCCGAAGGACGCGAAGCTCGTGGCGGTCTACGCCGACCTCGACTTCCCGAAGCCGGAGACGCTGGTCGCCGACCTGACCCGGAAGTAGCGGGCGGGGGTGGCAGCGTTCATGCGGCCGGAGTAGCCTTGCCGCGATGACGAAGCCTCCGGCCATCATCGCCATCGACCTGCCCGCCGGGCTGCTCGAAGACCTGCGCCGCTCGGTGACGCCGATCGTGACCGGGGGCGACCCGGCAGCGGTCGCCGAGGTGCTCCCGCGGGCGGAGGGGATCCTCTGCAGCGCGCTCTTCCCGCTTCCGGCCGAACTGCTCGACCGCGCGCCGCGGCTGCGGGTGATTTCGAACTTCGGCGTCGGCTACAACAACGTCGACCTCGAGGCGGCGACGGCCCGCGGCATCGCCGTCTGCAACACCCCGGGTGTGCTCAGCGGCGCCGTCGCCGACCTCGCGATGGCGCTCATCCTCGCGGTTGCGCGGCGGCTCTTCGCGAACGCGGCGTATGTGCGGGCGGGCGGCTGGAGCCGGCGCGAACCGCCGCCCCCGCTGGGGTGGGACCCGGCCGGCAAAACCCTCGGCATCGTCGGCTTCGGGCGGATCGGGCAGGCGGTGGCCCTCCGCGCACGCGCCTTCGGGATGGAGGTGGTGTACCACGACCTCGTAACCGACCCGGTCGAAGGGCTCGAAGACTGCCGCCCCGTTTCGCTCGAAGAGCTGCTGGAAACGTCGGACGTCGTCTCGCTCCATGTGAACCTCGACCCCTCGACGCACCACCTCATCGGCGCACGGGAGCTGGCGCTCATGAAGCCGACGGCGTGGCTGATCAACACGTCGCGCGGGCAGGTGGTCGACCAGCAGGCGCTCACGGCGGCGCTGCAGGACGGGACGATCGCCGGGGCTGCGCTCGATGTGCTCGACCCGGAGCCGCCCGCTCCGGACGACCCGCTGCTCGCCATGGAGAACGTCATCGTCCTGCCGCATGTCGGCTCGGCGACGGTGGAGACGCGAGCGGCGATGCGGGACATGGCGGTCCGGAACCTCGTGGCCGTACTCACGGGGCGGACGCCGCCGTCGTGCGTCAATCCGTCGGTGCTGGAGCGGGCAGCCAGCCGCTGAAAGGAGCGAGCATGCGGACCAACACCGTGAAGCAGCGCTGGGCGCGGGGCGAGGTCACCTTCGGCGGGTGGCTCTCGATTGCGAACACCTTTACGGCCGAGGTCATGGCCCACCAGGGGTTCGACTGGCTGTGCATCGACATGCAGCACGGCGTGGTCGACTACCAGGCGGCGGTAGCGATGCTGCAGGTCATCGGCGGGACGGAGACGGTGCCGTTTGTGCGGGTGCCCTGGAACGAGCCTGGGATCATCGGCAAGGTGCTCGATGCGGGGGCGATGGGCGTCATCATCCCGATGGTGAACAGCCCGGAGGAGGCCCGCCAGGCGGTGGGCGCCTGCCGCTACTACCCCGAGGGGTACCGCAGCTTCGGGCCGACGCGGGCGGCCTACTACGCCGGGGCGGACTACTTCGCGGGGGCGAACCGCGAGGTGGCCTGCATCCCGATGATCGAGACGCGGCAGGCGCTGGAGCGGCTGGACGAGATCCTCGCCGTGCCGGGCATCGATGCCGTGTACGTCGGGCCGGCCGACCTGAGCATCACGCTCGGGCTGCCGCCGCGGATGGACAATGAGGGTGAGTTCGAGGCCGCGCGGCTGCGGATTGCGGCGGCCTGCCGGGAGCGGGGCATCGTGGCGGGCATCCACGCGTACGCGGGCCTGGCGGCGAAGCACGCAGCGGCGGGCTTCCAGATGATCACCGTGAGCGGCGATGCCGGCGCGCTCGCAGCCCAGGCGGCAGCCGACCTCCGCCAGGCGCGCGGGGGCGCGGAGGGCGGGGGACGTCCGGTCTACGGCTGAGGCGGGGCGTTACGGCGTCCGGGGGTTCGCCTTGAAGAACTCCCAGGCGATGTCGCTGGCGCTGATGGAGGTGGTGGTGGCGCCGAGCCGCGGCACGGGCACCGCGCCGGGCCAGGTGTGGCCGCCGCCCTCGACCCGGTAGTGCACCACGGGCGCCCGGCAGCTCTGGTATTCGACTTTGACCACGTCGGCGGCGATGCGGGTTTCGACCGGCGGCGCATCGCTGCAGCCGTTGTGCTTCGCCCACTCGCCGAGCACGGCAGCTACGCCGGGGAAGGGCGTTCCCGAAACGGCGCCGGCGTTGATGGTCCCGGCCTGGTAGGGCACCACGGCGTCATCGGTGCCGTGGAAGAGGACGAGCGGCACGGGACGGCCGCCGCAGCCGGGGCCGGGCGCCGATTCGCCGGAGACCGGGGCGATGGCCGCGATGAGGTCCTGGGCCTGGCAGGCGAGCGTGGTGGACATGAAGCCGCCATTCGACATGCCGGTGGCGTAGATGCGGCCGGGGTCGAGGCAGAGCTCGTTGCCGAGCGCGGCGACGAGGTCGCGTACGAACTGAATGTCATCGAGGCCGGCTGCGATGAGCCAGGAGTTCTGGACGCCGTTGGGGCTGACGACGACGAAGCCTTCGCGCTGGGCGATGGGGACCCAGCCGCCGTAGACGTGCTGCTGGGCGCCGGTGCTGCCGAGGCCGTGGAAGTTCAGGACGAGCGGCATCGGCTCCGCTGCCGGCCCTGCCGAGGGCGGGAGGTAGACGAGGTAGGTGCGGGTGCGCCCGGCCGACTGGAGCGTGCGGGAGGCCGTCTCGCCGGCCTTGAGGTCGGCGGGCAGCGGCTGGCGGCAGCCCGGCGTCCCGCGGAGTGCAGGGGCAGGAGCCGGGGAGGGAGCAGGCGAGGGCGACGGCGAAGCCGGGGCCTCGGTCGGCGACGGCGATGGCGCGGGGGCGGCCGGCTCGTCGGCGCCCGTGCAGGCGCCGAGGGAGATGCCGAGGGCGACGAGGAGCAGCGCAAGGAGCGCCAGGAGACGGCCGCGGCGGAACATCTGTCGGATAGTACGGCGGAATGGCGAGATGCTGCAGGGGGCGCTTCTCCGACCCCCCGGCGGGGTGTACCTTCCGGGGCACGACAACACAGGGCCGTCCGGCCCGGGAGGAGTTATCAATGAAGTTCGAAGACGTGCGGAAGGTGGGTTGCCTCGGCGGCGGCGTCATGGGCGGCGGAATCGCCCAGGTGTTCGCCGCCGCCGGCTACGACGTGGTGGTGCGCGACATCAGCGACGAGGCGATCGCGAAGACGCGGTACGCCATCGAAGACGGCAAATGGGGGCTGAAGCGGGCGGTGGAGCGCGGCAAGCTCGGGTTCGACGATGCGCTGGCGGCGATGGCCCGCATCACGTACACGACGGAGCTCGCGCCCCTCGCGGACTGCGACATCATCATCGAGGCCATCCCGGAGAACCTGGAGCTGAAGCAGCGCGTCTTCCAGGAGCTCGACGGGCTGGTGAAGCCGGAGGCGATCTTCGCGACGAACACCAGCGGCTTCTGCATCCAGGACGTGGCCCGCGACGTTTCGGAGGCGCGGAAGGAGCGGTTCATCGGGATGCACTTCTCGAACCCGGTGAGCGTCATGCGGATGTGCGAGGTGGTGTGGACGCCGCAGAACAGCGAGGAGGTAATCGCGACGGCGCGGCGGCTGGCGGAGGCGGCCGGGAAGGAGGTCTCGATGGTGAAGGACACGCCGGGGACCTACGGCTTCATCCTGAACCGGGTGTTCGCCGCGGCCGCGCGCGAAGCCCGCGCGATCGTGGAGGCGGGCATCGCCACCAAAGAGGACGTCGACAAAGCGATGATCACCGGCCGGAACTGGCCCTCGGGGTTCTTCGGGGGCCGGGGCGGCATCGGCAGGGAGTGGTAGAGCCGGGCCGAACGTTACTGCACGGCAGCGACGCCCAGCTCCGCGAGGAGCTTCCGCACCCGCTGCTCGATATCCGCGACGATCGCTTCGACGACTTCGCGGGGCTGCCCGGCCGGGTCGGGCACGTCCCAGTCCATGTAGCGCTTGCCGGGGTAGATGGGGCAGGCGTCGCCGCAGCCCATGGTGATGACGACATCGGCGGCGCGGACGACTTCGTCGCTGAGCGGCTTCGGGAACTCCTCCGAGAGGTCGATGCCGCGCTCGGCGAGGACCTCGACGACCGCGGGGTTGATCTCGTCGGCCGGGTCGGAGCCGGCGGAGCGGACGGCGACCGCGCCGCCGCTGAGCCGGGCAGTGAGGGCCGCTGCGACCTGGGAGCGGCCGGCGTTGTGGACGCAGACATAGAGGACTTCGGGCCGGTCCCTGGCGATGAGCCCTTCGGCCTGGGCGAGGGCGCGGAGCCGCTCGCGGCTGTAGCGGTGGACGAAGACGGGCACGAAGTCGAGCAGGCGGGCGCGCCCCCGGATGGCGTCGAACGATTCGGTGACGTACCGCTCGACCGTTTCGGGGGAGAAGATGCCGGCGAACTCGCGGGCGAGGGCTTCGGCCTCGCGGCGGACGCGGGCGCGGAGTTCGCCCTCTTCGGCGGGGGTCAGCTGGACTGCGGCCATGGTCAGCTCCTTTCTGGTGCCGGCGGCCCGGGTGGCGAGCCGGGGCGGATGACTTCGAAGGCGAGGGCGCCGACCAGCGCGCCGGCGATAGGCCCAAGCCAGTACACCCAGTGGGCATGCCACGCGCCGGAGGCGACCGCCGGCCCGAACGAGCGCGCGGGGTTCATGGAGGCGTTCGCGACGGGGCCCCAGCCGGTGGCGGCCATGGCGACGTAGCCGCCGACTGCGATGGCGGCGAGGGCGCCCTGCGCGCGGGCATCGGTAGCGACAGAGAAGACGACCAGGGCAAGGAAGAACGTGAGCACGCCTTCGGAGACGAGGGCGGCGTCCGTCCCGCCGAGGCGGGGGAGGCTGGCGCCGGCATCGGCGTAGTCGCCGACGATGGCGACGATGGCGAACCCGGCGAGTGCAGCCCCGGCGAGCTGGGCGGCGATGTAGCCGAGCGCTGCCGCCGGGCCGATCCGCCGGCGGGCGGCGAAGGCGAGGGTGATCGCGGGGTTGATGTGGCAGCCGGAGATGTGCCCGAGGGCGAAGATCATCGCCATCACGATCAGCCCGAAGCTGAGCCCGATGCCGACGCCGCTGACGGCGCCGCCGGACGCCGCATCGACGGCGATGGCGCCCGGACCGGCGAAGACAAGCGCGAAGGTGCCGAGGGCCTCGGCGAGGTACGGTGCGAGCTGCTCGCGGGACATCCGGGGCGATGCTCCTGTCGCGGGGTTAACGGGAGATTAGCGGGCCGCCGGCGGCGGTGCGCGGGCGGGCATGTCGTAGGATGGGCCGGTGATTAGCCGCGAGGACCTCGTGAAGTACGTGGTGAACGTGCAGGCCCGGACGTACGAGGCGTTCGAACGGCTGCGCGACGAGCATCTCGGGTGGCGGCCCGCGCCGGGCGAGTACACGGTCGCGGAGCTGGCGCTGCACATCGTGGCCAGCCGGCGGATGAACCTCGAGGCGATCCTCAGCGGGCAGCCCCGCTACCCCGGCCATGAGCCGCCGCCCGGGCTGACGTCGGACCGGCTGCGCGCACTCTGCCTGCGCACGGGCAAGAAGACGGTCGCCGTGCTGACGACGGCCGACCTGGAGCGGACGATCGGCAACCTGGCGGGCGACCCGTTCCCGGCATGGAAGCGGGTGCTCGGCGGGCTGGTGGAGCACGAGGTGCACCACCGGAGCCAGCTCTGTTCGTACCTCGCAGCGCTGGGGGTCGAGCCGCCGCCGCTGTTCGGGCTGCGGGTGGAGGAGCTGCCGCGCTGAAGCGCTCAGCCCGCGGTGTAGCGGGCGATGAAGGCGCCCGCGGCGCGGACGGCCTCCTGCGCCTCGGGGAGCATGGCGAAGAGCTGGAAGACGTGGAACAGGTCGGCCCAGGGCTCGAACGTCACCGCGGTGCCGGCTTCGATCGCCCGGACGGCCAGCCGGACGGCGTCGTCGTAGAGCGTCTCGGCGGTGCCGACCTGGACGAGGAGCGGCGGCAGCCCGGCGAGGTCGGCATGGATGGGCGAGGCGAGCGGGTGGCGCGGGTCCTGCCCGGCGAGGTACCAATCGGCCATCTGCTGGAGGCCGGGCCGGTGGACCATCGGGTCGAGGGCGTCGCGTTCGTCCATGGAGGCGCCCTCGAGGGCGAGGTCGGCCCAGGGGGAGAAGGTGACGGCGCAGGCGGGCAGCGGGTCGCCGGCATCGCGGAGGGCGACGAGGGCAGCGACCGTCAGCCCGCCGCCGGCGGAGTCGCCGGCGATAGCGATGCGCCCGGGGGCGATTCCCTGCGCGAGCAGCCAGCGGTAGGCGGCGAGGGCGTCCTCGACGGCTGCAGGGAAGGGGTGTTCGGGCGCGAGGCGGTAGTCGAGAGCGAGGCCGGCGGCCCCGGAGGCGGCGGAGAGACGGGAGACGACGCCCCGGTGCGTGGCGATCGAGCCGATGGCGTAGCCGCCGCCGTGGAGGTAGAGGATGGCGCGGTCGCGGGCGGCGCCGGGGGCGATGATCCATTCGGCGGGCACGCCGCCGGCTTCGACCGGTTCGAGGGCGGTGCCCGGTTCGGGGCCGCCGAGGGCGGCCATCGCATCCATGTTCGCGCGGAGCTGCTCCACGGATGGGGACTCGAGGGGCGGCGGGGCCGCGCGGAACATGGCGGCCATCTGCTGAGCTTCAGGGCTGGGCATGGCGCTACCTCCAGTGAGCGGGTGGCTGGAGCATAGCCGCTCCGCAGGCGGCGCGCGCGGCGGTCAGGTCCGCGCTGGCCGTGCGCCCCTGGCGTAGGCGGCGATGGCGAGCGAGGCGGACGCCGCAAGGACAGCCGAAACGGCGAACGCCGCCTGGGCCCCCCAGCGCCCGACGACGAACCCGCCCAGCGCCGGCCCCAGCGCCAGCGCCAGCCCGCTCAGCGCGACGGAGAGCCCGATGAGGGTGCCTCGGTGGCTTTCGGGGGCGAGGTCCATGACCGCGGCGTTCCAGGCGGGGACGGTGAGCACATTGCCGGCGAAGACGAGCACGGCGGCGGCCATCGCCACCGGCAGGCTGGCCGTGGCCGCCAGCACCAGGAGCCCGGCGACAAGGCAGAGCTGGCCGGCGGCGAACGGCTTCCACCGGCCGAACCGGTCGGCGAGGTCGCCGGCCGGGATGTAGAGCAGCGCCCCGATGGCGACCGCGGGCACGAGCGCGAGCGTCAGGCGCGAGAAGGTGACACCGAGGTCGCGCTCGCCGTAGGGGCGGATGGCCGGGACGAGCATGGCGAGGGCGACGCTGGCGAGGAGGATGAGCCCGGCAAGGGCGGCGACCCTGCCGGTCAGCACGTCGCGGAGGGGCGGCCGGCCCGGGCCGTCGACGCGGCGGAAGAGGGAGCCCCCGCGGTAGCTCGGGATGCCGAGGAGGGCCGCGGCGAAGGCGAGGACGACGCTCAGCGCGGCGGCGGCGAAGAGTTCGCGGCCGCCGGCGTGGTCGACGAGGAATGCGCCGGCGAGGGCGCCGATGCCGAACCCGGCGAGCTGGGCAAGGTTCAGGAAGCCGACGACCTTGCCGCGCCGGTCGACGGGATAGAGGTCGGCGGCGATGGCGTAGGCGGCGGGCCAGAGGAAGGCCGTCGCGGCGCCGAGCATGGCGGCGAAGGCGAGGTAGGCCCCGGCTTCGCGCACGGCGGCCATGAGGGCGATGGCGGGGAGCATGAGGAGGAAGCCGAGGAGGAGCCCGGCGCGCCGCTCGACCCGGTCGGCGATGGCGCCGGTCGGCGTTTCGAGGAGGAAGCGGGCCGCGCCGTAGGCGGCGAGCAGGTAGCCGCCCCACGAATCGGCTGTCCCGAATTCGCGGGGGACCCACTCCTGGAAGACGGCGAAGAGGAGGATGCCGAGGGCGCCCTGGACCAGCAGGATGGCGAGGGCGAGCGGCAGCGGGTAGCGCCGGAACCCGGGCGGGAGGCTGCCGTCCATCGCCTTCGAGCCTACGGCCCGGCGAGGGAACGGACGACCGCGGGCGCGGCCCCGGCGCTCAGGGGATCTTCGCCTCAGCCTTGAGGACGGCCATGATCGCCCGCGCCGCCCGCTCGCCGCCGGCGCGGACGAGGTGGACGCCGTCGGGGTGGCGCATCTCCTTTACCTGGCCGTCGTCGTCGGCGAGGTAGGCATCGTAGCCGCCGGAGGGGGTGGTGAAGAGCGGCCAGAGGTCGATGAACTGCACCCATGGCCGCTTTGCGGCCTCTTCGCGGTAGATGGCGTTGAGGGCGGCCATCCGCTCGCTGAACTCGGCGCTGCGCATGATCGGCTGGCCGACCCAGAGGACGAGCCGGTTGCCTCCGCCGAGGAGGTCCATCACGCCGGCGACGCGGCGGCGGTACTCGGCGGTCCAGCCCTCCTCGCCGGGCTGGAAGATCTTGCCGTCCGGCGTCTTGATGCCCTGGGAGTCGTTGGCGCCAAACATCACGATGAACACCTCGTAGCGGCCAGACTGGACGAGCTGGTTGAAGTGGCCGGGCCAGTCGAAGAAGTCGGGCCGGGTGAGGCCGCTCGAGAGCTGGGGGTCGTGGGTGGCGGCGATGACGCCGGTTTCGGCGGCCTGGCGGAGGAAGGCCTCGCCGAGCACCTTCGACATCGAGTCGCCGCCGATCCAGACGCGGAGCGGGTCGGCCGCGGTGGGGGTGCGGAGGCGCGGGCGGAGGTCGGGCGTGGGGGTTGGGGCGGCTGCGGGGGTGCCGCGGCCGGGTGCGGGGGTGCGGGCGGCCGGGGCGGTTGCCGGGGGTTCGCGGCCCGGTTCTTCGCCGCCGCCGGGGGCCGCGGGCAGCTCGAAGAGGTCGCCGCCGCCGCGGCCGAGGGCGCGGTCGAGCAGGTTGCGGGGCTCATCGAGGTAGAAGGTGCGGCTGACGGCCGCGAACGGCTTCCAGACGGCGAGCCAGAAGTCGCGCTCGCGGCCGTACGGCATCGATTCGGCGCCCTGTTCGAGGGCGGGGGCATTGAGGAGGACGGCGAGGAGGAGGCCGCCGACCATGACGCCGAAGACGCGCCGGGGCCGGGCACCGAGGCGCTGGCGGGGGCCGTGCCGGGTTGCGCCGGACATCTGCGGGTGCTGCTCCATCGCGGCGGGCGTGAGCCGCCGGCCGCTAGAACTGGAAGTAGATGAAGGGCGCCACGCCCTCCGGCCCGAGGGCATCGATCAGGACGAGCGCCACGGCCAGCATAGCTGCCTGTGCGGCAGGGGCGAGTTCAGAATAGGCAACCTCGAACCGGCGGAAGAGGTCCTTCGGCAGGAACTGGGCGGCGATCGACCCGGCGATGACGGCGACGAGGAGCGGGGTGACGGCCGGGGAGGGCTCGCCCCAGGCGGTGGCGATGCGGGTAATCACCTGCCAGGCGGCCCCGAACGTCTCGGCCCGGAAGAAGATCCAGGCGAAGCAGACGACGTGGAAGGTGATGACCCAGCCGGCCGCCTTCGCCGCAGCGCCGCCCAGCCAGCGGTTGCGCGCCCGGACCTCCCGCTCGATGACGAGCCCGGCGCCGTGGATGGCGCCCCAGGCGACGAAGGTCCAGGCGGCGCCGTGCCAGAGGCCGCCGAGGAGCATGGTAAGGAAGAGGTTGCGGTAGACGAACCACTTCGGGCCGCGGTTGCCGCCGAGCGGGATGTAGAGGTAGTCGCGCAGCCAGCGGCTGAGCGTCATGTGCCAGCGCCGCCAGAAGTCCTGGAGCGACCAGGCGCGGTAAGGGCTGTCGAAGTTCTGCGGGAACTGGATGCCGAGGAGGAGGGCGCAGCCGATGGCGATATCGGTGTAGCCGCTGAAGTCGGCGAAGATCTGGACGGCGTAGGCGTAGACGCCGAACAGGTTTTCGAGCGCGCTGTGGCTCGCCGGGCTGGCGAAGACGGGGTCGGCGATTTCGCCGGCGAGGTAGGTGGAGATCACGACCTTTTTGAACAGGCCGGCGACGATGAGGGTGAAGGCCGGGGCGGCATCGATCACCCGCTCGCGGAGGGGCGCGCGAATTTGGGGCGCGAATTCGGTGACCCGGACGATGGGGCCGGCCACCAGGTGGGGGAAGAAGGAGAGGTAGAGCGCAAAGTCGATCGGGGAGAGCGGCTCGCACTCGCCGCGGGCGATATCGACCAGGTAGCTGATGGCGTGGAAGGTGAAGAACGAGATGGCGACCGGGAGGGTGACCTGGAGGAGCGGGAGGGGCAGGTCGACGCCGAACCGCTCAATCAGCCCGGCGACATCGTGGACAAAGAAGCCGTAGTACTTGAACCAGCCGAGGGTGAGGAGGTTGGCGGCGATGCCGAAGCCGAGGAACCAGCGGCCGAAGCGGGTGAGCCCCTCGGGGGTGCGCATGGCGGCGAGGTCGCGGCCGACGGCCCAGTTGAAGGCCGTGGAGCCGATGAGCAGGAGGACGAACTTCGGCTCCCAGAAGCCGTAGAAGAACCAGCTCGCCGCGACGAGGAAGACCCGCCACCACAGGTGCCACGGGCGGAGCAGCCACGCGATGGCGAAGACGATGACGAAGAAGACGGCGAAGTCGACGGTCGGGAAGAGCATGGCGTCGGCCGGCGGGGGAGCCGCCCCGCCCTGCATTGTCGCCGCCTCGTCCGAAGCGGGCGACTGGCGGAAACTTTCGGCAGGCATCATCCGTTGTAGCCAGTGACGCCCCTGCGAGGTTGCCCGCTTGGAGGATGAACGCGACGCCAGCGCCCCGCCCGCCGATAGCGGGGGCGCCCGGCAGCGCTGGCGGCCGCCGCGCTGGCATGCCGCGCTCCTGCTGGCCGCCGGCCTCCTGGGCGGCGCTGCGGGCGTCATCTACTCGGCGGTGAGCAACCCGCAGGCCGAGGCCCCGGCGGTCAGCGCCGCGGCGCCGCCCCGGCCCGTCTACGTGATGGGCCTCGCCTACGACGGTACCCCCGAGCCGCCGCCGACGCCGACCCCGACGCCCACGCCGCCGCCGGCCCGCCTCCGGTCGGCCGAGGGCGTCCGCATCTGGTCGGACGGGGATTCCACCTCGTACTTCATGACGGTCGCGCTCTTCCAGGCGTGGAGCGCGCTGGGCGGGGTGCCGGTGCGCGGCCCCGACTACAAGATCTCCTCGGGGCTCGTCCGGAGCGACTTCTTCGACTGGCCGGCCTACCTCGCGGCCGAGATGGCGCGCTACGACCCGGACGTCGTGGTCTTCATGGTCGGCGCGAACGACGCGAACCAGGTGCGTTCGGAGGAGGAGTACGCCGCCCGCGTGGGCGCCGTGATGGACCTGCTCTCCCGGCCGGGGCGGACGGTCGTCTGGGTCGGCCAGCCGAACATGGGGCGGCCCGACCTGGCGGCGAGCGTGCCGCGGCTCAACGCCATCTTCCAGGCGCAGGCGGCAGCGCGGCCGTGGGTCCTGTACCTCGATGCGTGGGCGCTGACCTCGGGCCCGGACGGCCGCTACACGGCGGTGCTGCCCGACGAAGACGGTGTGCCACGGGTGATGCGGACGGACGACGGGGTCCACTTCACGCCGGCAGGCGGGCGGCTGCTGGCCCTGGCGGTCATCGCCGCGCTGTTCGAACCCGGCCGCTGAGGGGCCGGCCTGCGGGGCCGGCGGGGTATACTCAACGGTATGAGCCTGCTGCCATCTCCCGGGACACGCGTCATCGAAGAGACCGACCAGCAGCTCGAACCGCCGTACCACCTCGTGCTGCTGGACGACGACGAGCACACCTACGCCTACGTCATCCGCATGTGCGCCGAGATCTTCGGCTACGGGCCGGAAAAGGGGTACGCCATCGCCTGCGTGGTCGACAGCCAGGGGCGGGCCGTGCTGATGACGGGCAGCCACGATGAGGTGCGGGCAAAGCAGGAGCTCGTCCACGCCTACGGGCCGGACCCGCTGATGCCGAATTCGCGCGGGAGCATGTCGGCAATCATCGAGCCGGCCTGCCAGGGCACAGGACGTTAACGTTTCCCGGCACGCAGGGCCCCTGCGGGTGCGCTACACTGGAAACAGGTTGCGCAGGGTTTTTGCACTGCCGTTGCCATCGAGCATCCGCCGTTCCACGCACCCCTCGGTTGCCGTCCGTGAGCCGCGCCCTGCGCCGGGGGACCGTTCCGCATGACCAATGTCCAGGTTCCAGGCCCGCAGACGGTGGGCGTCCTCGCCCTGCAGGGCGACTTCCGCGAGCACCGCGAGATGCTCGAGGCGATGGGGCACCGCGCCATCGAAATTCGGAAGCCGGCCCAGCTCGAGGGGATTGATGCGCTCATCATCCCGGGGGGCGAAAGCACGACCATCGCCCGGCTCATCCTCTCGAACGGCTTCCAGCAGCCGCTGCGCGACTTCTGCGCGAGCGGGAAGCCGACCTGGGGCACCTGCGCGGGCGCCATCCTCCTCGCGAAGGAGGTCGACCGGCTCGACCGGCCGGGCATCGAGACGATGGCGATCCGGGTGCGCCGGAACGCCTTCGGCCGCCAGGTGGACAGCTTCGAAGAGGAGATTGCGATCGAGGGGATCGATGGCGGGCCGTTCCGGGCGGTGTTCATCCGCGCGCCGGTCATCGAGCGGGTCGACCCGCCGGCCCGGGCGATCGCCCGGCTGGAGGACGGGACCGTGGTGGCGGCGCGGCAGGGGAACCTGCTGGCGACGAGCTTCCACCCGGAGCTGACGCGCGACCCGCGGCTGCATGCCTACTTCCTGACCATCGGCGCGCCGCAGGGGGCAGCGAAATGAGCGAGCTGGCAGCCGAAGCCCTCAGCCCCATCGACGCGGCAACGCTCTGGCCGCAGCTGCACCGGCTCGACACCGAGGTGGTGGCGCTGCGCGGTTCGCAGAACCTGCTGGTTTCGAGCGGGCTGGCGGCGACGGGCATCACCCGGCTGCCGCGCGTGCCCCGGACGGCGGTCGTGGGGCTGCGCCGCGGGCTGAGCTACCGGGGCGTCGCGGTGGCGCGCCAGCTTGCCGGCGGCGCCGGCTGGGATGTCGCCTCGGTACGCATCGGCCGACCGAAGGACGACGATGCGGTGGCCGCGCTGCTGCAGGGGCTTGCGCGGGAGGTGGCGCTCCGCGGCGGGCGGGTGCTCTACCTGCGCTACGCCGAGGGGTCGCCCCACGCGGCGGCGCTCCGGCGGGCCGGCTTCTTCGCCTACCGGCTGGAGCGGCTGTACGCCATCCGCAGCGCGCGGGCAAAGATGGCGGAGGGCAACCCGTTCCGGCCGGCTGCCCGGGCCGACCGCGCCGGCATCTTCCGGCTGTACTGCCGGGCCGTGCCGGAGCAGGTCCGCCGGAACGAGGCGCCGGGCCTGCAGGAGTTCCGGGCCGTGCTCGATTCGTTCGATTGCGAGCACGAGTTCGTGGCCGATGGCGACGGCGCGCTCATCGGCTGGGCCGGGATCGGCGAGCGCGAGGCGCACCTCCTGCTCGCCGAGGGCGGCAGCCTCGTCGAGGCTGCGCTCGACACCGTGGAGGCCCATGCACCCCGCCACGGGGCGCTGGTGGTGGCCGAACACCAGCCCGGCATCGAAGCTGCCGCGCAGGAGCGCGGCTATCCGGCCCTCGGAGTGCGGCTCATGTGCGCTCGCCGCCTCGCGCGGGCCGAGACCCTCAAGGAGGTCGTAGCGGTCCCGGCGGAATCGTTCCCCGTGCCGCAATAAGCCCGTGACCCACCCGTCTTCTTCTTCAACGCCGCTGCCATCTGAACAGATCGTCACCGACGACCTCGACCTGCTGCTCGATGCGCTGCCGCCGCACATCTCCGGCCCGCTGCGCGACGCCGAGCGCCGCACCGACCTGCTCGAAGTGGTGATGGACCTCGGCCGCCTGCCCGAGGCGCGCTACCCCGGCCGCGAAGTCGTCCTCAGCCGCGAGGAGGTGACCGAGGCCGACCTCCAGTGGGTGATCGCCCGGATCGGCGACTTCGGCGATGACAACCGCGCCGGCATCGAGCGGACCCTCCACCGCATCTCCTGCATCCGCAACCGGCGGGGCAAGGTGATCGGCCTCACCTGCCGCGTGGGGCGCGCCGTCTACGGCACCATCCGCGTCATCGAAGACCTCGTGCTGAGCGGCAAGAACATCCTCCTCCTCGGCCGCCCGGGCGTCGGCAAGACGACGATGCTGCGCGAAGTGGCCCGCGTCCTCGCCGACGACGCGAACAAGCGGGTCATCATCGTCGACACCTCGAACGAAATCGGCGGCGACGGCGATGTGCCTCACCCGGCGATCGGGGGCTCGCGCCGGATGCAGGTCGCGACCCCGTCGATGCAGCACGCGGTGATGATTGAAGCCGTCGAGAACCACATGCCCGAAGTCATCGTCATCGACGAGATCGGCACCGAGCTGGAGGCGCAGGCGGCCCGGACGATCGCCGAGCGCGGCGTGCAGCTCGTCGGCACGGCCCACGGCACCTCGCTCGAGAACCTGATGCTGAACCCGACGCTGGCCGACCTGATCGGCGGCATCCAGTCGGTCACCCTCGGCGACGAAGAGGCCCGCCGCCGCGGCACGCAGAAGTCGATCCTCGAGCGGAAGGCGCCGCCGACCTTCGACATCGTGGTCGAGATCGAGAGCTGGCGGCGGGTGTCGATCCACAAGAACGTGGCGGAGACGGTCGATGCCATCCTCCGCGGCTACCGGGCGAAGCCGGAGACGCGCCAGCTCGGCCCGGGCGGCCGGATCGAGATCATCGATGATTCGGACCGCGAGGGCGGCGAATTCGGCATGGGCGCCCAGGGCGCCGGCGGCGCGCGCGGCGGGCGGCCGCCCACGTGGGAGATCGGCCACCGCCGGAACGGCGGCCACATCCGCGAGTACCGCGAACCGCGCGAGCCGCGCGCCTTCGAGCCGGCAGAGCCCCTCGAGCCGGAGCCTGCCGAGGACGAGGAGGGCACGCCGTTCGTGACGGCAGCCCCGCGGCCGGCGTCGCGGATTACGCGGCTCTTCCCGTTCGGCATCCCGCGGGGGCGGCTGGAGCAGGCCGCGCGCTCGGTGGGCGCCAACATCGAGCTGGTCGATGACCCGGCCGACGCCGATGCCGTCATCACGCTCCGCAACTACTACCGGAACAAGCCGCCGGCCCTGCGCGAGGCCGAAGAGCGGAACCTGCCGCTCTACGTGGTCAAGAGCAGCGGCGTCTACCAGCTCGAGCAGGCGCTCCTCCAGCTCCGGGGCGACCGCGGGAGCACGGGCCGCGGCCCGCGCCGCGACCCGATGGTCGATATCTTCCGCGAGACGGAGGAGGCGATCGCGAAGGTGCTGGAGGAGGGGCGGCCGGTGGAGCTGCCGCCGGCGAACAGCTACGTCCGGCGTGTGCAGCACCAGCTGGCGAACCGGTACAACCTCGAAAGCCGCAGCTCCGGCAAGGAGCCGATGCGCCGGGTGAAGATCCTGCCGCTCGGCACCGGGACGCCGTTCGAACGGTGAGCAGCGGCGCGCGCGGCCGGTTCATCGTCTTCGAAGGGGGCGAAGGCTCGGGGAAGAGCACCGCGGCGGCGGCCGTGGCGGCGCGGCTGGAGGCGGCCGGCCGGCGGGTGGTGCTCACGCGGGAGCCGGGCGGCACCCCCGCCGGCGAGGCGATCCGGGCCCTGCTCCACCAGCGGCTGAGCCCGTGGGCCGAGCTGTTCGCCTTCCTCGCTGCCCGCGCCGAGCTGGTCAGCACAGTCATCCGCCCCGCGCTCGAGGGCGGCGCGACCGTTCTCTGCGACCGGTTCGCGCCGAGCACCTTCGCCTACCAGGTCCATGCCCGCGGCCTCGACCCGGTGGTCGTGCGGACCGCCAACCGCGCCGCCACCGGCGGGCTGGAGCCCGACCTCGTGGTCTACCTGGACCTCGACCCGGCGGCCGGGCTGGCCCGGAAGGCAGGCGAAGGAGCGGCCATCGCCACCGGCCAGGAGGGGCTCGAGTTCCACCGGAAGGTGCGCGAGGGGTACCTCCTCCAGGCGCGGGACGACCCGGCCCGGTGGGCCGTCATCGATGCCAGCCTGCCCGCGGAGCGAGTTGCGGAGCTCGCCGTGGAACGGGTGCTGCGGGTCCTCCGGTAGCGGCCGCGGCGGCCGGCGCGTACCATCCGGCCCCGATGGCAGACTGGTTCGCGACGGCCCGCTTCGGCATGTTCATCCACTGGGGGCACGCGTCCCAGCAGGGAGTCGAGCTCTCGTGGCCGATGGCCGGGGGAAATGCGGCCCTGCCCACGGGCGCGATGACGGTAGCGGAGTACCAGGCCTCGGCGGCCACCTTCGACCCGCGCAACCGCGACTTCCCCGCCCTCGCCCGCCTCGCGAAGCGCTGCGGGATGCAGTACGCCGTCTTCACCGCGAAGCACCACGACGGCTACGCCATGTTCCACACGAAGACGAGCGAGTTCGGCGTGGCCCATTCGCCCGTGGGGGCCGACCTCGTCCGCGAGTATGTCGAGGCGTTCCGCGCCGAGGGGCTGCGCATCGGGCTCTACTTCTCGCTCTGCGACTGGCACCACCCCGGCTACCCGGCGCTCACCGACGAAGACCGGCCGTACCGGTTCGGGCGCGGCCGCCAGCCGACCCCGGAGGGCTGGGCGCGGTTCCTTGCCGACATGTTCGAGCAGGTGCGCGAGCTGCTGACGAACTACGGGCCGATCGACCTGCTCTGGTTCGACGGCGGCTGGGAGCGGACGCCGGAGCAGTGGCGGGCGAAGGAGCTTGAGGCGCTCATCCGGCGGCTGCAGCCCGGCATCCTGCTGAACGACCGGCTGCCCGGCGCCGGCGACTTCGCGACGCCGGAGCAGTTCGTGCCGCCGCAGCCGCCCGCGGGGCCGTGGGAGACCTGCATGACATTGAACGAGAGCTGGGGGTACGTCCCCTCCGATACCCGCTGGAAGACGCCGCGGCAGGTGGTGCACACCCTGTGCGAGGTGGCCGGGCGCGGCGGGAACCTGCTCCTGAACGTGAGCCCGCGGGGCGACGGTACGCTGCCGCCGGAGCAGACTGCCATCCTCGAGGAGGTGGCCGGCTGGATGGCCCGCCACGGCGAGGCGATCACCGGCACCGAACCGGGGCTGGAGCCGTGGCAGTTCTACGGCCCGGCGACGAAGCGGGGGAACGTGACCTACCTTCACCTCCTGATGCGGCCGTACGACCGCGTGACGGTGCGGGGCGTGCCGATCGACCACGTGCGCCGGGCGTGGAACGTGGCCACGGGCCGCGAACTGGCGACCTCCGGCCGGTGCGCAATCGTGGACCGGCTGCTGGGGCGCGACCCGCTGGGCGAGCTGACGATCGAGGTGCCGGGGGAAGAGCTGGACCCGCTGGCGACGGTGCTGGCGGTGGAGTGGGAGTAGGAGGGAGGAGGGAGCCCCGCCGCAGCGGCCCGCGCCCCGCCGGGGGAGCCGGGAGCAGGGAGCCGGGAGCAGGGAGGAGGGTCAGGTGGCAGGTGCCCGGGCGGTTCGGTAGCGGCGCTCCATCTCGGAGAGCTGGACGAGCAGTTCGCTGCCGGGCTGAACGTGGAGGACGAAGCGGGGGATATCGAGTCCCGCCGCGCGTGACATGAACGGCTCACCCCAGAAGCTGAGATGCGCTTCCGTGGTGCCGGCGTCGGTGTCGGTGAGGATGAAAGAGACCGCCTCCTCCCGGAGCGGGACCCACACAGGCGGAGCAAGCCGGCTGCCGGCACCGATAGCGTGCACCTTCGGAAGCAGCTCGGTTTCCCACAGGTCGCCCTGAGAAGGGTCGAGGATGAAGCGAACGGTCGTGACGGCCGGGTTCTCGAGAGCCGGCCGAAGGAGCACATCAAAGAGCTCCTGCGGCCGAAACATGAGCAGGCACACATTAAACCAGGTTACCTCGCCCCGGGCGCGGCGAGCGAACTCGGCGCTGGCGCGGCGAAGGTCCCGCGGGCCGATAAGCACGACATCGGGGCGCCGCAGCGAGGCGGCGAGAGCCGCGACGGCGGCCTCGGTGCGGGCGAGGCGTTCCTCGGCAGCCTCGTCGCCGGACTCGCGGCGAAGGTCCCGCAACAGCAGGAGCGCCAGCAGAACGAGCGCGATGGCGAGGAGGACCTCAACCTCGACGATGTGCAGGAAATGGAGCACCAGGGCCGCACCAGCAGCGACGATGCCGGCGATAGCGTCCCAGTCGTAGCGGCCGAAGCGCCTGCGGCCTGAGGGCATCAACGCCAGTGTACTCCTGGAGCGGGGAGCGGGGGCTAGGGGCTGCGGGACGGCAGCGGGGCGGGACGGCGGGCGAGGAGGAAGAAGACCGAGCCGGCAAGGGCGATGAAGGCGAGGATATCGAAGCCGAGGCGGTAGTTGCCGGTGCGGTCGTAGGCGAAGCCGGCGATGAGCGGCCCGAGGATCGTGCCGCTCAGGATGACCATGTTCGAGACGCCCATAATCTTCCCGAAGGCTGCCCGCCCGAAGTAGTCGGCCCGGATGGCGGTCATCTGGGGGCCGCGCCAGCCCCACGCAAGGCCGTGGATGACGACAAACCCGCCCACCATCCACGGGTTGACGGCATGCGACAGGAGGAGCAGCCCGGTGCAGTGCATCGCCATGCAGGTCACCAGCAGGGCGCGCTTGTTCACCCGGTCCCCGAGGAAGCCGCCCGTGAGGTTGCCGACCATGAACGTGAAGGTGAGCGCCATCACGACCGAGGAGGCCTGCCCGAGCGTGTAGCCCTGGCTCTCCCGGAGGTGGGAGACGAGGTGCACGCTCATCGCGACGACCACGAACAGCGCAGAGGCGTGGCCGAGCGAAATCAGCCAGAAGGCCGGGGTGCGGACGGCTTCGCCGAGGGTGAAATCGCGGCGGGCCGGCGGCGGCTGCGGTTCCCCGGGTGCGCGGCGGACGGGGGCCGGCGGGACGCCATCGGGTTCGAGCCCGAGCTCGTGGGGGTGGTGGCGGTAGAGCTGCGCCAGCGGCAGCCCGGCCGCGATGACCAGGGCCCCGGAGAGGAGCGCCGTCGTCCGCCAGCCGAGGCTTTCGAGGGCAAGGACGGTGAGGGGCACACACATGCCGCCCACGGCGAACCCGGCCGAGGCGAGCGAAATCGCGGTCGCACGGCGGCGTTCGAACCAGTGGACGGCGGAGAAGGCGGCGGTCAGGAAGCCGCACATGCTCGCGCCGACGGCCATGACGAGGAAGGCGGCGTAGAACTGCCACGGTTCCTGCACGCGGCTGAAGAGCATGAAGCCGAGGCCGAGGAGGACGACGCCGGCCGAGGCGACCCTGCGCGGTCCGAACCGGTCGAGCAGGGTGCCGTGGACGGGGCCGAGGATGCCGCTTTCGGCCTCGCGGAGGCTGGAGGCGGCGGAGAGCATCGTCGTGCTCCAGCCGAATTCGCTGCGGAGGAGGACGACGTAGGCGCCGTAGGCCTGGCCGAGGAGGGCGGCCTGGAGGGCCTGCAGGGCCGCGCCGGCGGCGACAATCCACCAGCCGTAGAAGATGCGGGCCGGGCGGGTCTGCCGGCCTGCGAGGGCGCCGGGCGCGGCATCGGCCACGCAGGTCCTCCGGTCCCGTGGTGGGGGTGATGGGGAGTGTACGCGAGGGCAGGGTTAGGGGCCGGGCGGCCGCCCCCGCCGGGCCTGGGCGATGCCGATGCCGGCGAAGGCGACAGCCGTCGCCAGCAGGAGCAGGCCGGCGACCCAGTAGCCCCAGGTCGCCGGTTCGCCGCTGCCGGCCGTATCGCCCTCGGCCGGCGGGTCTGCGGCAGCGGGCGGCGTCGGGGTGGCGAGGCGCGCGGCGGGGGACGGCGTCGCGGCTTCGGTCGGCGGCGACGCCTGCGAGGCGGCGGCCTGCCCGGGCGGCGGCGGGCCGTCGCCGCAGGTGGTGCCGGCCGAGGGAACGGCCAGGTTCAGCAGGTAGGCGTTGACCACGGCATCGACGCAGGCGTTGCCCTGGGCGTAGATGGTGTGGCCGTTGCCGCGGTAGGTCACGAGCACGCCGTTCTCGAGCTGCTCGCTGAGGGCCTTCCCCCACTCGTAGGGCGTCGCCGGGTCGTTGGTCGTGGCGATGACGAGGATGGGCGCCGAGCCGGCGGCCCGGGGCACGCCGAGCGGGTCGGGCGGGGCAGCCCAGTAGGCGCACACGAGCCCGCTCGTGGCCGCCGACCGGCCGAAGGTAGGCGCAATCGCCGCGAACCGGTCGGCCATTGCCCGGTAGGCGCGCGGGTCCTTCGGGCAGACCGAATCGACCGAGTTCACGGCGTAGTTCGCTTCGATCAGGTTCGGGTAGGAGCCGTCGGGGTTGCGGAGCAGGTACTGGTCGGTGAGCTGGACGAGGCCGGTACCGTCGCCGGCGAGTGCGCGGACGAGCGCCTGGGTGAGCTGGTTCCAGGTCGCGGTGCTGTAGAGGGCGGAGATGATGCCGAGCTGGACCTCGCCGGGTCCGGCGGGCCGGTCGGCGCCGGGCGCGGGGATCGGCGCCTGCTCCGCAGCAGCGAGGACGCGGTCGATGGCGGTGCGGGGGTTGCCGTCGCGGGCGAGCATGCACCGCCGGGCGGCGCAGTCATCGAGGTAGGCCTGGAGGGCGCGCTCGAAGCCGACCATCTGGGTCACAGCGAGCGTTTCGTAATCGAGCGACTGGTCGGTGCCGCCGTCGAGCACAAAGGCGCGGACGCGCTGGGGGAAGAGGTCGGCGTAGACCGCGCCGAGGGTGGTGCCGTAGGAGTAGCCGACGTAGGTGAGCTGCTCTTCGCCGAGCGCCTCGCGGAGGGCATCCATGTCGCGGGCAACGTTCTTCGTGCCGACGTGGGGCAGGAGCCGGCCCGCGGCTGCGGCGCAGTCATCGGCGAAGGCCTTCGAGACGCGCTCGGCCTCCTGCCATTCGGCCTCGGTATCCGGGTCGGGGTCGACGGCGACGAGCTGCTGGAGGCGGTCGTGGCAGAGGATGGGGGTGCTTTCGCCGACGCCGCGGGGGTCGAAGGCGACGAGGTCGAAGCGGTCGCGGATCTCGGGGGCGAGGATGCTCTGCCAGGCGCGGAGGAAGTCGATGGCGGAGCCGCCGGGGCCGCCGGGGTTGGCCATCAGCACGCCGATCCGCTGGTCGGGCTTGCGCGCCGGGTAGCGGATGACGGCGATGTCAATCGTTTCGCCCGCGGGGGCGTTCCAGTCGAGCGGGACCTCGAGGGTGGCGCACTCGGCGCGGCCGCCGCAGTTCGACCACTGGAGCGCGGCGTGGCGGGGTCCGGCGGTGCCGGCGCCGGCGTTCGAGGGTGCGCGGTCGGAGCAGGCCAGCGCGAGGGCGGCGAAGGTGGCGGCAGCGAAAAGGAGGAGGCGTCGGGCCATGGCAGGGATGAAGGTAGCAGCCCGCAGGGAAAGGGAAGAGGGAAGGGGCTGTACGGGCCGGGCAGGCCGGCCGATACCCATGACACAGGAGGATGCAGGGTGGCACCGGAGGCTCCGCGGCACGGCATGCGCGCACTCGTCCTCGGGGGAGGCGGCACGTACGGCGTGGTCCAGGCCGCCTACATCCAGGCTGCGTTCGAACTCGGCTTCCGGCCCGACCTCGTCATCGGCACGAGCGTCGGTTCGCTGAACGGCGCCTGGGTGGCGATGTACCCGGACGACCCGGAGGGGCTGCTCGAAGTCTGGCGGGGGCTCGGCCGGATCCGGGTGCTGCGCTGGAACCCGGTCCACCTCGCGGCACGCATCGCGCGGAGCCCCCTCGCCCTGCGCGACAACGACATCGTGCGGGGGCTGATCGACGCCCACGTGCGCGACCTCCGCTTCGAGGATGCGCGCCTCCAGCTCGCAGTGGTGGCAACGAACCTGACGCGCGGGCGGAAGCACCTCTTCCGCGAAGGGCCGCTGGCGCCGGCGATCGCGGCCTCAACGGCGATCCCGGGAGTCTTCGAACCGGTGGAGATCGGCGGCGACCTGTTCGTCGACGGCTGCATCACGGCCTCGGTCGATATCGCCAGCGCGATTGCCCTCGGCGCCAGCGAGGTGCTGGCGATCGACCTGACGCCGCCGCCCGGGACGGTGGCGCCGCCGCGGACGGCTATCGGCGTGCTCGCGCAGTCGTTCCGCATCCTGACCCATGCCACGACCGATGCGATGGAGGCGATCGCACGGTCGGCGGCGGCGGTGCGGGTGGTGCGGCCGGACCTTGCGGGGCTGTCGCCGTGGCGGCTCGATGTGTCGGAGGGGCTCATCCAGGCGCAGCTGGCCCGGGCGCGGAGCGAGCTGACGCGCGTCATCGACCCCTGGGGGCGGGTGGTGCCTGAGGGGAGGTCCCACCCGGGCGGGAGCACGCGGCTGGCGGCATAGGGAGGGAGACCCGCCCGCGGCCGCCGCCGCCCCGCCGGGGGAGGAGGGAGGAGGGAGGAGGGAGCCCCACCACAGCCCCCGCGCCCCGCCGGGGGAGGAGGGAGACCCGCCACAGCCCTGCCCCGCCACAGGGAGGAGGGAGGCGTGGGGTATACTCAAGCTCCAGGCTCCAGCCTCCAACCTCCCACCTCCAGTCTCCGAACTCCCATGTCGACACCGACCACGGAACTCGACCCTGCGGTCCTGGAAAAGCTGCTGCCGCCCTACCGCGTCATCCTCCACAACGATGACGTGAACACGATGGACCACGTGGTGACGGCGCTGCGGCGCTCGGTGCCGTCGCTCACGGCGGAGGAGGCGACGGCGATCATGCTCGAGGCGCACCACCACGGCCGGGCCGTCGTCATCGAATGCCCGAAAGAGGCCGCCGAACACTACCGGGCGCGGCTCGAGTCGTTCGGGCTGACCGCAACCATCGAGCCCGCCGCCAGCCGCGGTTGACTTTCCCGTTCCGGCCGGCGGGGTAGGCTTGAACCACCGGTGACCGACACGACCTGTCATTACTGCGAACGCCCGGCGACCGCCGACTGCCCGACCTGCGGCCGGCTCTACTGCGAGGAGCACGGCGCCGAGGTGTGCCTCCGGTGCATGGCGCCCGAATCGGCCGTGCCCTCGGCGAAGGTCTTCCGCGGGTCGCTGGCCCTGCTGGCGCTGGCCACGCTTGTGACGGCCTTCCTGCTCATCCGCCCGCCGGCGAGCGAAAGCCGCGGTCCGCTCGTGCGCGAACTGCCGAGCCCGACGCCGGCGGTCAGCGCAACCGCGACGCCGACGCCGCGCGGCGGCGCGCCGACGGCGACCCCTGCTCCCGGGCGCACCGCGACGTCCGCAGCCACAGCGGCGACCACGGCCACGGCGGCGATTTCGCCCACGGCGGCGGCGGCCACCCCCACCCCTGGGGCCCGCATCTACGTCGTGAAGCCCGGCGACACCCTCTTCCAGATTGCGCGCGACAACGGCACCACTGTCGAGGCGATCGTGGCGGCGAACCCGGGGCTGAACCCGGACACTCTCGCCGTCGGCATGGAGCTCCGGCTGCCGTGAGCGCGTACGGCGACCCGGAGCTGGAGCGCGAGCTGAAGGCGCGGGCGGTGCGCGCGGGCATCCTCCGCTCGGCGCTGCTCTGGGTCCCGGTGGCGGCCGTCACCGTCGGCGCCTTCCTCTTCTTCCTGTACGACCGGACCGCCGGGGGCGGCGAGCGCGGCTCGACCTGGTTTCTCGTGGTGGTGCTCGGGTTCCTCGCCTTCCTGTTCGGGTATCAGGCGGTGCAGTCGGTGCTGGACCTGTTTGCGAAGCCGCGCGTGCGGCAGGGGCGGGTCACGCGGATGTGGTCGCGGCGCGATTCGCTCGTGCTGAAGACGTACTACGTACGGGTCGACCGGCAGATTCTGCGGGCCGATGCGCACGCCGTGGCCGGGGTGCGGGAGGGCGACTGGGTGGAGGTGACCTACTACCCGCATTCGGCGGTGCTGGTCTGGGCCGAGGTGCTGAAGGAGCCGGGCGGCGGCGAGGAGGCGCGCGGGCAGGGCCGGGGTCCCGCCGGCGGGAGCGGGCGGGGGCCGATCGAGCGGCGGTAGGCGGGTTTTGTGAAATTTTCGTCGGGCGGCCGGCAATCGCCGATTACGTCATGAGATGACGCACGCGCAGCGCAGCATGCCCCGGACATTCGTAACCGGGGGTGACACCCATGCGCAGCACGCGCTCCCGCTCGGCCGCCCTGGCGCTGCTCCTCCCGGCGCTCGGAGCGCTGCTGTTCACCCTGGCGGCGCCGGGCGCCAGCGCGGACAGCGCGTCAGCTGACCCGGGCATCGAACTCATCGAACACTCCACCGAGCCGCTTTCGCCGGCAGAGGCGGAGAAGCTCTTCGAGCGGACGCTCGAGGAGCTGGCGACTGGAAGCGCCGCGTACGGCGTCTTTCCGCCGGACGAGCGGTACCGCGTTCCCGATGCGAACCTGCCGCTCATCCGGACTATCAGCTATGTCGCAATCTACGTGGGAAACCGTTACTTCGGGAGCTGCACGGGATTCATGGTGACGCCCGTGGTCATGATGACCGCAGCGCACTGCCTGTACGAGCAGGGGCGATTCTTCGACCGCATCGTCGCGGTGCCGGGCTACAACGGGGAGACCTACGGGCCGTTTGGTGTGGCCGCCAGCTCCAAGATGGTCATCCCGCGGGGGTGGGCGGAGGGCCGGGGCGCCGCAGTGCCGAACCCCGCCATCCCTGACGAATACGACTGGGGCATCGTGGTCTTCGAAAACCCGCCCTGGGGGCGGGCGCTGGAGCCGTACCCGTACCTCGCTGACGCGCCCGATTCGTTCTTCGCCCGGCCGGATGTGCAGCTGTTCACCGCCGGCTACCCCGGCGACAAGCCCGACGGCATGTGGTGGACCACCTCGCGCGAGTTCTTCGTCACCCCGACGATGCTCTACACGAAGATGGACGTGTGGCATGGCCAGAGCGGCTCGCCCATCTACGCCATCGCCAACGACATCGGTTTCATCTTCAGCGTGGTCTCCTCCGGCAACAGCGACTGGAACTTCTCAGTGCGCTTTACCCGGGGAATGCTCGCCGCACTCGAAACCTACTGCCGGCCGTTCGGCTGCGTGCTGCTGACGTTCACGGCCCCCGAGGGCGCCGGGCTCGGCGTGACGCCTACCCCGACCGCGACGCCGACCCGGACCCCGACGCCCACCCCGACGCGGACGACTCCGCCCACCTTCACGCCGACGGCGACGCCCACGCGGGCGGCCACGCCGCCGCCTCCGCCGCGGCCGGCGCCGATCCGCATCCCGCAGCTGGCGCGCGATTGAACCCCTGTCGGTAGCCGGCGCCGGGTAGAATGGCGGCCGCGCAGCGCAGCGCGGCCCGCCGCGGCTGCCTGCGACGCTTCCGGCGGCGAGGTCCTCGCATGCGCGGCCGCACGCTCCCGCTCCTGCCGGCCGTTCTCGGGCTGGCCGGCCTCCTGCTCGTCCTCCTCGCGCCCGGCGGCGAAGCCGGCGCCGACCCGGCCCTGCCGACCGCCCGCAGCGGGCGGGTCTTCCGCGACGACGGCCTCCACCCGCCGGTCGCCGCCCGCACCGCGCCGGATGCCGGCGCCGCAGCCGTCATCGGCCCCGATAACCGCATCCGGGTGACCAACACCGCAGACTTCCCCTGGTCGGCGGTCGTCTACCTGGAGCTGTACGACCGGTACGGCGACGTCACCGGCACCTGCAGCGGCACCTTCATCTCGCCCGACGCCATCCTGACCGCGGCCCACTGCCTCTACAGCGAAGACGGCTGGACCGAAGACATCCGCGTCGTCCCCGGGAAGGACAGCTGGTTCGAACCGTTCGGCTTCACCTGGGGGACCGACTGGTGGGTGCCCGACCCCTGGTACTTCGACCCCGGCAACGAGCTGTACGACTGGGGGCTGATTCACGTGGCCGACGAACCGGGATGGGAGACGGGCTGGCTGACGATGGCGATCCTCTCGACGGCCACGCTGCGGCTGCCCGACATTGAACCGGCCATCGTGGGCTACCCGGGCGATAAGCCGGAAGGCACGATGTGGTTCCACTACCAGCCCGGCTTCCTCGAGGTCGACGCGTTCACGCTTTATCACACGATCGACACGGCACCCGGGCAGAGCGGCTCCGCCGTCATCCTCACGAACACGACGAACCGGGCCCACCTGCTCGGCTACATCGTGGGGGTTCACGTGCGGGGCAACGCCTCCGCGGGCTACAACGAGGCGACCCGCATCGACGATGTCGTGATTGCCGACCTTGTGGAGGCATGCAACCAGATGGGCTGCGGCTTCGAGTGGTACGTCGAGGGCCCTGCACCGACGGCGACCCCGACCCCGACGCGCACGCCGACGGCCACCCCAACCCCGACGCGCACGGCGACGCCGGTGCCCCCGGCAGGCCAGTTCCGGCTGCGGGTGCCGCTCCTTGCGCGCGACTGAGCGGCTACAATCGCGGCCCATGGGCGAGGAGCAGCGGGCGGCACCCTACCGCACGATGCGGGAGTGGGCGGGCGACGAGCGCCCGCGCGAGCGGCTGCTCGAGCACGGGCCCGGCGTCCTCGCCGATGCCGAGCTGCTGGCCATCCTCCTCCGCACCGGGCGGCGCGGCGAAAACGTGGTCGACCTCGCCCGGCGGCTGCTCGAATCGCTCGGCGGGCTCCGCGGGCTGGTCCGCGCCGACCCTGCCGCGCTCCAGCGGGTCGACGGCCTCGGCCCGGCCAAGGCGGCCGAGCTGGCCGCGGCGGTCGAGCTCGGGCGGCGGGTCCACGCCCTCGACCCGGGCGAGCAGCCGACCCTTCTCCGCCCGGAGGCCGTGTTCGACCTCCTCGGGCCGCGGCTGCTGGGGAAGACGCGCGAGGAGTTCTACGCCCTGCCGCTCGATACGAAGGGGCGGCTGCTCGGCGGCATCGCCCCCGTGAACGGCGGGAGCGTGAACGCAGTCAGCATCCGCGCGGCCGAGACCTTCCGCCAGGCGATCGTGCTGGAAGCGACGTCGGTGATCCTCGCCCACAACCACCCCTCGGGCGACCCGCGGCCGAGCCCGCAGGATATCGCCCTGACGCGCGAGCTCATCCGGGCCGGCGAGCTGCTCGATATCGCCGTGCTCGACCACGTCGTCATCGGCGCGCGGGGGTTCGTCTCGCTCCGGCGCGAAGGGCTCGCCTTCGACGCGTGAACGGCCCGGCTAAAAGCCCCAGTCTTCGCGGGCGATGCCGAGCGAGGTGTAGAGGCTCGGCGGGAGGGGAATTTCGCCGTTCTCCCGCTCGTACTCCTTCAGCTGGGCGCGGAGGAGCATGGCCAGCACCTTGGCGTGCTCGAGGCTCATGCGGAGCACGCAGAGGTCCTTCGGCACGGCGCCGTGGGGGCCGGTCGGGTGGGGCGGGTTCAGCCCGAAGGTGAGGGCGACGCCGTAGACGCCGGTGCTGATCTGGACGGCATCGACATAGAACTCGGGGACGGATTGCTCGGCTTCGCTCACGGGGCGGCTCCTCGGGGGATGGTGGGGGTAGGGTACGATGCGGGGCGGTTCCGACCCATAGGGCAGGGCTATCGGTGGGGCGGCTGCTATGGGCTGGCACGCCCCGGAACCCCGCGCGTACAATGTGGCGAACGTGCTCCCTGGGCCCCATCCCCGCGGGCTCCAGCATTCCATGCACCCGGGATTTTCGAAGATGGAAGATGTCGTCATTACCAGCGGTGTGCGCACCGCGATCGGCCGGTTCCAGGGCTCGCTCGCCGATGTGCCGGCCTCCGACCTCGGCGCCCACGTGATCCGCGAGGCGGTCAACCGCGCGGGGATCGAGCCCGACCGGGTCGACCACGTCATCATGGGCATCGTCGGGCAGGTGGCCGAGGACGCCTACCTCTCCCGCCACGCGGCGGTGAAGGCGGGCCTGCCGATCGGCACCCCGGCGATGAACGTGAACCGGATCTGCGGCTCGGGGCTCGAGGCGATCAACACGGCGTCGCGCCTCATCCAGAGCGGCGACGCCGAGGTGGTCGTCGCCGGCGGCGCCGAGAACATGACGCGGATGCCCTTCTACCTCCGCAAAGCGCGGCAGGGGTACCGGCTCGGCCACGACTCGATTGAAGACGGCATCATCCACATGCTGAGCGACCCCTTCAAGGGGTACCACATGGGCATCACCGCGGAGAACCTCGCCGAGCGGTTCGAAGTGAGCCGCGAGGCGCAGGACGCCTTCGCCGCCGAGAGCCAGCGGCGCGCCCTCGCCGCCATCGAAGCCGGGCGGTTCAAGGAGCAAATCGCCCCGATCACCATCCGCGTCGGCAGGGAAGAGAAGGTCTTCGATACCGATGAGCACCCGCGGGCCACGACCGTGGAGGCGCTGGCGAAGCTCCGCCCGGCCTTCAAGGAGGGCGGCGTGGTGACGGCCGGCAACGCCAGCGGCATCAACGACGGCGCGGCCGCGCTCGTCCTGATGAGCGCGAGCAAGGCGAAGGAGCTGGGCGCCCGCCCGCGGATGCGGATCGTCGCCCGGGCCGAGGCCGGCGTCGACCCGGCAATCATGGGCGCCGGCCCCATCCCGGCCATCCGCAAGGCGCTCGAGAAGGCGAAGATGACCCTCGACCAGATCGACTGCATCGAGCTGAACGAGGCGTTCGCGAGCGTCTCCTGCGCCTGCGCGAGCGAGCTCTGCCTCGACCCCGAGAAGGTCAACCCGAACGGCGGCGCCATCGCGCTCGGCCACCCGATCGGCGCGACCGGCGCCATCCTCACGGTGAAGCTGATGTACGAGCTGGAACGCACGGGCGGCCGCTACGGCATCGTCAGCCTCTGCATCGGCGGCGGGCAGGGGATCGCGACCATCTTCGAACGGCTCGACTGACGCAGCCGGTCACTCGACGAACGCGACGGGGCCGCCGGGTGGCGGCCCCGTTGTCGTGTGCTTCGGCTCTCGACGCCGTTTTCCGGCGCCATGCGGGGATGCCGACTCAGCCTGCGGCGTGGTCCCCGGCGCGGCGCTCGGCCTGCTGCTGGTGGACCACCTTCGCGCAGCGGTCCTGCATGGTGACGAGGCCGGCAGCCCGCGCCCGCTCCAGCCCGGCGTCGTTGGTGATGCCCTCCTGCAGCCACACCCCCTTCGCGCCGATGGCGATCGCGTCGTCGATCACCTCGTCGGTATCGGCCGGGCGGACGAAGACGTCGACGAGGTCGACCGGCCCGGGGATGTCGCGCAGGGAGGCGTAGGCCCGTTCGCCGAGGATTTCGTCGGCCGGGAAGCGGCCGCGGTGGACGGGGATGACCCGGTAGCCGTGCTCCTTCAGGTAGCTGGCGACCCGGTAGGCCGGGCGGTCGGTGCGGCTGTCGAGTCCGACGACGGCGATGGTCTTCGCGCCCATCAGCAGGTCGATGGCGGGCTGCTCAGCGGCGGCGGTCATGGCGCTTCCTCCGTGGGCGGGGCCGGTTCCCCGCGGGTTCGGGTTTGATGACCGGCTCGCCGGTCTCGAGGTCGATTTCGACGAGCTCCCACCCCTCGGGCAGGTCGAGCCGGGCGCCGGTCATCGCGGCGACCGCCTGGCCGACGGCGAGGGTGCGGTCCATCCCGTCTTCCTGCCCGTAGGCGGGTACGGGGACGTTGCAGATGGGCAGGCGCTTGCCGCTCTTCTTGACGAGGACAAGGGAGAACTGGCGGAGGTCATCGGGCAGGTCGTGCCAGCGGTCGGGCTGGTCGCCTTCGATGCAGATTTCGAGGTGGTCGATCTTGGCGAAGGGGACGAGCTCCTTCGTGCCGATGCCCATGCCGAGGTAGCCCTGCTGCCAGGTGGCCGAGCCCTTCCTGCGGTCGACAACGACATCGGCGCCGACGAGGGCGCCGACGAGCCCCATGACCGAGACGGGCACGAGGATGATGAGGACGACGAGGAGGGTGACAAGCAGCCAGAAGGGCAGGGTGGGGCCGCGGTCGACCATGAGCCAGCCGATGGCGGCCGAGATGAGGAGGCCGAGGAGGGGGAGGATGACCGTGCCGCGGGCGCTCTTGATTTCGATGCGGTCATCGCCGATGACGGCCATCGCCCGGTGGAGGAGGACGGTCCTGCGTCCGTCGCGGCGCTGTTCGACGACGTGCCCGGGGAGGTCGGTGACCATGTCGTATTCGATCGTCGGGGGTCGGCAGGCGGGCGGTCAATGCGCGCGGGGAGCGAGCTTGCAACCCATCCAGCCATCGCGTACGCTGCCGCAGCTCGAGCACAACTCATGGGGGTACGGAGCATGACACGCTGGCTCATGCCGCTTCTTTCGGCGGTGGCGTTCTCCCTCGCGGTCGTAACCGGCGGGTCGGCGCGTGCGGACGGTCCTGGGCCGAGCCTGCCCGAGCCAGCATCGACACTCGCCGCAGCGTTGCATTGTCCCGACAACCTCGCGCGCAGTTACCGCTGGCCAGTGCTGCTGGTCCCCGGCACCGGCCTTTCTGGCCCGGAAAACTGGGACTGGAGCTACCGGCCGGCCCTTGAGGCACAGGGCTTCGCGGTGTGCACCGTCGATATGGCTGACCTTGGTATGGGCGACATTCAGGTCTCCGCCGGCCGGATCGTTCACGCGGTCCGCACGATGCATGAGAAAACCGGCCAACAGGTCGCACTCGTTGGCTACAGCCAGGGTGGACTTGATATCCGCTGGGCACTGAAATACTGGCCAGATATCCGACCCATGGTCTCAGACGTGGTGGGCCTTGCACCCGCAAACCACGGCGCCGATAGCGCCGCAGCGATCTGCCAGGCGAGCGGGGCCTGCGGGGCAAGCATCTGGCAGATGGTCCCGGGCTCGCGGCTCATTCGAGCAGTGAACAATGGTGGCGAAACATTCGCGGGCCTCGACTACACGGTGATTTACTCCCGTCATGACGGCGTGGTTATTCCTCCGAGGGAACGCTCCTCGCTCAAGGCCGTCGCCGGTTCGCGGGTTGCCAATATCGAACTGCAGGAGCTCTGCCCGGCGAGCCAGCTGGCGCACATCGGCTTCCCGGCCGACGGCGCGGTCTTCGCCCTGGTGCTCGACGCACTGCTCCGACCGGGGCCGGCCGATGCGAGCCGCGTTTCCCCGGGCGTCTGCGGCACGCTGGTGCCGGGGGTCTCGGGAGCCACGGCCGAATCGAAGGCGACCGAGCTGAGTAACCTCGCCCTGAGCCGTGTGTTCGGCGCCCCGCAGGTGAAGGCCGAGCCCGCCCTGGCCGGTTACGCTGCGGCAGATGCGCCGGCAGCACCCAGGCCTCCGGCAACGGGCAATGGCCCGGCCGCGCCGGCCACGGACCATCTCGCATGGAACATGCGCGGTGCCATGGCTGGGATCGGAGCCATGCTGGTTCTGACCGGTGTTGCGTGCCTCCTGACCGCGTCGCTGGCTCGCGCGCGGGGGCGTCAGCGCCCTTCGAGCATGTAGTCGGGCGGAACTTCGCGGGTGGCGACCCCGGCAGCGATGGCCGCGCCGGCGACGGCCCGGGCCACGCGCCGGTGAACGGTGCGGTCCAGCGGCGGCGGGAGGAGCTGCCCGCGGGGCGCGCTCTGCACGATCGCCTCGGCGGCAGCCCGGAAGATTGCGGGAACGAACTCGCGGACACCGGCGTCGAGCCCGCCGCGGCAGAGCCCGGGGAAGGCGAGCATGTTGTTCGTTGCCCGGCCGTCGGTGGCCAGCGCAGCTCCGGCGGCCATCGCGGCATCGCGCTCAATCTCGGGCACGGGGTTCGAGAGGGCGAGGATCACCTGCCCGCGGCGAACCATGGCCGGTTCGATGAGGCCGGGGCGGCCCGTTGTCGCCACGACGAGGTCGCAGGTGGCCATGATCGCGGCGAGGTCCGAGGGTTCGCCGCCGGAAGCGCGGAAGCGTTCGATGGCGGCCGGGTCGAGGTCGGCACCGAACACGGGCCGGCCGAGGTAGTCCATGAGTGCGCGGGCGATCGCTGTGCCCGCGGCGCCAAGCCCGACGCAGCCGACCCGGCAGCGGGCGAGGTCGAGCCCGGCCAGCCCGGCAGCGCCGATGACGGCGGCAAGGACGACGGCGGCGGTGCCGTGCTGGTCATCGTGGAAGACGGGGATACCGGCGGCCCGGAGGCCGGCTTCGACCTCGAAGCAGCGCGGCGCGGCAATGTCTTCGAGCAGGACGAGCCCGAAGCCGTGCGCGAGGGTCGCGATGGCCTGCACGAGGTCGCCGGTGGGCACGGCCCCTGCCGCGAGCGGGACGCAGCTCACATCGACGAGTTCAGCGAGGATGGCGGCCTTCCCTTCGAGGATGGGGAGGGCCGCGAGCGGTCCGAGGTTGCCGAGCCCGAGGATGGCGGTGCCGTCGGAGACGATGGCAACGGTGCTCGCGCGCATGGTGTAGTGGTCGGCCAGCTCCGGTTCCGCGGCGATGCGACGGGCCACCTCGCCGACGCCGGGCGTGTAGACGCGGCGGAGGTCGGCCTCGGTGGCGATGGGATGGCGGGCGCGGATGACGAGCTTGCCGCCCACGTGGAGGTCGAGCACCTCGTCGCGCACTTCGAGGACGTGGGCTTCGCCGGTGGCCTCGATGGCGCGGATGGCCGGCTCGATGGAATCGGCATCGGCGAATCCGATTTCGATATCGCGGACGCGGCTGAGGGGGCCCATGAACACCGTGCGGAGGTCGCCGATCGAGGCGCCGTGCTCGGCGAGGATGCCGAGGACGCGGGCGAGGACCCCAACGTGATTGCTGGTGCGCACGCGGAAGGTGCGGAGCACCATCGGGCGAGGTTCGACGGAATCGGGCATGCGGCCAGCTCGCGGAGCGATTTGCCCAAGTGTCGCGCGGGACAGCCGTGCGGGCGAGGGCGGCTCAGGCCGGGCGGCGGCACACCCCCTGGAGCAGGCCAAGGCGGCCGTCGGCCATGCAGGCGGCAATGTTGGCGACCCGTTCCTCCATCCCGGCGCCCATCACGGTGCGGAGGGAGAAGGGGCTGGTAGTATCGGGCCGGCCGGCAGGCGGCGCGGGCTGGTTCCAGGCCTCGATGTCGAAGCCGACCTCCTCCAGCAGGGCGCGGGTGGCGGCGGCATCGAGGAGGAAGCTGATCGACGGGTCCCGCGCCCAGGGCAGGGGGTAGGCCGGTTCTGCCGGGTTCGGCCCGCGGATGACATCGAAGAAGGCGAACCGCCCGGCGGGCCGGAGCACCCGGTACGCCTCGGACCAGAACGCGCGCCGGTCGGCGATGTTCATCACCACGTGCTGGGTGAAGACGACATCGAAGCTCGCATCGGCGAAGGGGAGGGCGGTCGCATCGGCGACGCGGAAGGCGGCCCGTTCGCCGAGCCCACAGGCCTCGGTCAGCACCGCAGCCGAGCGGACGAACTCGGGCGAGAGGTCGACGCCCGTGACCTCGCAGCCGAACTCGGCGGCGAGCACGCGGGCAGGCCCGCCGAGGCCGCAGCCGAGGTCGAGCACGCGGTCGCCGGGGCCGACGCCGGCGAGCCGGGCGAGTTCGCGGGTGGCGCGGAGGCCGCCCATGTGGAACTGGTCGGCCGGGGCGAGCGCGGCCGGGGTGAGGGGGTGGACGCCGGCCGCGCGGGCGGCCTCGAGGATCCGCTCGGCGAGCGCCTCCCCGGTGTAGTGCGCGAGCACGTCGTCAGTGGCCATGGCGCAAACCCTTCCTGCCGGCGGCGGGCCGGCGCGCTACGCCCGGCGGCGCTCCGCGGCGGCGGCGAGCCGGCCGAGGGCGAAGGCGGCCCGCTCCACGCTCGGGAAGACGGCGATGCCCCGTGCGACGAAGTCGTCGCGGACCTCGTCGACCAGCGCGCGGTGGTCGCGGTTGCGCGTCTCTGTCGGCCCGAGGACGACGGCGACCGGCTTCGGGCTGGCCGCGGCGATGGCGGCGAGCCGGCCGCAGGCGTGCTTCAGGCGGTCGGCGGCGTCGGGCCGGCCGAAGAACCAGTCCTCGCCGACGTTGGCGATGGCGAGGTCGTAGTGGTCGCCCTCCAGCATCAGCTCGAGCAGGCCGTTGGAGGAGAGGCCGCTGCCGGCGAGGATCGACTGGTCGACCGGGTTGCCGACCCAGTCGGCGAGCATGGGGGCGCGTTCGCGGACCCGTTCGCGGACGGCATGCGGGAGGGGCACGACCTCGAAGCCGTTCTCTTCGGCGGCATCGGCCGACTGGACGCTGCGGCCGCCGCCGCCGCCCACGATGGCGATTCTCCGGCCGGCGGGCGGGCGGAGGAGCGCGGCGCCGACCATCAAGTCGAGGAGCTGCTCCTGGTTCCGGGCTTCGATGGCGCCGGCCTGGCGGAGGACGGTGCTCCAGAGCTCGGCCTGTCCGGCAAGGGCAGCGGTGTGGGAGGCCGCGGAGCGGGCCCCGGCGCGGGTGCGGCCGGCCTTGTGGATGATGACCGGCTTGCGGGCGGCGGCAGCACGCAGCCCTTCGTAGAAGCCGCGGCCGTCGGGCACGCCTTCGACATAGCCGCCGATGACCGTGGTCTCGGGGTCGTCGGCAAGGTAGCGGAGGAGTTCGCCGGGGGTGATATCGAGCCCGTTGCCGTAGTTCACCACCTTGCCGAAGGCGAGGCCGCGGGCGTTGCCGCGGGTGATGACCTCGACGGCGTTGTTGCCGGACTGGCTGAGGAAGGCGACGCCGCCCCGCTCGGTCGGCAGGTCGGGCCGGAAGGAGAGGCCTCCGGCCGGGTGGTAGAGCCCCATGCCGTTCGGGCCGAGGATGCGGACGCCGAGTTCGGCGGCCCGGCGGGCGATCGCCTGTTCGAGGCGGGCGGCCTCGGCGTCGCCGGTTTCGCTGAAGCGGCCGGTGAAGAGGTGGAGGAAGCGGACGCCTTTTTCGCCGCAGTGCTCGACCAGCTCCGGGACGGCGGGGGCCGGCACGCAGGAGATCACGAGGTCGACCTGGCCGGGCACCTCGCGCAGGGAGGGGTAGGCGCGGAGGCCGGCGACCGTGTCGGCCTTCGGGTTGATGGGATAGATGGGGCCGCTGAACCCCTGCCGCTTCATCGCTTCGAGGTAGTCGTGGCCGGGGCTGTCGACGTTGGTGGAGGCGCCGGCGACAGCAACGGAGCGGGGACGGAAGAGGAGGTCGAGGTCGGGCGTCGAAGGGAACCGGTTCACGCCCGGATTGTACGGGAGGGGCGGCTTGCGGGGTTGCGGCAGCCGGCCGGCGGCGTAGCATCCGCCCCACACCGACGCTGCTCCCGACGGAGGTCCGCCTGTGACGCTTCCGCCCCCGCTCGACCAGTACGCCCTGCTGCGCGGCCTGCGCTTCCACTACCGCGAATGGCCGAACCCCGGGCGCCCCCCGCTCGTGCTGCTGCACGGCTTCACGAGCCACGCCCGCTCATGGGACAGCTTTGCGGCGGCGATGCAGCCGCAGTTCCACATCTACGCCCTCGACCAGCGCGGCCACGGGGAGAGCGCCTGGGCCGACGACTCCTCGGCCGACGCGATGGTCGAAGACGTCCGGGCCTTCACGCAGGCGCTCCGGCTCGAGCGGTTCGCGCTGCTCGGGCTGTCGATGGGCGGCCGCAACGCGTACCTCTTCGCGGCGCGGTATCCCGGGGCGGTCGAGCGGCTGGTCATCGTCGATATCGGCCCCGAGGTCCACGCAGCAGGGGCCGCGCGCATCCAGTCGGGCGTTCGCGCGCCCGACATCTTCGCCTCGCCGGATGAGGCGGTCGAACGGGCGCTCCGGGCGAACCCGAACGCCGACCCTGCCGAGGCGCGCCACCGCACGCTGAACAACCTGCTCCTCCTCGAGGACGGGACCTGGACGTTCCGGTACGACCGCGCCTTCCGCGACGGGACGCGGCCGATCAGCCGGCCGGACCCGGAGGCCTCGTGGCGGGAGCTCGCGAAGATTGCTGCGCCGACGCTGCTCGTCCGCGGCGAACGGAGCGACGTGCTCGCGCCGGAGATTGCGGCCCGGATGGCGGCGACGATCCCGGACTGCCGGCTGGTGGAGGTCCCGGGCGCCGGGCACTCCATCCCCCTTGAACGGCCCCGGGAGTTCCTCGAGGCCGTGCGGCCGTTCCTCACGGGCTGAGCCGTCAGGCCCCGGGCGAGGGTGCGGCGCCCTGCAGCACCCCGGCGGGGCTCGATGCCCGCCGGGAGCAGCGCGCCCGGTCGAGCTCGGCGAGGAGGAGGAAGCCGGCGACGAGCAGCGCCATGGCCGCGAGCGTGACGCGGGCGCCGGCGTAGGTGGTGCCCACGCCGAGGGCGAGCAGCGGCAGCGAAATCGCGGTCTCCGTGAGGGTGAGCTGGACGGCGAAGACGCGGCCATGCTGGCCCGGAGGCGCCGTCTCGGTGAGGGCGACGCGCCCGGCGATGAGGAGCCCGGAGAGGGAGACGCCGAGCAGGAAGGCGACGGGGATCGCGACCGCGAAGGTAGTGTTCATCGAGGCTTCGAGGCGGGCCACCGGCGGGATGTGGCTGTACTGGGCGACCGCGGTGATGCCGTAATCGAGTGCGGAGAGCGCCGCCAGCGCGGCGAGCAGCCCGAGCATCCCGAGCCGCAGCACCTCGTGGGCGCGGGCGAGCGTCAGCTCGCGGCTGCACCACCAGAGCCCGGCCAGCACGCCGAGGATGCCCGGCGCGAAGAGGTACGCCATCGCCTGCCAGCCGAGGCCGAGGTCGCGCTCGAGGTAGAACGGGAGCGCCACAACGATGCCCTTCGAGACGACCATCTTCAGCCCAAGGGCGACGAGGGCGTAGCGGGCGAGCGATTCGCGGCCGAAGAACGCCACCGTTTCGCGGAAGCTGAGGGCGGCCCGGGCGCTCCCGGCAGCGAACGCCCGGGCCAGCGGTGCGACACGGACGGCCAGCACCACGGTCAGCGCGAAGAGGAGGGACATGCCGACCGCAGCGCCGATAACCATGGCCGTGGGACCGCCGAGGAAGTAGAGCGCCGGGGCGAGGACCAGCATCCCGGCGCCCTGGCCCGCGTACTGGAGCGCCGCCAGCCAGGAGTGGACCCGGCCGACACGGCTCGCCTGGAGCGGGCGGACGAGGGCGAGCTCGGCCGGGGTGAACACCTGCGAGCCGGTGGAGTAGAGGAAGGCGAGCACCCACGCGCTGGTGCCGCCATCGAGCAGCCAGATGCCGGCGGCCACCGGCAGGAAGCGCAGGAGCGCGCCGAGGGCGTACCCCCTGCCCGGCCCGAGCCGGTCTGCGACGGACCCGCCCGGCAGGCCGAGCAGGATCGACGGCAGGAGCATGGCGATGAAGAGGCTCGAGAGGTCGAGCGCGGGCTTCGCCCCTGTGCCGGCGACGAGGAAGAGCGCGGCCAGCCAGATGTTCTGGGAGGTCTGCGCGGTGAACCGCGCGGCGTAGCTCAGGGCGCGTTCGAAGCGAAGCGATGACGGCTCGCGGGCATCCATCCCGTTCCCCCGTAACGGTCCGGTGGCCGCGCCGGGTGCGGTGCGGCCGGTGGCCTCGAGAGACGGGACGTGCAGCTTCCGCGTCTCTCCCAAGAGCCTGCGAGGTTAGCTGACGGGTTCGGCATTGGGAGTTGCCTACGCGCTCGCGCGCGATTCACCCCGTGCGTTGGGTCCCCCGCTCTCCGCGTGGGCGGAGATTCGGCTTCGCACAGTATACGCGCCACATGAACGGCCCGTATGCGTCTCGTTCACGGATGACAAACGAACGGCCGTCGCCGGGGCGGCCATGCCGCCGCTCAGCCGGCCCGGCGGACGCCGAAGACCACCCGGGTGCCTTCGAGGTCGTCCTCGGAACGGGTCGCGTCGGCGGGCGGCTCCTCGCTGCGGAGCTCGAGGGCGAGCGTCTCGCCGCGGATGTAGGCGCCGTGGCGCTCCAGCACGCGGGCCACATCGGCGTCGCCGGCGACCCACGCGATGATCCGGTCGGCAAGTTCGAAGCCGGCCTCGCGGCGGAGGTCCTGCAGCCGGCGGACGATTTCGCGGGCGAGCCCCTCGTCGGCGAGCTCGGGCGTGATGGCGGTCGCCACGGCCACGGTGTAGCCGGCCTCCTGTGCGGCGGCGTACCCCTCACGGTCCTGCGCCTGCAGGAGGATGTCGCCGGGCTCCAGTTCGATGCCGGCGATTGTGATGGCCCGGCCGCGGCGGACGGCGGCGGCGACCTCGGCCGGGTCCATGGCGGCGAGCCCCTGCCGGATGGCGCCCAGCGCCTGCCCGTGCTTCGGCCCGAGGACGGGGAGGTTCGGCTTCACGTCGTAGGCCACCACGGCCGTTTCGTCCTCGACGATGCGGAGCGCCTTCGCGTTCAGCTCTTCGAGGACGAGGTGCCGGTTCCGTTCGACGACCGCGGCCTCGGCGGCGTCGCGGAGCTTCACGACGACCTCGGCGACCGGCTGGCGGACCTTGATCTGGGCCTTCGCGCGGGCCGCGCGGCCCAGGGAGCAGAGCCGCTTGACGAGCTGCGTCTCGGCGTTCAGGCGGTCATCGATGCGCGCCGGGTGTGGCTCGGGCCACGCCGCGAGGTGGACGCTCTCGGGAGCGGCGGGGTCGACCGTGCGGACGAGGTTCTGCCAGAGCTCCTCGGCGACGAACGGGGTAAACGGCGCGAGCAGCTTCGCGAGGGTGGTGAGGGCTGCGTAGAGCGTTTCGTAGGCGCTCTGCTTGTCTGCGTCGCCCTCGGTGGCGCCGCGCCAGAAGCGGCGGCGGGAGCGGCGGACGTACCAGTTCGAAAGGTCGTCGACGAACGCCTCGATGGCGCGGGCGGCGTCGGTCGGGTCGTACTGTTCGAGCTCGTCGGTGACTTTGGCGACGAGGGCGTTCAGTTCGCTCAGAAGCCAGCGGTCGATCTCGGCGGCCGGCTCCCAGCGGCCGGAGGGGCGGAAGCCGTCGATGCTGGCGTAGCTGACGAAGAAGCTATAGGTGTTCCAGAGGGTGAGGAGGAAGCGGCGGAGGCCCTCTTCGACGAGGCCGGCGCTGAAGCGGCGGGGTGAGCCGGCGGGGCTGGCGGCGTACATGTACCAGCGGGTTGCATCGGCGCCGTGGCGGTCGATGACAGTCCACGGGTCGACCGTGTTGCCCCGGCTCTTCGACATCTTGTTGCCTTTTTCGTCGTTGATGTGGCCGAGGCAGATGACGTTGCGGTAGGCGATGCCGTCGGGGATGGCGCCGGCGGCGTGGAGGAGCGTGGCCTCGGCGTGGAGGGTATAGAACCAGCCGCGGGTCTGGTCGATCGCCTCGCAGATGAAGTCGGCCGGGAAGTGGCGCTGGAACTCCGCCTCGTGCACGAAGGGGAAGTGCCACTGGGCGTAGGGCATCGCGCCGCTGTCGAACCACGCGTCGGCCACCTCGGGGACGCGCCGTGCGGTGCCGCCGCAGGCCGGGCAGCGGATGGTGACGGCGTCGACGAAGGGGCGGTGGAGGTCGTCGAGGGCGCGGGCGGCCTCCGGGTCTTCGGCCCGCTCGATGAGCTCGGCGCGGGAGCCGATGCAGGCCGCCTCGCCGCAGGCGTCGCACCGCCAGAAGGGGAGGGGCGTGCCCCAGTACCGCTCGCGGCTGACGGCCCAGTCGATGTTGTTCGCGAGCCAGTTGCCGAAGCGGCCGTGCTTGATGTGCTCGGGGTACCAGTTGATCCGTTCGTTTCCGGCCAGGAGCTGCTCGCGGAGGGCCGTGGTGCGGAGGTACCAGCTCGGCTTCGCGTAGTAGAGGAGCGGGGTGCCGCAGCGCCAGCAGAAGGGGTAGGTGTGGCGGATGGTGCCCTTCTTGAGCAGCAGGCCGCGCTCTTCGAGGTCGCGCTCGATGTCGCGGTCGGCCTGCTTGGCGAATTTGCCGGCGCCGGGCAGCCCCTCGGCCATGATGCCGCGGAGGTCGATCGGCTGGGCGAAGAGGAGGCGGTAGTGCTTGCCCTCTTCGAAGTCCTCGCCGCCGAAGGCCGGGGCGATGTGGACGATGCCCGACCCGTCCTCGAGGGAGACGTAGTCGGCGGCGATGACCCGGCGGAGGCCGTCGGTCGCTTCGCCGGGTGCGAGCGGGCGGAGGCGGCCGTCGTCGTCGAACCGGCGGACCGGGTGGCCGAGCAGCTCGGGCCGGTAGAGCGGCTCGTAGGCGATGCCGACGAGCTGCTCGCCGCGGAGCGAAGCGGCCGGCTGCGCGCCCTCGCCGAGCACCCGCGGGGCGAGCGCCTCGGCGAGCACCACGGCCTCCTCGCCGAGGTCGTAGACGCCGTAGGAGGCATCGCTCTTGACGGCGAGGGCGACGTTGCCGGGGAGCGTCCACGGGGTGGTGGTCCACGCCACGAGGGCGAGCGGCTTTTCGGTGCGGAAGCCTGCGGCGGCGAGGGCATCGCCGGGGATGCGGAACTTCACGAAGACGGAGGGGTCGGGCACGTCGTCCTGGTAGCCGAGGGCGACTTCGTGGTCGCTCAGGCTGGTGCCGCAGCGGGGGCAGTGGGGCGTCGAGCGGTAGTCCTGGTAGACGAAGCCGGCCTCCCAGAGCTGCTTGAAGATCCACCAGCAGGTTTCGATGTAGCCGTTGTCGTAGGTGACGTAGGGGTTGTCGTAGTCGGCCCAGAAGGCGATCCGCTCGCTTAGGCGGGTCCACTCCTCCACGTAGCGGGAGACGGACTCCTTGCACTTCTCATTGAAGGCGGCGATGCCGTACTCCTCGATCTCGGGCTTGGATTTGAGTCCGAGCTCCTTTTCGATTTCGAGTTCTACGGGCAGGCCGTGGGTATCCCAGCCGCCTTTCCGTGGGACGCGGTAGCCGCGCATCGTCTTATAGCGCGGGATGAGGTCCTTGAAGACGCGAGAGAGGACGTGGTGGATGCCCGGGCGGGCGTTGGCCGTGGGCGGGCCTTCGTAAAAGACGAAGAGGCGGTCTTCCGGGCGCTGCTCGATGCTCTTTTCGAAGATGCGGTGCTCCTTCCAGAACTGGAGGATGCGCGCTTCGAGCTCGGGGAAGCTGACCTTCGGGTCGACAGAACGGAACACGGTGGCCTCCGATGCAGAACGCAGGAGTTGACGCCCCGGGGTGCGAGGGAGAAGGCCGCGGCGGGCGGCGGTATCGTACCCTTCGGCGAGATGGATGCGCGCATGGAGGCCCGGACACGACAACGCGCGCCTGCCCCCGCTCCAGGGACGAGCGCGCGCGCCCGCGGTACCACCCTGGTTCCCGCCCTGCGGCGGGCACTCGTGGGGCGCCGGCACGCCCCAGCCCCTGGTAACGGTGGGCCTCCGCCCGGGTCTACTGGGCGCGCGGGGCGCCGTTCGGCCGGGGGCTCGGGAGGGATATTCGCGCTGCCGTGCCGTGCCCCCTTCCACCTGCCGGGGCTCGCTGGACGGCCGATGCGGCGCTACTCGTCTCCGTCATCGCCGATGGCTTCCACTACAGCAGCGCCCGCGGGGGAATGTCAATGCTGACCCGGCGCGCGGCCCTTGTCGGCCTGCTCGCGGCCGTGGCCTGGGCCGGGCTCGCCGCCTGCTCGAGCAGCACGCCCTCGGACAGCTACGCCCGGCCGGTCGAGACGCCGGAGCCCACCCCGACCCGGCCCGTGCCCACGCCCGAGCCGACGCCCGAGCCGACCGAGTTCCGGGTCGCCTTCATCAACCTGATGAGCCCGGTCCAGACCGACGCGAACGACACGAGCGCCGGCGACACCTTCGACCAGCGGCTCCAGCTCGTCATCGATGAGCTGCGGAGCTACCGGCCCGACCTCGTCGGCTTCAGCGAGGCCACGTGGACGGCGAAGCACGGCTCGGCGGTGGCGAAGCTCGCTGCGGAGCTGAAGATGGAGCCGCTCTTCGTGCAGGCGAACCCGTGGTTTGCGGGCCGCACCGAGCAGCAGAACCGGGAGCTTGCGAAGCAGATCGGCTTCGAGGAAGGCGAGCTGGTGCTGGTCCGCAGCGACCGGTGGGTGGTGCTCGGCGCGACGCCGGCGTGGCTGAACCCGCGGACCAGCGAGACCGAAGGGCGGGCCGCGCTCCACGTCCGCATCAAGGGGCCGTCGGCCGTGGGCACGGTCGACGTCTTCATCACCCACCTGACAGGCGGGGGCGAACGGCTGCGCGGCCAGCAGGCGGAGTCGTTCGCCGAGTTCGTCCGGAAGCAGCGGACCGGCGGGCCGGCGATCATCCTCGCCGACCTCTCCGACCCGCCGGGCTCGCCGGCGTACCAGGCGCTGATTGGCCTCGGCTTCGAGGACCCGCTGGCCGGCATCGACCCGCCGACCTGCTGCCGCCCGGGCGTCATCGGCGACCAGCCGGAGCCGACGGTGCGGACGTCGTTCATCCTCTCGGCAGGGTGGCGGGCCTCGGTGGCCGCCGCCTTTGCGACGAAGCCGGGCCGGCTGCCGGACGGACGGCCGCTTTATGCCAGCGACCACAACGGGGTCTGGGCGCTCTTCCCCGTGCCGAAGGGGAGCGGCCAGTAGCCCGCGCGGGCGCGCGCCGGCTGCCCTAGAATGCCCCCACGCTGCCGGGGGAACGCTCATGCCCTTGACCGACCGCTACGGGCTCGAACTTTCGACCGGCTCGCCGCGGGCCGCCGAGGCCTACTGCCGCGGGCTGGACCACGCGCTCGCCGCCGAGGCGGAGGCCGAGGCCTGCTTCCGCGAAGCGCGGCTCGAAGACCCGGGCTTCGCGCTCGCCCACATCGCTGAGGCGCGGATGCTCCAGTTCCGGGCACGGCCGGCCGAAGCCCGCGAGGCCGCCGACCGCGCCCTGCAGGTGGTCGGCGGGGCGACGCGGCGCGAACGCCAGCACGTCGAGGCGATCGCCACGGCCGTCGCAGGCGACCCCCGCGGCGCGCTCGAGAAGGTCCGCGCCCACGTGGCGGAGTTCCCGCGCGACGCCTTCGTGCTCTCGCAGGCCACGGGCGTGTACGGGCTCATCGGCTTCAGCGGGCGGCTGGAGCGGAACGAGGAGCAGCTCGCCCTGCTCGAACCGCTCGCCGGGGCCTACGGCGACGACTGGTGGTTCCTCTCGCAGATCGCCTTCGCCTACAACGAGCTGTTCCGCCACCGCGAAGCGCAGCAGGCGGTGGAGCGCTCGCTGGCCGGGAACCCGCGCAACGGCCACGCATCGCACACCGTCGCCCATATCGCCTACGAAACCGGCGACGCCGAGGGCGGCGCGGCCTTCCTCCGGGAGTGGCTCGTCGGCTACGACCCTGCCCACCAGCTCTACGTCCACAATCACTGGCACCTCGCCCTCTTCGAGCTGGCGGCCGGGAACTTCGCGCGCGTCCTCGACCTGTACGACCGGGTGATCCGGCCGTCGGTGGCCACCTCGCCGCCGCTGGGCACCATCGCCGATGCGGCCTCGCTCCTCTGGCGGTGCACGCTCACCGAGCGGCCGGCGGCCGACCTCCCGTGGGCCGAGGTCGCGGAGTACGCCGCCGCCTGGTTCCCGCGGCCGGGGACGACCTGGGCCGACGCCCACTGCCTCATCGCCTGGTGCGCGGTGAACGACACCGCCCGGCTGACGGCGCTCGTCGGCCAGCTGCGCGACCGGGTGGCCGGCGGAAAGGTGTACGCGGGGCCGGTCCTCGTGACGCTGGCCGAGGGGTACCTCGCCTTCGCCCACGGCGACTGGGACCGGGCGGCGAACCTCTTCCAGCTCGCCCGGCCGGAGGTGGTCCGCCTCGGCGGGAGCCATGCCCAGCGCGACGTCTTCGAGGAGACCCTGATCGAGGCGTGCGCGCGGGCCGGGCGGCTCGAACAGGCACGCGCCATTCTCGAGGAGCGGCTCGACCGGCGCCCGAACGGCCGCGACCGCCGCTGGCTGGAGCACATCACCGCGCGGGAGGCAGCGACCGCCTGAGCCGGCCGGCCCCGGCGGTTGCCTCTACCCCCGGAATCCGGCCACAATCGCCCCACGATGGCCGACTTTTCGCTTCCCGCACCGTTCGAACCGCAGAAATCGACGTACATCCACGACCGGGCGACCCGCCCGAAGCGCCCGCCGATCGGCTGGCGCGAGCTCACGGGCCGCTTCTGGGGGCTCGGCATGGGCGTCGCCTTCTCGGTCATCTTCACCGTGGCCCTCTTCGAACTGCGCGACTCGTGGGACAAGCACCGCGAGTGGCTCGTCTCGTTCATCCCCTTCTTCGCGATTGCGGGGCTCGCCTTCGGCCACCTGATGTACCGCGGGAAGTGGGAGGCGCTCGCCGTGCCCGGCGGCTTCCTGCTGCTCACGGGCATCTTCACCGTCTCGGTCTTCCTCGGCGACATCGACGAAGTCAGCCGCGACACGCGGCGGATTGTGGCGGCGCTCGGCGGGATCTCGCTGGGCCTCACGGTCGTCTCCGCCATCGTGGCGCTGCTCTGGGTGGAGCTGCGCCAGCCGACAACGGCGCCGCCGCCGCAGCTGTAAGCCGGACCGCACCGGGCGCATCGCCCCCAACGCCCCCGGGTGATAGATTCCACGAATCTGTTCGCCCGGGGGTTTGCTGAATGACCAGCCTTTCGATTCCCGCCACGATGGATGAGGTCACGCCGGAGTGGCTGACCGCCGCGCTGCGCGAGCGCGGCCACCTGCGCGAGGCCCGCGTCATCGAGGCGCCGCGCCAGCGGATCGGCGAGGGGGTGGGCATTCTCGGCGAACTCGCCCGCATCACGCTTGTCTACGACCGGGAGGAGCCGGGCGCCCCGCGGACGCTCATCGCGAAGATCCCGACGGCGGACCCCGGCGGCCGGGGCGTGGCCCACATGCTCGGCTTCTACGAGAAGGAGCGGCGGATCTACGACGAGCTGGCCCACCGGATCGGCGTCCGCAGCGCGCGGGCGTACTACACGGCCGGCGACCCCGAATCGGTGCAGTACATCATCCTGATGGAGGACCTCGCCGGGCTGCGCCTGGGCGACCAGGTGGCCGGGGCCTCGGCCGAGGAGTGCTTCACGCTCGTGCGCGAGGTCGGGAAACTGCACGCCCGCTGGTGGAACGCGCCCGAGCTCGCCGCGCTCGACTGGATCCCGCGCGGGAACGACCCCGTCAACCTGATGGCCGCCGTCGCCTTCGCGCAGGCCGTCGAACCGTTCCTCCAGAACTTCGGCGGCGAACTGAGCGAATTCGAGCGCGACCTCGTCCTCCGGTACATGCACCGGATGAACCCGATGCAGGACCGCTTCTCGCAGGCGCCTGAGACGCTCTGCCACGGCGACCTCCGGCTCGACAATGTCTTCTGGGGCAGCCCCGAGGGCGACGCGCCGCTCACGCTGGTCGACTGGCAGATCGCCATCAAAGCCCGCGGCCCGTACGACATCGGCTACTTCATGAGCCAGTCGGTCGATACGCCCATCCGCCGGGCGCACGAGCGGGACATTGTCCGCGCCTACCACGAGACGCTGGTGGAGCACGGCGTGCGGGACTACAGCTGGGAACAGTGCTGGGACGACTACCGGATGACCGTCATGTGGTGCCTCACCTACCCGGTGGTCTCGTGCGGGTCGATCGACCTCGCGAACGAGCGCGGGCTGGCGCTGGCCCGGGCGATGCTCCGCCGGGCCCTGGACGCGATCCTCGACCTCGAGGCGTACGACGTGCTGGATACGCTCGAGGAGCGGCCCCACCCGCTGGTGCTCGAGGCGGCAGCGGCCCGGCAGCAGGCCTAGCGCGCTGGGTAGAGCAGCTCGAGGAGCGTTTCGACCGCCTCGGCGACCCGCGGGCCGGGCGCGCGCAGGAAGAGCATCCGGTCGAGCACGTAGACGCGGCCGCTGCGGACGGCGGGTGCGGCGGACCACGCCGGGTCGCTCCGGATGCGCGACTCGAGGCTCCCGTCGCCCGCGGGGAGGATGAGCACGACATCCGGCCGGAGGAGCGCGGCCTGCCCGGCATCGATGACGCCGAAGCCGGGCAGCGGTCCGCCCTCGGGCGGGTTCGGCAGGGCGTTCTCGGCGCCGAGGATGCTGAGCAGGTTGCCCACGTAGGTCGCGGGGCCGGCGGCGAAGGTATCGCGGCCGGCGCCAGTGAGGACGAGCACCCGCGGACCGGCGGCCCCGCGGCGCTCCCGGGCGGCCAGCGCGGCGGCGACAACGCGCGCTTCGACGTCGGCGCGGAGGGCGGCGGCGTCCCCCTCCCGGCCCACGGCGCCACCGAGCCGCTCGATGGCGTCGAGGATCGACAGGTAGTCCGCGGCTTTCACGAGGTAGACGGGAAGCGTGAACCGGTCGAAATCGGCGATGCGCGCGCCCTGCACGGCGGCGTCGCCGATGACGAGGTCCGGCGCGAGCGCGGCGATGGCGGGGAAATCGGGGTTGAGCGTGCTGCCCACCGGCTGCGCCCCGGCCGCCGGGGGGATGTCGGAAGGCTGGCCGATGACCTCGAGCCCGAGGGCGCGCGCGTAGTCGGCCGCGGCGGGGGCGGTGACCACAACGCGCTCCACCCTGGCAGGGAGGCGCACCGCGCGGCCGGCCATGTCGGTCACGACGCGGTCGCCGGCCGGCCCGCTCCCGGCGAGGGTGGGGGTCGGCGTCGGGCGGGGCGGCGCCTGCGGCCGTTCGGAGCCGCAGGCGGCCCCGGCGAACAGGAGCGCGGCAGCGAGCGCCGGGAGGAGCCGCCTCATGTCTGCGCTGCCGCGAGGCGCCGGTCGGCCCCGATGGCGAGGAGGTAGTGGCCGGCGGCCGTCTGCTGGCCCCGGGCCGTCGCGAGGAGGGCGGCGACATCGGCCGGGGTATCGAGGTCGAGCTGCAGTTCGCGGTTCGGGCTTTCGACGACGCGCAGTCCGGCGGCGCGGGCGGCGGCCGCGTGCCGTTCGAAGCTGCCCGGCCCGTAGGCGAGCCGGAAGCGGCCCGGCGGGTGGAGGAGCATCGCGTTGGTGCCGCCGTCGGCGCTGCGCACCATGACGACACAGCCGGGGCCGTCGTCCTCCTCCGCAAGCGTTGCGATGGTCCAGCCGCGCACGAGGGGAAGGTCGGCGTGAAGGATGAGGAGGCGGTCGGCGACGGTGCCGTCGGCCTGGAGCCGTGCGATCGCGCGTTCGAGCTGGCCGTTCAGGCCGTGCACGGCCGGGTCTTCAGCGAGGACGCGGTAGCGCCCGGCCATCCGCTCGATCACCCGCGGGTCGGCGGTGAGGATGACGGCGTCGGCGCCGGCGGCGTGGGCCACGGTCTCTGCGGTGATGAGCGCCAGCTCCTCGCGCTCGGCCTCGGTGAGGAGGGGAGCGAGGCGGCCTTTGGCCTGTTCGAGCCGGTTGACGGGGATGAGGACCGGGAGGGTCACGGGGCAGCCTCCAGCGCGGCGAGGACCGCAGCGGCGAGCGCGCGCTTCCGCTCGGCGGTCGTCATCAGCGTCTCGGTGACGAGGGCGCGCATGCCGAGCGCCTCGACTTCGGTCGCGAGCGCTGCATCGGCCGTATCGAGCACGAAGAGGTCGATGAGCCCGCGGTAGAGCCGGGCCACGCCGAGGGCCGAGACCTCGTGGCCGAGCGAGGCGAGCATCTTCGCGGCCGGGCCCTTGACCACCTGCCCGGCGATGATCGGGCTGATGGCGGCCCGGCGGGCGCGGGTGGCGGCCAGCGCCTCGCGGATGCCGGGGACGGCGAGGATCGGCCCAATGCTGACGAACGGGTTGCTCGGCGCGAGGATGACGGCCCTGGCCTCGCGGATCGCTTCGAGCACGCCCGGGGCCGGGCGGGCCGCCTCCGCGCCGGCGAAGCGGAAGCCCCGGACCTCCACATCCGTCCGCAGGCGGACCATGTACTCCTGGAACGGCAGCTCGCCCTCCGGCCCTTCGATGACCGTGCGGACCGGGTCGTCGCTCATCGGCAGGAGGCGGATTTCGAGGCCCCAGGCGCGGGCCAGGTCGGCGGTGATGCGGTGCACGGGCCAGCCCTCGCGGAGGAGGCGGGTCCGGTGGAGCGACATCGCGAGGTCGCGGTCGCCGAGGTTGAACCAGCGCGGGTAGCCGAACCGCTCGAGCGCTTCGACGACGGCGAAGGTATCGCCGGCGAGCCCCCAGCCGGTCTCGGGGTTCACGGCGCCGGCGAGTGCGTAGATGACGATGTCGGTATCGGGCGAAACGTGGAGCCCTGCGAATTCGAGGTCGTCGCCGGTGTTGGAGATGACGGCGATCTCGCGCTGGGGGACGGCCGCGGCGAGCCCCTGGAGGAAGCGGGAGGCTCCGACGCCGCCGGCAAGGACCGTGTACATGGCGGGCTCCATGCTACCGCCCGGGAGGGATGGCTGCGATCAGGCCGGGGCCGGCGCCGGCTCGCGGGGCGGAGCAGGCGCGGCTGCAGCGGGCGCGTCCGCGGCGGCGGGCGCGGCAGCGGGCGCGCGCCGGGCGGCGCCGGCTTCGAGCGCGGCGACCAGCGCGAGCAGCAGCCAGAGGTACGGCTCCTCGAACAGCCGGCCCTCGGACTGCGACTGGAAGAGGATTTCGACGAAGGCGGCGATGAGCCAGCCCCCGAGCATCCGCTCGAAGGGGTCGCCGGCGCTGCGGTAGATGCGCGCGCAGGAAGCCCCGACCCTGCCCGCGAAGAAGGCGAAGGCCGCGACGCCGACCAGCCCCCATTCGGCGAGGATGCTGATGAATGAGGTGTGGGAGAGCGAGGTCTTCGCCCAGGCGGGCATCACATAGTTGTAGACCGTGACCAGGGCGTTCTGGTAGCCGCCGGTCCCGACGCCGACGAGCGGGTTATCCTTCCACATCTCCCAGCCCGCGCGGATGAGGAACCGGCGGACGCCGAGGACAACATCGAGCCCGCTGGCGAGCGAACGGACGCGGGCCGCATCGGAGCCGCCCTGGATGAGGAGCAGGCTGAGGAGGGCACCGAGCGTGCCGAAGGCGGCGACGTTGATGCGGACTTTCGTGTAGCGCGGCACAGGCGCCAGGACCACCACGATGAAGCTCGCCATCAGCATGCCGAGCCAGCCCGAGCGGGAGGCGGTGGCGATGAGCGCGGGCGCGGAGAGCACGAGCGCCGGCGCGGCGAGGTAGACCGTCAGCCGGCGCGGCCCCAGGGCGAGGAGGCTGGCCGCCGCCAGCGCCATCGTTATCGCGAGGTAGCGCGCCAGGTTGTTCGGGTCGGCGAAGGTGGCGTTCGAGCGGTAGCTGTAGGCATCGGACTGGACGAGGATGGCCCGCCACTGGAAGACGCCGAGCAGCCGCTGGGCCACAGCCAGGAGCGAAAGCCCGATTGCCGCAAGGAAGAACGCCGCGAGCACCCGCTCGAGGTCGCGCCGGTCTTCGATGAGCGACGGCGCGGCGAAGACGAACGCCACATACAGCACGAGGATGAGGACGGCGTTGTTCGGCCGCTGCAGGTCGGACCAGGCGAGGCCGACGACCGACAGGAAGAGGATGACGAGCGCCGGAAGGAGCACCCCGCTCCGCGGAAGGAGCCGCCGCGGCTCGTACCGGGCGCGCCAGAGGGCGATGACGACGGTGGCCGCCATGGCGGCCTTGCCGGGGTTGAGCATGGCGCGGATCGCCCCGCCGATGCCGCCCTCGCCGAGCGTGTCGACCGTCTGCGTCTGGAGGTACTCGACGGGGAGGCCGATGACGACCGCGGGGATGAGCAGCTTCGGCTCGCGGAGGATGACCACGGCGGCGAGGAGGGCCGCCTGGACGAGTACGATGAGCGCGAGGTCGAGATGGGGCACGCGAACCTCGTGAAGCGCGTCACGATTGACCGGTCAAACCGGGCGAACCTACCATACCCGGCGATGCCCTCCGAAACCAGCGGCCTCCAGCGCGATTTCCAGGTTATCCGGCGCCGCTGGTGGGTCTTCATCCCGTTCGCTGCGCTCGGCCTCCTGGCGGCGCTCGCCATCGGCGCGGTCTCCGGCGGTTCGACGGCGGTGGCGACGATGACGCTCGACACGACGGTGCACGACCTCGTCGTCGGCGGCGACCGCGGCCTGCGGATCTTCGAGGCCCAGGCGATGACGGCCGACCCTGCGTTCAAGGAGAAGGTCATCGCGGCGATCGGGGAGCCCGATTTCGATTACGCCCGCTTCAGCGTGAGCCTCTTTCCCATCTCCGTCGGGGACGGCATTTCGCGCGGCACCCTCACCGTCTCGATTTCGGACCCGGAGAAGGCCAAGGCGGAGCGGTACCGGAAGGCGTTCGTCGACGTGTTCACGGCCGAGTACACGAAGCCGGACGGCCTCTTCCGCACGCGGTTTGTGGACCGGCGGCGCGAGGTCGCGGCGAATGCCGAGGCCGACTACCAGGCCGCCTTCCAGCGGCTCGCGCAGGCCACCGCCGGCAAGGGGGTCGACCTTGCGGCGCTGGTCGAGACGCGGGGCGAGGCCAACCCGCTCGTCTTCGTGACTCAGCAGCGGGTGGAGCTGGAGCGGCAGCTTGCCGAGGCGAAGGGGGCGCTCGCGGCGGTGCCGGGCGCCAGCCCGGAGGCGGCGGCAGCCGTGGCATCGGCGGTCATCGGCCAGCCGGTGCAGGCCGGGCAGGCCGGCCCGGTGCTGAGCGCGCGGGTTGCAGCTCTGGAGGCGGCCCTCAAGGAATACAGCCAGCTCGCCCCGGCCCTCCCCGAGCAGCAGCTCGATGCGGCCACGCAGGCGCTCCTGAGCGAGGTGCGGGGGCTGCGGCAGGTCCGCGATACGGCGTATGTGAACCTCGGCAACGCGCAGATTGCGGTCCGCAGCGCCGAGAGCCGCATCGAGACGTCGTACAGCTTCTCAGGCGGGCTTGCGGGCACGCTCGCCGGCCGCGTTGCGGTGGCGCTTGCGGTGACGGTCATCTTCGGCCTGGCGGCCATCTTTGCCCTGGAGTGGCTCAGCCCGTCGCGGCGCCCGGGCGAGGGGTAGCCCCGTGCGCATCGCCGAGATCAACGACATCGCCTCGGTCGCCACGGAGATCGGCGCCGGGCTGCGCGCCCGCGGCCACACCGTCGACCACTACTACCCGCGGCTCGTGGGCGCGAAGCTCCACCCGAACATCAAGCCGATCACCGGCCCCGTGCGCGCGCTCGACTGGCTCGACCTGATCCGGCGCATCCGGGCCGGCCGATACGACCTCGTCCACATCCACTACGCCTACCTCGGCAATATCGGGGCGCTGGGCGGCTTCCCCTACATCCTCCACTGCCACGGCAGCGACCTCCGCGAGGGAACCCCGTTCACCCGGCCGCTCATCGCGAACGCTATCCGGCAGGCGCGCCACGTGTTCTACTCCACGCCCGACCTGGCGGGCTGGGTGCTGCCGCTGCGGCCGGACGCCGAGTTCCTGCCGAACCCGGTCGATACGGCGCAGTTCGCGCCGAAGACCCCGCCCTCGGTCCACCAGTCGGCCTGGGTCGCCTGCGCCCTGACCGAGGTGAAGGGGGCGGGCCGCATCCTCCGCGCCTGCCAGCTGCTGGCCGAAACCCATCCCGGCCTGCGGATCGACGCCTTCGGCGGCGGCGAGTACACGGCAGCCTTCCGGGAGCTCCCGAACGTGACGCTCTACGCCCGCCACCCGCGGAGCCGGCTGCCGCAGATCATCGACGAGCACGGTATCGTCATCGGCCAGGCGCGGCTCGGCTCGGCCGGCATGGCCGAACTGGAGGCGATGGCCTGCGGGCGGCCGGTTGTGACCTGGTTCAACGAGCGCGGCGCGTACGCAGAGCCGCCGCCGTTCTTCTCCGCCGTCGACGGCGACGACATTGCCCGCATCGTGGGCCGGCTGGCCGACGACCCGGCGCTGCGCGACCGGGCCGGGGCGGCCGGCCGGGCGTGGGTCGAGCGCCACCACGCCGTGGACCGGATCGTGGACCGCGTCGAGGCGGTGGCCCGGGCGATCGTCCGCGGCGAGCCTATCCCCGCAGCACCGGCAGCCTGATGCGGTTCGCACAGGTCAATGACGTCGCTTCCGTCGCCACCGAGCTCGCTGCCGGGCTGCGCGCTCGGGGCCACACCGTCGACATCCTCCGGCCGCGGCTGTACGGCGCGAAGCTGCCGCCCCTGCTGAAGCTGGCGGTCGCCCCGCTGCGGCTGATCGACTGGCTGCGGCTGGCGGCCCGGCTCCGGCGGGGCCGCTACGACGCGGTCCACATTCACTATGCCTACCTCGGGCTGGTGGGCGTGCTCGCCGGCGTGCCGTACGTCCTCCACTGCCACGGCGACGACGTGCGCGACCTCGCCCGGCGGCCGTGGCGCGGGCTGATCCGGCTCGCCCTCCGGCGGGCGGCGCACGTGTACTACTCCACGCCGGACCTTGCGCCGTGGTGCACGGCCATCCGGCCTGATGCCGAGTTCCTGCCGAACCCGGTCGATACCGCGACCTTCCGGCCGCAGCCGCTGCCGGCCGATGCGCGCGACGTCTTCATCATCTGCGCGCTGGCGCCCAACAAGGGCGCGGAGAAGATCCTCGCGGCCGCGCGCCAGCTCAGCGCGCGCCGCCCGCACCTGCGGATTACGGCGATCGCCGGGGGCGAACTGACGCGGCAGTTCGAGGCGCTCCCGACCATCGTGCTCCTGCTCCACCAGCCGCGCGAGCGGCTCCCCGGGCTGATGGCCCGCCACCGGGTGCTCATCGGGCAGGTGCACGAGGGGGCGATTGGAATGGTCGAGCTGGAGGGGATGGCCTGCGGGCGGCCGGTCATCGCCTCGTTCCGCTTCGCCGACGTGTACGGTGTGGAGGCGCCGGTCGTCCACGCGGAGACGCCCGAGGCGATCTCCGCCGCCGTGGAGCAGCTCCTCGACGACCGGGCGCTGGCCGAGGCGGTCGGCGCGGCCTCCCGCCGCTGGGTGGAAGAGCACCACGACGCCGCCCGCATCGCCGAGCGGGTCGAGGCGTGGCACCGCGCGCGGATTGACCGCCGCCCGGGCCGTGGTAGCGTGGAGGCATGACCGCCTCTGCTTCGTCCGCCCGCCTCGACGATGCCCCGCTCACCCTTCCCGAGCGGCCGCTCGTCTCCATCGTCATCCCCTGCCTGAACGAAGAGCGGTACATCACGGGGCTGCTCGATGCGCTCGCCGCGCAGGACTACGGCCCGGACGGGATCGAGGTCATCGTGGCCGACGGCGGCAGCACCGATGCGACCCGCGAGCTGGTGCGGGGCTACCAATCGCCCTTCGCCCGCCTCGAACTCGTCGACAACCCCCGCCGGATTACGGTTGCCGGCCTGAACGAGGGGATGAAAGCGGCGCGCGGCGATTGCTGGATCATCATCGGGGCGCACAGCACGGTGCGGCCCGACTTCGTCCGCCAGTCGGTCGAAGCGCTGAAGCGGACCGGCGCGGCCTGCGTCGGCGGGCCGATCGACACGGTCGGCGACGGGGCCGTGGGCCGCGCCATCGCGGCAGCGATGTCCTCCCCGTTCGGCGTCGGCAACGCGAAGTTCCGCTACGCGAACGAAGCCGGCTACGTCGACACGGTGCCGTTCGGCTGCTATCACCGGCGGGTCTGGGAGGTGGTCGGCGAATTCGACGAAACGGTCGACGGCGCCGATGAGGACAGCTACAACGCGCGGCTGATCGAAGCCGGCGGGCGGATCTGGCTGGACCCGGCGATCCGCTCGACCTACTACCCGCGGCGGACGCTGCAGGCGCTGGCGCGACAGTACCGGGAGTACGGCGCCGCCAAGGGGACGCTCTTCGCGCGGGGACGGCCGCTCCGGCCGCGGCACTTCGCGCCCTCGGCGATGGTCGTCGGCGGGCCGGCGCTCTGGCTGGCGGGGCGCGTTTCGAAGACGGCGCGGATTGCCCTGCGCGGGCTGGCGCTGGCCTACCTCGGGGTCGGCGGGTTCGCAGCCTACCGGGCAGCGAAGCGCCACGGCGCGAACCCGGCGCTCACCTTTGCCGCCATGGCCACCATGCACCTCGCCTACGGGGCCGGCTTCCTCGAAGGCTGGTGGCGCGAACGCGCGAATCGGGCCTGACCGCGCCCGGCTGTAAGATCTCGGCCGCCCCGGCGCTCCCCTTCCTGTCCGGCCGGGGCACCGCCCGCCCGGGCGCCCGGAGTTGGTATGACCCAGCTCGCTGACGCGGACCTCGTCAACGCCGCACAGGGCGGCGACCGGGAGGCGCTCGCCTCGCTGTACGAGCGCTACTTCGACGCCGTCTACGACTTTGCCGCGCGCATGGTGCGGGACCGCGACGAGGCCGCCGACATCGCGCAGGAGACGTTCCTCAAGGCCATGAACGGGCTCGGCGGGCTCAAGCAGGGGGCTAGCTTCCGCGGCTGGCTGTTCAGCATCGCGCGGAACACCGCGCTCAACCGGCTCGAACGGCGGGGCAGGACCCGCCCGCTCACAACCCCGGGCGGCGACGGCGAGGAGCTCGCCCTCGACGTCGTCGATACCTCCCGCTTCTCCAGCCCGCAGGAGGCGGCCGAGGCGGCGGCAGCGGCGCGGCTCGTCTGGGAAGCGGCCAGCGCGCTCGACCCGCGCCAGCTCTCGCTCCTCGACCTCCACGTGCGGCAGGGGCTCGACGCCGAGGAGATTGCGCAGGCGCTCGGAATCACCCGGAACAACGCCTACGTGCTCCTCCACCGGCTGAAGAAGGCGGTGGAGAGCGCGATTGCGGCCTACGTGCTCTGGAAGCAGGCCGGCGAACGGTGCGAAGGGCTCGCGGCGGTGCTCGCGCCGGCAGCGGCCGGGGGCGCGCTCACACCCGCCATCCGGAGGGAGGTCGACCGGCACGTGGAGCGATGCGCCGACTGCCGGGAGCGGCGGCGGAGGCTGGCGCCGCTGGCGGTCTTCGGGGCGCTGGCCCCGGCCACGCCGCCGCCGGGCGCACGGGCCGCCGGGCTCGACCAGCTCCTCCGGCAGCCACGGCCTGCCTCCCCGGCCCGGCCTGCGCACCCCACCCCGCGGCAGGCGCCGGCTCCGGGCGCGGCCCGGCAGGGCTTCGCTGCGCCGCAGTTCCTCCGGGCGGGGGCGCTGCTGGGGGTGGCCGCCGGACTGCTCCTGCTGGCGCTGGTGCTGCCCTTCAGCCCGCTCGCGCTCACCCGCGATGGCGGCAGCGGCCTGCGGATGGGCGCGCCCGCCGGGGAGACCCCGCGGCCGGGCGGCAGCTCGACCATCATCATCCCGGTGAGCCCTTCGGCGCCGGGAGCGTCGGCGACATCGCCGCCCGGGGGTTCGCCCGCGGCGCCGGCGAGCCCCTCGCCGGGCGGTGCGCCGGGGGGCACGGCCCCGACCCCCACCGCGACGCCGGGTCCCGCGACGCCGACCGCGGCAGCCGCGGCCACCCCGACGACCGCGCCGTCGCCCGGTGTCACCGCAACGGCCACACCGACCGCGAGTCCCACGCCGTGCACCCCGGCGATCGGCCTGCCGCCGGGCACCGGCGGGCTGACCATCCCCGCGGGGGGCCAGGCGAGCTTCCAGCTCCAGAACGCGACCGGCTGCCCGGCAGGGTTCTCACTCGCCTACGGCGCCGCCTGGCTGGTCGGGCCCGCGGGCGGGACGGTGCCGGCCTTCGGCTCCGTGACCGTGACACTCCGGGTCGACGCAGGGGCGCTCCCGGCCGAAGAAGGCGACTACCCGACGACGGTGACGGTGACCGGGCCGGCGAACAGCTTTACCCTGCCGGTCACGGCCCGGCGGGGCGGACAGCCGCCGCAGCTCCTCTCGGCGAGCGCCTCCTGCAGCGGCGGCAGCCGGCCGATGGCGACCTTCACCGCCGAGGCGGCGGATGACATCGCCGTGGTGCGCGTTACCGTGGCGTTCGCCGGCGAGAACGGGCCGGTGACGCTCGACCTCGGCCACGCGGGCGGCGCGCTCTGGACGCTCGGGACACAGACGAGCCTGGCCGGGGTGACGCAGGTCACCTTTACGGCGTACGACGGGGCAGGGCGGACGGCGGCGCGGGCGGTGGCGCCGGTCAGCTGCGGGGGCCAGCCCTGACGCCGGCGACCTGGAAGGCGAACCGCTCCCGGAAGCGGAGGAGCGCGCGGAGGATCGGCCCGCCGACGGCGGCGAGCACGACCGCGTTGCAGAGGGTCCGGAAGAGGTCCCAGCCGAGGCTGGTGAGCAGGTAGTAGTTCCAGTAGCGGCGGAGGGTTTCGGCCGGGCCGAGGCCGGGTTCGTAGGAGATATCGGGGCCGGCGACAATCCAGGGCCAGGCCCAGAGGTTCGTGATCGCGCCGTAGAGCAGCCCCCAGGCGGAGCCGAACGCGATGACGAGCGCGAGCCGGCCGCGGGGGCCGAGGCCGGCGCGGTCGGCGGCCCGGCCGACCAGCCCGGCGCTGGCGCCCATCCAGGCCGAGGCGAACATCTGGAACGGCAGCCAGGGGCCGAACCCGCCGGTCACGACGGCGCTCAGGAAGAAGGAGAGCGCGCCGAGCAGGAAGCCGAGTCGGGCGCCGAAGGTGAAGGCGCCGAGGATGACGAGGAAGAAGTAGAGGTTCGCGCCCGCGGGCAGGGTGATGGTGCGGAGCACGGCTGCGAGGGCGGAGAGCACCCCGAGCACGGCCAGCCGCTTGCTGTCGAGCCCCCCGCCGGCAAGGTCGGCAACGACGAGGACGAGGCAGAGCGCCGCAATCCCGGCGAACACCGCCGGCGCATCGGTGCGGTGGGCGAACCAGGCGGTGCCCTCGTCGACGACGCCGGGGGCGAAGAACGGGTGGAGGTAGGCGAACAGCCCGAGCAGGTTGAGCAGCACAAAGACGACGCCGCCCGGGTCCAGGCGGGCCGCGGCGCGCTGGCGGGCCGGCAGGGGGAGGCTAACGGCCACGGCGCGCCCTCCAGGCTGCGGCCCCGCCGATCGCGGCCAGCAGCGCCCCGGCGAGGATGGCGAACGCGGCGAGGCGGGCGGCCGCGCTCCCGCCGTCACCGCGGTCATCGACGGCGGCCGGGGCCGGCCCCGGGGCGGCGGGCGAGGCCGCGGCCGGGCTCTGCGGGACGAGCGTGACGGCGGCGGTCGCGGCGGGGGATGGTGCGAGCGTCATCGTTGCGCCGGGGGTTTCCGGGCTGGCGGCAGCGGCCGCCCCCGGGCTCGCCGGGGCAGCGGCGCCCGCGGTCGGCGAAGGCTGGAAGGCCGGCGTCGGCGTCGGCGGGAGCGGCGTCGGCGCAGCGCCGCCGCGGGGCGGATGGCCGCAAATCTGCTCGAAGGTGATATCGGCCGGCGCCGGGGCGCTGGAGGGGCCGCCCCGGCCCCACTTCCAGCCGTGGACCTCGCCGTCCTTCGCGCGGGCGAGCGAAATCCCGACCGAGGAGTAGACCCAGCCCTTTCCGTAGGCGCGGGTAAAGAGCGCCCAGTAGGTGCAGTCGTTCCCTTTGCACTGGCAGAAGCAGCTGTCGAACGAGGAGGGGTCGAAGCAGCCGACCTGCCCGATGGCGCAGACGACGCGCCCCGAGCTGCCGCCGAACTGCTCGATCGGCAGGCCGCTGGCCGCGAGGAGGCGCTCGCCGGAGATGCTGTCGCCGGTGAACGGCACACAGTAGGTGGTCACCTGGTCGCCGACCTGGATGACGAGCCCCGCCTCGCCGTCGGCGCGGGCGGCGAAGGGCGCCAGGGCAGCGGCGGCCGCGAGCGCGGCGATCAGGCGGCGCACGGGAGCACCACCTCATCGAGGGTGACGGCACCGGGCACGAGCCGGGCGACCTGGGTCGGCAGGGGGCCGTCGGCCGCGAACGCCTCCCGCGCGGGCAGGTCGAAGACGACCTCGCCGGCGCGGAGCCCGATGACGCGGGTGGCGAAGAGCGCGGCTGCTTCGATGTCGTGGGTGGCGACGATGGCCGCGCCGCCGGCGGCAGCGTGGTCGCGCAGGCGGGCGGCGAGCCAGGCCTTCGCCGGGCCGTCCATGCCGCGGGTCGGTTCGTCCATCAACCAGGTGCGCGGCCCGTGGGCGAGCATCGCGGCGATGGCGACCCGCTGCTGCTGGCCGACGGAGAGGTCGCGCGGGTCGCGGCCGAGGAGGTCGGCGATGCCCCAGGCCCGGGCGGCGGCCTCGATCTCGGCGCGCCCGCGGGGGAGGCCGCGGTGGCGGAGGGTCTCGGCGAGCTCGGCGGCCACCTGCTCCTGGTAGAGCGCGAGCGCCGGGTCCTGCGGGACGAGGCCGGCGTGGCGGGTCCGCTCCCGCGGCGAGCGGGGCGCCGGCGCCCGGCCGAACCGGACCCCGCCGCGGGCCGGTTCGACCAGCCCCGTCAGCGCGCGGAAGAGGGTCGTCTTGCCGCTGCCGTTCGGCCCGACGAGCGCGACCAGCTCCCCTTCGCGCAGGCTGAGCGAAACGCCGCGGAGCGCCTCGACCGGCCCGTAGGCGACGGTCAGCCCCTCGGCGCGGAGCAGCTCCTCGCCCGGCGAGGGGTGCACCCGCGAACTGGCTGCCGGGAGCCGCCCGGCGAGGGCGGCGCGCACCCCGTCGACCGTCAGCGGGACGGGGTCGGCCCCGAGCCGGCGGGCGAGTTCGACGGCCGGCGGCACCGAGCGGAGCGTCTGCGCCGCTTCGCCCGGCGGCGCGGCAGCCACCCGGCCGCCCTCAACGGCGACAACGGCATCGACCCGGTGGAGCAGCCGTTCGAGCCGGTGCTCGGCGAGGATGATGGCGAGGTCGCCCCGGCGGTGGAGGGCCTCGACCGCGGCGAGGACGGCATCGGCGCCGTCGCCGTCGAGCTGGGAGGTCGGTTCGTCGAGCACGAGGAGCTGCGGTTCGAGCGCGAGGACAGCGGCGATGGCGACCCGCTGGCGTTCGCCGCCGGAGAGGGTCGCGAGCCGCCGCCCGCGGAGGTGGCCGATGCCGAGCTCGGCGAGCACCCGTTCGAGGCGGCGGCGCATCTCGGCGGGCGGGACGGCCTGCTGCTCCATGCCGAAGACGATTTCGTCCTGGACGGTTTCGGCCACGGCCTGGGCCTCCGGCTCCTGGAAGACCATGCCGACGGCGAGGGCCATCCGGCGGGCGGGCGTGGCGAAGGGGTCGAGCCCGGCCACGCGGGCGCTGCCGGAGATGGTTCCGCCGTGGAACTGGGGGACGAGGCCGTTGAAGACGCGGAGGAGCGTCGATTTGCCGCTCGCAGAGGGGCCGGCAACGAGGGCGAAGGCGCCCGGTTCGAGGTCGAGCGCGGCATCCTCGAGCGCGGGGCCGGGCGCGCCCGGGTAGGTGTAGGTGACGCCCTGGAGGCTGGCCAGCGCCGTCATGGGGCGCGCTCCGGGGCGAGCCGCGCCTCGGGCGAGGCGGCGGGGGCAGGCGCGGGCCGGGCGATGAGGAGGACCGCCGGCCAGGCGCTGGCGACGGCGATGAGCGCGGGGAGGAGTTCGAAGCCCGGCACCGGGAGCCCGGCGAAGGGGTTGTAGTCCATGGCGCCGGCGCCGGTGAGGCGCAGGCCGAGCGCGCCCACGGCGAGGGCCGCGGCCACGGCGAGCCCTGCCCGCTCGGCGGCCGGCAGGCGCTCCTGTTCGAAGCGGGTGACCGGGCGTACACGGCTGGCGGCCCGCCACCAGAGCGCGAGGAGCGCCAGCGCAGCGCCGAAAAGCCCGAGGGCCGGGATGCGCCAGTCCGCCTCGTAGAACCAGAGCCAGGCGGCGGCGATGAGGAGGGGAGCCGAGGCGGCAGCGGCGAGCCGGGCCCGCGCCGGGAGCGGCGGGCTGGCGCCGTAGCCGCGGGCCTCCATCGCCTCGGCCAGCCGCAGCGAGCGCTCGAGGCCGCCGACGATGGCCGGCACGACGAGCGCGGGCAGTTCGCGCAGGCCGCCGGGTGCGCCGCGGAGGGCCCGCATCTCCCGCACGCGGCGGAGGTCCTCCACGCTCGAGGGAAGCAGTGTGAGGCCGACCGTCACGACCAGGCTCGCCTGGAAGAGCGCGGCCGGCGTGGAGCGGAGCACCCGGTGGGGGCTCACGGCGCCGTTGAAGACGCCGTAGGCGAACAGGATGCAGAGGATGGCGAGCCCGCGGATGGCCGCGGCGGCGAAGCCTTCGGCCGAGACCGGCCCGCCGAGCCGCAGCCCGCCGAGCCACTCGGGCACGCGCGGGCCGGGCAGGGTGAAGAGGATGTGGTCGCCGTAGTTGCCGTTGATGGCGGCGATGCCGAGGGAGAGCGCGAACATCACCACGCCGAAGACGGCGAGGGCGCGGAAGCTCACCACGCCGGCGCCCTCGCGCGGGGCGAGGACCGCCACGAGCACCACGGCGAGCAGGAGGAGCGACAGGTAGAACGGGTTGGTGGTGGCGAGGGCCACCACCATCACCGCAAGAACCCAGCCGATCCAGCTCGCCGGGTGCACGCGAGGGGCTCAGGCGCGGGCGCGCCGGGCTGCGGCGGCAGCAGCCGCGCCGCCGAGGGCGAGGAGCAGCAGCCCGCCGGCGGCAAGCAGCGGCGCGGGGCTGCCCGGCTGGGCGGCGGCGGTATCGCCGGTGGCCGGCGGCCGCGGCGCCGGGGTGGTGGCGCGCGGCGTCGGCGAGGCGGCCGGAGTCGTCGGCTGCGGGGTCGGCGTCGGCTGGGCGGCCGGCCGGGTGCGGGTAATCGGCGTCTCCGGCGCGTTGCAGAAGGTGCGGCCCGCGAGCGCCGGGACGACCTGGTTCGCCGCGAAGGCGGGGTCGTAGCCGACGAAGGAGCCGTCCGGCAGCTGCTTGCTGAGGAGGTACTGGACGGGCGTCACGCCGTTCTTCGTGTAGGCCGCCGCTTCGGGGTTCTCGCCGAGGGCGAGGAGCGCCTGGATGGCGAAGGCGGTCGACGAGGTGTTCGAATCATTCGGGTCGTAGCCCCAGCCGCCGTCGCTGCCCTGGTTCGCCTTCAGCCAGGCGAGGCCCTGGGCGACCTTCTCGTCGGTCTTCGGGACGCCGGCCGCGAGGAGGGCCTGGATGGCGATCGCGGTCGTATCGGGGTCGGCGTTGCCGCCGAAGCCCCAGCCGCCGCCCTGGACGGCGAGCGCCTTCAGGTTGTCGGCCGCCTTCGCGCCGACGGTGTTGCCGGTGCAGGCCAGGCCGAGGATGGCGATCGACTGGCTGAAGGCGTTATCGGCGTAGGCGCCGGTGTCCGCCTTGTAGCCGCCCTGGGCGACGGCGATGAGGTTCACGCCGCCGACGTTCTTTGGGTCGAGGCCGAGCGCTTTGGCGCCGAGCGCCGCCTTGGCGGCCGACACCGGAGAGGTGATCGACGGAGCGGCGGCCGTGAGCCAGTCGACCGGCGACTTGCCGTCCTTCACATCGAGGCGCGGGTCGTAGCCGGCGGCGCGGACGGCGATGATGGCATCGATGGACTGCCCGGGCGACTCGGCGTAGCTGCCGTCGGAGCGCTGGACCGTCTTGATGAAGGCCGCGCCCTTGATGACGGCGTCGGTGGCGGGAAGCGCGGCGAATGCGGCAGCCGGGAGGACGGCGAGGGCCGCGGCGAAGGCGAGGACAAGCCGTTTCATGGGGACTCCTTGGAGCAGGGTGAAGCGGGGCGGCGCGGGAGGCGCCGCAGCGGCAGGACAGACATGCCGGGCAGGCGGGAAGTAACGAAAAAGCCCGCCGCGGCGGCGGGCTCAGGTGGCGAGAACCATGGCACCGACCCCTTTCGCGCGAAGGATCATCGGTCCGGTTGGGCGGGTTTTCTGGCTCGGCCGTTCGGCCTCACAGTTGCGGCACAGCGCCGGATTCGCACCGGACTTGCCCCGGCTCCTCCCGCACGGCTGGCGGCGGAAGGGCCCTCCCGGTCTTCGATTGTCGAAATGCAATCTGGCGGTTTGACAGGCGAACGTCAAGCGGCCTCAGGGTGCACGGGCATCGAGCCCCGCCAGACCGGCGGGCTGCTCGGCCTCGAACGGGACGGCGCCGCCATCCTCCACAGCGAGGGTGAGCGGTTCGCCGCAGACCGCGCACGTCCGCGCGGGGGCGCTCCAGGCGTACCAGGCAGCGAAGAGGGCGAGCCCCCAGAGGACGAAGCCGAGGGCGGCGGCAGCCTCAAGCCGGGGCCGCCCGGCAGCGGCAGCGGGGAGACGAAGCGCAGCGAGCACCCCGGCCGCAAAGAGCGCCAGCCCGGCGATCCCGGCCGCATCGGCGAGCGTGAGCGATGGCAGCAGCGGCATCGGCCGCGCCCCCGGAGGTGTGCTGGAGCGATGGTAGTCGATTGGGCGGCCCGCACGCAGCGGGGCTGCCTGGCGCGGTAGACTGGGAAGATGACGCACGGCGGTTTCCGGAATGGCGAAACGCTGGATGCCCGGCGGGCAGCGCTCGCCGCAGCCCGCGAGCTGGGGCTCATGTTCGTCGCCGTCATCGCCTACTTCGCCATCCGCGGGTTCACCGAAGGCGCCTACGACGACGCCCTGGCGAACGCGCAGCGGGTGGTCGACCTCGAGCAGCTGCTCCACATCCACATCGAAGAGGAGCTGCAGGACGTGATTCTCGGCTCCCATGCGCTGGTGACCCTGGCGAACTGGGTGTACATCTGGGGTCACTGGCCGTTCATCGCCGCGGTGGCGGCCTGGCTGGTCATCAGCCACCCGGCCGAGTACCGGGCGATCCGCAATGCCTTCCTCGTCTCCGGCAGCATTGGGCTCGTCATCTTCGCGACCTTCCCGGTGGCGCCGCCGCGGCTGTTCGACCCCACGCTCGTCGACACGGTGACCGAGCATTCGCGGGCGTACCGCGTGCTCCAGCCGCCGGCGCTGGTGAACCAGTACGCCGCCATGCCGAGCTTCCACTTCGGCTGGAACGTGCTGATCGGACTGGGCATCGTGCGGTGCTCGGAGCGGCGGTGGGCGAAGGCGGCCGGGGTGGCGGCCCCGGCGGCGATGGGCCTGGCGACGGTCCTCACCGCCAACCACTACCTCCTCGACCTTGCGGCCGGCGCAGCGATCGCCCTGGCGGCACTCTACGCCGTCGAGCTGGCGCGCGGGCGCCGGTTCGCGCCGTGGGAGATGCGGGCCTGGGTTCGGCCGCTGGAGCGGGTGCCCGCAGATGCCGCCTGAGCTCCCGGCCGGGCTGTTCGCCATCGCCCACCGCGCGGGAAACGAGCCGGCGCGGCTGGCCGAAGCGGTGGCCGCCGGCGCCCTCGCCATCGAAGCCGACCTGTGGCTGCACCGTGGCCACATCGAGGTGCGCCATACCAAAACGGCCGGGCCGCTGCCCATCCTCTGGGACCGCTGGGAGCTGCGCCCCGGCTGGCGCCCTCGGCTCCGGCTGCCGGAGCTGCTGGAGGCCGCGCCGCCGGGCGTCCTCCTCCACCTCGACCTGAAGGGCTGGGACGACCGGCTCGGACCGGCGGTCCGGGAGGCGATGGCCGCGCTCGCGCCGGGGCGGCCGTACCTCGTGAGCGCCCAGCGCTGGTCGCTGCTCGAGCCGTTCCATGCCGTCGAGGAGGCGCTCGTGGTCCATTCGATCGGCAGCGCGCGGCGGTTCGAGCGGATCGCCCGGCACCTGGAGGGACGGCGGGCCGCGGCCGTCGCCATCCACCGGGAGCTGCTCACGCAGGAGCGGGCCGGGCGGCTGCAGGCGGTGAGCGAGGCGGTGCTCACCTGGCCGGTGAACGACCCGGCGCTCCTCGGGCCGCTCGCTGCGCTGGGGGTGCGCGGCGTCATCAGCGATTCGCTTGCCGTCGTGCGGGCGGTCGCATCGGCCGGCGCGGCGGGCTAGAATCCGCGGACGCCAACCCCCGATCTCAGAAGGAGCCAGTCGTGAAGTACGGCATCCAGATGTTCCCGACGGATTACGCCATCCCGGTCACCGAGCTCGGCCGGGCTGCAGAGGAGCTCGGCTTCGAATCCGTCTTCTTCCCCGAGCACACGCACATCCCAACCAGCCGCCGGACCCCCTGGCCGGGCGGCGGCGAACTCCCGAAGGAGTATTCGCACACGCTCGACCCCTTCGTCGTCTGCGCGGCGGTGGCGGCAGTCACGAAGACGCTGAAGGTGGGCACCGGCGTCTGCCTCGTGATGCAGCGCGACCCGATCATCACGGCGAAGGAGGTCGCCTCGGTCGACCACCTTTCGGGCGGGCGGTTCATCTTCGGCATCGGCGGCGGCTGGAACGAAGACGAGATGGAGAACCACGGGACCGACCCGAAGCTGCGGTGGAAGATCCTGCGCGAGCGGATCCTGGCGATGAAGGAGATCTGGACGAAGGAGGAGGCGGAGTTCCACGGGAAGTTCGTGAACTTCGACCCGATCTGGCAGTGGCCGAAGCCGGTGCAGAAGCCGCACCCGCCGATCCTCGTGGGCGGGGCCGGCCCGCACACGCTCGACCGGGTGCTCGAATACGGCGACGGCTGGATGCCGATCGGGGGCCGGACGGGCCAAGTGCTCGGGGCGATGATCCGCGAGCTGCAGGAGCGGGCGAAGGCTGCCGGCCGCGGGCCGATCCCGGTCTCCGTCTTCGGGGTGCCGCCCTCGAAGGAGGTCATCGAACAGTACGCCGAAATGGGCGTCGACCGCGTCATCTTCGGCGTCCGGCCCGAAGGCGCCGACCAGGTCCTCCCGGCCCTGAAGCGGTACGCGGAGGTTGCCGGGCTGTAGCCGCCGTCCCGGCGGGAGGGGAGGTTCGCCGCGGTGCACGTGAACTTCTACGCCACCCTGAGGCCGCTTGCGGGCGGCAAGACCGTGGAGTTCGACCTCCCGCCGGGGGCCACCGCGCGCGACCTCCTCGAGGCGGTCGGGGCCCGCTTCCCGGCCATCGGCGAGCTGCTGTGGACCGCCCCGGGCGAGCTGGGCGACTACATCAAGGTGTTCGTCAACGGGCGCGAAATCCGGCACCTGCAGCTCCTGGAGACGCCGGTGCCGCCGGGCGCGGAGGTCGACATCTTCCCGCCCGCGGCCGGGGGCTGACCGACGTGGAGCGGCTCGAGGTCCGGAACGTCGATACGGCGCTCGTCGTCGGCTATCTGGAGCGCGAGCTCGGCGGCACCGCCGAGGGCGACCTCGTCCGCGGGGAGGGGTGGACCGTCCGCATCGTGCCGGGCGAGGCGGTCCGCGCCTGGGGCAGCCGCATCCCGGTGGTCTTCTACGAGGTCGAGGGGCCGCGCGCCGCCGAGGCGGCGGCCTTCCTCCGCCAGAAGACGATGCGGGGCGGCGGCTGACGCGACGCCGGGGGCGCGCGGCCCGACAATGGAGGCATGACGGCACAGCGGCCGGGCCGGCGGCAGTGGTGGAATCCCGGCTGGAGCTGGAAGGCCTGGGCGATCATCCTGGCGATGGTCTTCCCGACGGTCGGCCTCACCGCGTGGGTCGGGCTGGCCGCCCGCGGCGAATCGCCGGTCGACCCGGCCCTGGCCGACCTCGCCCGCGCGAACGCCGGCAGCGAGATCCTCATCGTCCGCGGACCGGAGCACACGGCGTACCACAGCCTCGCCCCGCTGCCCACGGAGGCGGCGCCGCGCGCCGACGGCCTGCCCACGCTCGTCTTCTTCAGCGCCCCGGCCTGCGCTGCCTGCGAACGGATGCAGTTCGTGCACCGGGTGATGGCCGGGGAGCGCGACCGCGTCGTGTTCGTGGAGAAGTCCGTGGACCGCGACCCGGTCTCGGCGGCGTACGGCATCCGGGAGACGCCGACGTTCGTGCTCATCGATGCGGCAGGGCGGGAGCTCGCGCGGTTCGGCGCGCTGCCCGATGCGGAGACGTTCCGGGCGAAGGTGGACGAGCTGCTCGGCGGGCGCTGAGGCGGCGGGTCAGTCGCGTTCGACGGGCACGGGCACCGCAGCCGGCTCGGCCGGCGGGTGGAACCAGGACACCAGGATCCGCCCTTCGAGCACGAGGAACGCAAACCCGGCGACGCCGCCCATCAGCGCGAGCACCGGCCGGGCGCCGGCCACCTCGACGCCGACGCCGAACAGGACGAGCGGCAGCACGACGAAGGCGTCGGTGAGCGTCGCCTGCACGGCAAAGACGCGCGACTGGTGGGCAGCGGGTGCCGCGGCGGTCAGCGCGGTCCGGCCGGCGAGCAGCGCGAGCGAGACGGAGAGGCCGAGGAGGAAGGCGACGGGCACGGCGACCGCGTAGGCGGTGCCGAGGCGGAGGTCGAGGTCGACGAGCGGGCCGAACTCGGTGAGTTCGAGGGCGGCGCGGAGGCCGTAATCGAGCGAAGCGAGCGCGAAGGTGCCGACCGCCATCGCGAGCACGGCAGCGCGGATCGTGCCGCCCGCCGCCCGCGGGCGGAGCCGGAAGGCGGCGAGGAGGAGGCCGGCGGCGACGCCGAGCCCGGCAGCGCCAATGACGGCCCCGGCGCCGAGCGAGCCGGCCGCGAGGTCGTTCCGGAGGTAGAGCGGGAGGGCGACGATGCTGCCCTGCACGACCATCGACGTGAGCGCAAGGGCGATCAGCGCCTCGCGGGCGATGGCCTGGCGGCGGAAGAAGCGGACGGTATCGCGGAAGGCGGAGCCGCGGGCCGGGCATTCGAGCTGCATCCGCGAGGTGGCCACAGCGAGGCTACACGCTGCCGCGGCGGCCGCAAGCGCAATGACGGCGGCCCCGGCGACCATCGCATTCGTACCGCCGAGCCACCAGAGGAGCGGGGCAAGCACCGCGACCGCCAGCCCCTGCCCGCCGAACTGGAGGGTGAGGAGCAGGGCGTGCAGCGCCCCGTGGCGGCCGCTGCCGAGCGTGCGGACGAGCGCCATCTCGGCCGGGGAGTACGCCTGCGAGACGGCGGAGTAGGCGAAAACGGCCGCCGGCACCAGCAGCCCGCTGCCCGGTTCGAGCGCCCAGGCGAGGATCACGGCGGCCCGGCCGATGCCGCCAAGCGCGAAGGAGCGCGAGGGGCCGATCCGGTCGGCCAGGGCGCCGCCCGGGACCCCGAAGATGAGCGAACCGGCGAGCATGGCCACGAAGAAGGAGGAGAGCCCGGCGGCGGCGTGGTCGGAGGTGCCGGCGGCGACCAGCAGCGCCGCGAAGAAGAGGTTCTGCGCCGCCTGCGAGGTCAGCTTGGCGACTGCGAAGGCGACGAGCGCCGGGACGGGGAGACGGGAGGCCGCCACCTGCAAATCAGCCACACCTGTATCAACGGATGCCGCGGGGCAGCTGCGCACCCCGGGTGCTTAGGCCACCGTACCACGCCCCGGGCTCACGGATGTTTCCAAATCGGCAACGGCGGGTGAAGGCGGCGAAAAATGCGGGGAAACCCTGCCTCCGCAGGCCGCCGCCGGGCAGGGCAGGCGGGCCGGCAGTGTGACAGCAAACGCGCCCCGGTCATTTGGGGTAAGGTTGCGGAGCGGACGGGCCACCCTCGGAAATCGTCGGCCCTCCGCACGGGAGCAGACCATGGGACTCATCGCATGGCTTATCTTCGGACTGATCGCCGGCGCGCTCGCGAAGCTGATCGTCCCGGGCGACGACCCGGGCGGCGGAGGGCTGCGCGGACTCGTCGTCACCATCCTCATCGGCATCATCGGCGCCGTCATCGGCGGGTTCATCGGCACCGCGATCGGCTGGGGCTCCGTCAGCGAATTCGACATCCGAAGCATGGCGCTCGCTGTGCTCGGCGGCGTCCTCTTCCTGCTGCTGCTCCGGGCGGTACTGGGCCGGCGGACCGCATAGCGGAGTCTCGTTCGAGCGGTCGGGGCGGCGGGGCGAGCGTCAGCCGCCTTCGCCCTTCGCCGTGGGAAACCCGGGCAGGCGGGGCGGCGAGCCGTCCTGCCGGACCTCCGCGAGCGGGAACCGGTAGCCCGAGAGGAGCGTGACGGTGCCGTCGTCATCGGCGATCGCTTCGAGGTAGGCGAAGGGGAGCCGCTCGAGGAAGCTGCGCGCGCACTCCCGGCAGATGCCGTGGGAGACCGGCCCGGCGGCGCCGCTGCGCACGACGGCCTCGCACCAGGCGCAGACAACGGTCAGGTCGGGCGGGGAGCTGAAACGGGTATCCACGGATCCCACGGTAGCAGGTTCGGCCGACGGGCCCTGTCGCCGCTGACGCCTCCGCACGCCGGTCACCAACTCTCCACCGGGGCGGTCAAGTTCCGGTTCGATAACCGGGTGCGGGGGAGGCCGCTCCCCGGCGTGGGCCGGCGGGCCGTTCCCCTGCCGGACCGGCACGCCCGGGAGGGACCTTCCCGGGCGGGAGCAGCTCCCGCGGGGGAGGATCGGCGGCGCGGGCGGGCCGAATTGGGCGTGCCGGCAGGACGGAATCGGGCGAATCCCCGATACGTCCCCGAGACGCAGACCGGGCAGGATCGCGGCCATGGATGCCAGCTTCGCCGTACTCGCCGCCCTCGCCCTCTCGCCTGCCCACCCGTACGCCCTGCTCGACCACCTCTCCGGGCTCGGCCTGCCGGTGAGCCGGAGCGCGCTCTACCGCGCCGTCGATGCGCTCGAACGGGACGGGTTTGTCGCCGTGCAGCTCGAAACCGGGGAAACCGGCCACCGCCGGAAGCGGCTCGAGCTGACCGGCGCCGGCCGGGAGCAGCTCGCCCGGGCGGCCCTGCGCACGCTGCGGCGCGAACCGGTCGATGGTCCGGCCTTCGCGCTGGCCCTTGCCGCGGGGGGCGCCATCGCGGCGCCGGGGCTCACGGAGGTGCTCCGCGAGCGGATGGCGGCCGCCGCGCGCCGGCTGACGGCGCTCGAGCGGGGGCTGCGCGCAGGCGCCGCGGGCCCCCGGGCCGCGCTCGAGGAGCGGGAGGCGGCCCACCTCCGGGCCGATATCGCCTGGCTGCAGGGCCAGCTCCGCCGCGCCGGCTAGGCGGCTCAGCCGCGCGGCAGCCCGAGCCCGCGGGTGGCGATGATGTTCCGCTGGATTTCGCTCGTCCCGCCGCCGATCGGGCTCGTGGTGCTGTGCATGTAGAACCGGGCGATCCGCCCGCCGAGGACGCGCGCATCCTCGCGGTCGGTGATCTGCCCGTAGAGGCCGGCGAGGTGCATGGCTGTCACGGCCAGGCGTACATCGAGTTCGCTCGAGTACAGCTTCGCGATCGATGATTCCTTGTTCGGAATCTGGCCGCGCTCCTGCATCGAGATGATCCGGTAGGAGATGAGCGATTCGACCTGCGCCTCGATGGCGCGGTCGGCCAGCTCGGTGCGGATCGAGGGCCGTGTGGCTACGCTGCGGCTACCAACCGGGGACTCCTTCGCGAACCGGACGAGGTCGCGCACGATCAGCTGGTGGGAGACGCTGGTGGCGATGCCGCTCCGTTCGAAATCGAGCGTCGTGGTGGCGAGGTACCACCCCCGGTTCTCCTCGCCGAGGAGGTTCTTCGCCGGCACGCGGACATCCTCGAAGAAGACCTCGTTGAACTCGTGGCTGTTCAGCATGTTGACGAGCGGCCGGACGGTGATGCCGGGCGTCTTCATGTCGACGAGGAAGTAGCTGATGCCGCGGTGCTTGGGCGCGTCGGGGTTGGTCCGCGCGAGGAGGATGCCCATGTGGGCGTGCTGCGCGCCGGAGGTCCAGATCTTCTGGCCGTTGATGACGTAGTCGTCGCCGTCGCGCACGGCGCGGGTCTGGAGCGAGGCGAGGTCGGAGCCGGCGCCGGGCTCGGAGAAGAGCTGGCACCAGATATGCTCGCCCGAGATGATCTTCGGGAGGTATTCGCGCTTCTGCTCTTCGGTGCCGTAGACCATGATGGTGGGCCCGGCCCAGCCGTGGCCGATGCCGCCGGGCCGCGGGGCGCGCCGCCAGGCGAACTCCTCGCTGAGGATGAACTGCTCCTTGACGGAGAGCCCGCCGCCGCCGTGCTCCTTCGGCCAGGCGGGGGCGCCCCAGCCGCGGGCGTTCAGCTTCTTTGTCCACTCGCGCATGAACTCGGCGAACCCGGGCACGGCGCGCCCGGCGCCGTTGAAGAGCCCCCATTCGACCGGCCGCTCGGCGAACTCAGGCGGGAATTCGGCATCGAGGAAGGCGCGCACTTCCTGCCGGAAGGCGGCCTCGGCGGGCGAATCGCGGAACTCCATGGCGCGGGACCTCCAGTGCGCGAACGGGCTCGGCGCCGATTGTGCGCCGGCGCTGGCGGCCGTGTCGAGCGGCGCGGTCCTGCCTGTTCGCACCGGCGCATCCGCCGGGTTCGGCTGCCCCTGCAGGGTAAAGATGGACTGCCTTGCGCCGCCTTCCGCGGAGGCTGCGGGCGCGCCACACTGCGGCGGGGACAGCATCACACGGGGGCACCTGGAGGTTGCAGATGTTCCTTGCGTTCAGTTCGATTGCCGGCCTGCCGGGCCACCCGCTGCTCGTGCACGCGGCCGTCGTCCTTGTGCCGCTGGCGGCCGTCGCCCACGCCGTGACGGGCTGGCGGCCGGCCTGGCGGCGCTCCTACGCCATCCCGGTGGCGCTCATCGGCGTCGCCGGGGCCGTGTTCGCCTGGGCAGCGAAGGCGAGCGGCGAGGCCATCGAAGACCGGGTCAAGGACGCGGCGAAGGCGGTCGGCCAGCGCGCCCGGTTCGGCGACCACCCGGAGCAGGGCGACGCGGCATTCTTCTGGGCCATGCTCCTCGGGGCGGCGCTCATCGGGTTCGCCGTGCTGGCCTGGCTGGAGCGGAAGCGGGAGCTGCCGCGCTGGGCGCCGCTGGCGGCCTGGGCTGCCGTGCTCGCCGTCGCAGCGATTGCCACGGCCGTGATGACGGTCGCCGGCCACTCCGGGGCCCAGCTCGTCTGGAAGGACGTCGGCAATTTCGTGCACGGCGGATAGCTACCGCGGCGCCGTCTCACCGCGGAGGAAAGCGGCGGCCGCCTCGATGAACCGCGGATTCCGCACTGCGCTCACATGCGCATCGTGGGGGACGGGCAGGAAGCGGGCGTTCGGGAGCGACCGGGCAAGGGCGACGGCCGGCTCGAAGAAAACATCGCGCGTGCCGGCAGCGACGAGCACCGGCTGCCGGATGGCGGGCAGCAGCTCCGCCTCGACGGGGACGCCGTCGGCAAAGACGCCCCGGAACACCCGGTTGAGGGCGACGAGGTCCATCTCGCTCCAGTAGCGGGCGAGGTAGGCGAGGACATCGAGCAGGCGGCGGCGCGGCGCGAGGCTGCGCGGGTGCCGCCGTTCGAAGGCGAAGCGGCCCCGGCCCCGCGGGAAGTAGCTCCCCATGCCGCCGACGATGCCGCGGGGGAACCGCTTCCCGTGCCGGCCGAGCAGTTCGAGTGCGACCATCCCGCCCATGGAGTAGCCGACCACCGGGGCGGTTTCGATGCCCTCTTCGTCCATGACGGCCAGGACATCCGCGGCGAGCGCCTGCCGGCTGTAGGCTTCGACGGCGTGCGGCTTCTCGCTCCGGCCGTGGCCCCGGAGGTCGGGGATGATCAGCGTGTGGTGGCCGGCGAGCCGCTCGGCCCAGCCGGCGGCGATCCAGTTCGCCCAGCCGCTCGCCGTGTAGCCGTGGACGAGGACGACCGGGGCGCCGCGCCCTTCGACGCGGTAGTGGATGCGGAGGCCGGAGCGGCGGGTTTCGGGCATTCCTCGGTGATCGTAGCGAAGCCGCCGCGCGCTGCGTGCGGGCCTGCCAGCCGTGTCAGCGCAGGTTCGACCACTCCGCCTGGCGGGCGAAGAGGAGGTCGTGCATCTCCCAGAACTTCCCCTGGGCGCCGGCGCAGATGGCGAGCAGGCTGGCGTTGCCGGCGTTCGGGTGAATCTGCGTGATGGGGAAGTGGAGGAAGGCGAGGGCAACGTCGCTCCCGACGAGCTTCCGCAGCTCGGGGAGCGAGGTCTGCGTCCAGCGCTGGCAGAAGGGGCACTGGAAATCGCTGAATTCGGCGACGACGACGCGCGCGTTCGGGTCGCCTTCGAAGGCGGCGCCGGACAGGTCGGGGCGCTGCGGCAGGATTTCGAACGATGGCGGGTTTTGGGCCGCGAGCTGCTGGAGCTGCTGCGAGTAGTCGGCGAGGGAGGCCGGCGGGTTCGCCGAGCGCTCCTTTTCGACGATTTCGAGGAGGAGGGCCGTCGGCTGGGCGCCGACCAGCTTCTTGTTGTTGATAAAAAAGGTGGGCGTCCCCGAGACGCCGAGCTGGCTGCCGCGCTGGAGGTGGCTGTTGATGAGCTGGACGTTGGCGCTGTCGTTCAGGCACTGCAGCAGTTTCTGCTCATCGAGCCCGAGCGAGCGGGCGTAGCCGAGGAAGGTATCGAGGAGCGTGGCGGCCTGGGGCCGGGCGGTGGGGGAACCGGCAGGCGCGGTGCTGGCCGCAGCAGCCCCGGGCGTGGCCGCGGGCGATGCCGGGTCGTCGCTGCCGGGCTGCCACCAGATGGCGGCGGCGATCACGAGCGCGCCGAGCAGGATGGCGCCGGGGGTGAGGAAGTAGCTCCAGGCGGGCTGGCGGCGGAGGTAGACCGGCCGGCCGCTGCCTTCTTCGACCGCGAAGGGCGGCGGGGGCCCGGGGAGGTCGCTGGGGCCCGGCTGCCCGGGCTCGGGTGAGGTCACCCGGGCATTGTCGCAGGCCGGGGCGCAGCGATCACGCGCCGGTCAAGACCACGCCGAACGGGCCGCCCGTGCCTGGGGCGGCCCGCCGGTGTGTGCTGCCAGGGGTCGCAGCACACCAGAGGAGGGAACTGGGCGTCTTCAGCCGTAGCGCCACTCCGGGGTGGCCATGTGGCAGCCGGGGCAGTAGCGGTCGCGCGGTTCGTACCGGGCGCGGCACTCGGGGCAGATGCGGGGCGTCTGCCGGCGGGCGACGGCGTCGGCGGGCTGGGGGGCGAGCCAGCGGCGCCACCAGGACTGGAATTCGGGTCGGAGCATTGCGTGCCTCCTTGCATCGCGGGGCTGAGGGGAGCCCGCCCGGCGCCGGGGCGGCCCGGTGCGAACGTCCCTGCGGACCTGAGAGGCACGTGCGGCAGGCTGGAGGGCTGCCGGGCCTCTCCCACTACGCCTGCGGGGTTAGCTGACGGGTTCGGCGAGGGGAGTCGCCTACCCGGCCGGAGCCGGGATACACCCCAGTGGAGACGGGTCCCCCGCTCGGCGGCAGTTCCGCCGATTCGGCACCCGTAGTTGTACCACATGTGCGGGGGCGTGTGGATGAACAGTTCGTCAACAGCGCATGACAGCCGGATGACGGGCGCGCCGGGCGGGGCGCCGGCTACTGGAAGAGTGCGCCGACCGACTGCCCGCTGTGGATCCGCCCGATGGCGTCGCCGAGCTGAGGCGCGACGGGGATGACCGTCATGTTCGGCAGCATCTTCTCCGGGCCGAGGGGAACGGAGTCGGTGACGACGATCTCCTGCACGTCGAGCGCGCGCAGCCGGTCCACCGCCGGGCCGGCGAAGACGGGGTGGTAGCAGCTGACGATGATCTCCCGGGCGCCGTGCTGCCGCAGGGCGTGCACGGCCGACACGATCGTCCCCGCCGTGCTGATTTCGTCGTCGAGGATGAGGCAGTTCCGGCCGTCGACGTCGCCGATGACGTGCATCGCCTCGGTCACCTCGGCGTTGCCGATGCGCCGCTTATCGATGATGGCGAGGGGCCGGTCGAGCCGGACGGCGAGGTCGCGGGCGCGCTTTTCGCCGCCGACATCGGTGGCGACGACGGTGTAATTGTCGAGGTTCTTGGTGCGGAAGTAGGCCGAGACGGGGTAGAGGGCGTTCAGTTCATCGACGGGAATGTTGAAGAAGCCCTGGATCTGGCCGGCGTGGAGGTTGAGGGTGAGGACGCGGTCGGCCCCGGCGGTTTCGAGCATGTTGGCGATGAGCCGGGCGGTGATGGGGACGCGCGGCTGGTCCTTCTTATCGCTGCGGCCGTAGGCGTAGTAGGGAATGACGGCGGTGATCCGGCCGGCCGAGGCGCGCCGGGCGGCGTCGATCATGATGAGCAGCTCCATGATCGACGTATTCACGGGGCTGACGAACGGCTGGACGAGGAAGACGTCGCGCTGGCGGATGTTCTCCTGGAACTGGACGAAGATGTTTTCGTTGGAGAACTCGAAGACATCGACCCTGCCGAGGGAGCGGCCGAGGCGGGCAGCGATCGCTTCGGCGAGCGCCGGGTGGGCGCGGCCGGAGAAGATGGCGAGGTCGTTGTACACCGGCAGTCCCCTCGATGCGGCGGGCCTTCTGGCTGCGCCGAGATGGAGGGTAGCACGGGGTCGGGGGAGGTAGAAGGGAGCAGGGAGCAGGGAGCAGGGAGCGGGGAACGGGGAGCAGGTATGGCCTGCCCTCACAGCCCAGGCTCCCAATTCCGCGCCTGGTGCAAGCTCCTGGGCCAGCCGGCGCAGATCGAGCCAGCGGTTCTCGCCGAACTGCGGCGCCCGTTCGCGCAGCGCGCGGAGGCCGTAGTAGAGGTTAAAGCCGTCGATGCAGGCCGCCGCCCGCATCAGCCGAACGTCGCTCCGGGGTCAGATACAACAAAGGCCGCGTTGCCGCGGCCTGGCCCTCCCGCCGAAGCGGTGAGGGGGGATACCCAACCGGTATCGCTGGGGCCGGTGCCGTCCACAAGGGGTCCGGTACGGGTCAGTCGACCTCGAACAGGAACTCGACTTCGACCGGGACGCCGGCGGGGAGTTCGGCGACGCCGATGGCGACCCGCGCGTGGCGGCCGGCTTCGCCGAAGACGTCGAGCAGCAGCTGGGAGGCGCCGTTGATGACCGCCGGGTGCTGCGTGAACCCCGGCGCGCTCGCGACGTACCCGGCGACCCGCACGACGCGCCGCACCCGGTCGAGGCTGCCGAGCTCGGCGCGGACCACGGCGAGCGCCTGCAGAGCGCAGACCCGCGCCAGCGCCGCACCCTCCTCCACGGTGATGTCGTGGCCGAGCTTGCCGACGGCGGCCACGCCCGAGCCGTCGGCGGCGCGCGGCACCTGCCCGGAGACGAAGAGCTGGCTGCCGGAACGCACGGCCGGGGCGTAGAGCCCCGCCGGCGGCGGCACGGCCGGCAGCTCGATGCCAAGGTCGGCGAGGCGGTGTTCGGGCCGTTCTTCGTGCGCCATGGCTACTGGTACTCCCCGAGCAGGGTGGCGACGACGTTCTCGAACTCCTCCGGCGAGTAGCACTCGATGATGATTTTCGCGCCCTTCTTCTGCGGTTCGACGCGGACGCGGGTGCTCAGGGCGCGCCGGAGGCGGGCTTCGATGTCGCTGAGCGCCGCATCGCGGCGGGCCGTCTGCGCGGCCGGCTTCGAGGCGGTCGCGGGGGAGGCCGCGAGCTGCCGCCGGACATAGCTTTCGGTGTCGCGGACCGACATCTGGCGGCGGACGACCTCGCGCCATGCGTTCACCCGGCCTCGCCCCTCGGGCAGGCCGAGGAGGGCGCGGGCGTGGCCTTCGGTGATTTCGCCGCTGACGAGGCTGCGCCGGATCTCCGCCTCGAGCTGGAGCAGGCGGAGCGCGTTCGCGATCGTGGCGCGGCTCTTGCCGACCCTCCGGGCCACCTCCTCCTGCGTGAGGCCGTACTCCTCGATGAGGCGGCGGTAGGCCATCGCCTCTTCGACCGGGTTCAGGTCGGCGCGCTGGATGTTTTCGATAAGGGCGAGCTCGAGCAGCTCCGAATCCGCGGCTTCGCGGACCACGACGGGCACCGTTTCGAGCCCGGCGAGGCGAGCTGCCTGCAGGCGCCGTTCGCCGGCGATGAGCCGGTAGCCGCCTTCGTCGTCGCGGGTGACGATGAGCGGCTGGATGATGCCGTGCTCGCGGATCGATTCGGCGAGCTCGCGCAGCTGCTCGGGTTCGAAGTGGGTGCGCGGCTGCTCGGGATTGGGCGCAATCAGGTCGATATCGAGCAGCTCAGGGCCGCCGCGGCGGGCGGGCGGGGCGGGCCGCGGCTCCGGCGCGACGCGGGCAGCCGCCTCCGGCGGGACCTCGTGCGCCGGTTCGCGCTCGGGAATGGTCGGCGCCTCGCTGGCGGGGGGCTGCGGTGCGGGGGCGGGCGGCTCCTGCACCGGGGGCGCTGCCGAGGAGCTCCCGAAGAGGGCATCGAGCCCCCGGCCCAGTCCACGCTTCGGCTGTGTCATACGGCGACTCCCACGCGTTCCAAGAGTTCGGAGGCGACGGCCTCGTAAGCGGCGGCCGAGCGGCCGCCCGGGTCGTAGCGGAAGATCGACTGGCCGTGGCTCGGCGCCTCGCTCAGGCGGACCGACCGCGGGATGATGGTCGCGAACGTCTGCGGGAAGTGGCCCCGCACCTCATCGACCACCTGCTGGGCGAGCCGGGTGCGCGGGTCGAACATCGTGAGGATGACGCCGAGAATGTAGAGGCCCGGGTTCAGGTTCCGGCGGACGAGTTCGAGCGTCTCCATCAGCCGGCTCAGTCCCTCGAGCGCCATGTACTCGCACTGGACGGGGATGATGACGCTGTCGCTCGCGGTCAGCGCGTTGATCGTGAGCAGCCCGAGCGAGGGCGGGCAGTCGATCAGCACCCAGTCGTACCGTTCGCGCACGGGCTGAAGGGCGTTCACGAGCCGCCGCTCCCGGGCGAGGACGGGGACGAGTTCGACCTCCGCGCCGGAGAGCTCCGCACTCGAAGGCACGAGGTCGACGCCCTCCGCTTCGACGCGGGCGATGCACTCGTCGATCGGCGTCTCGTCGAGGAGCGCATCGTAGACGCCGGGGCGGTCGCTGCGCAGGACGCCGAGGGCGCTGGTCGCGTTCGCCTGCGGGTCGAGGTCGACGAGGAGGACGCGCTGGCCGCGGCGGGCGAGGGCCACGGCGAGGGAGACGGCGGTGGTGGTTTTGCCGACGCCGCCTTTCTGGTTGACGAGCGAGACGATGCGAGCTCCCATCAGGCGGCCTCCCTGGTCATACGTTCTTCGATGGCGGCGCGGGTGGCGATGCCGGCGAGCCCGGGCGCTTCGACGGCGAGGGCGCCCGCCGCGAGCGCGAACCGCATCGCCTGGTCGACGGAGTCGGTCTCGGCGAGGCGGACCATGAACGCCATGGCGAAGCAGTCGCCGGCGCCGGTCGGCTCGGTCGCCAGGGCAGGCAGGGCGGGGTAGCTCTGCGTGCTGCCATCCAGTTCGAACAGTGTAGCGCCGTTGTAGCCACGCGTCAGGACAACGAGCGTTTTCTCCGCGGCGAGGGCGGCGGCGAGGGCCTCGGGGGCGGCGGTGTCCTCCTCGCTCAGGAACGCGCACCAGCCGGGGCGGACGAGGGCGCGGGCCGCCTCGAGCGGGCGGGGGTTCGGGACGACGCGGCCGTCGGGTTCGCACGCGCGGAGGGCGCCCTGGAGCGAGACGCCGACGACGGCCCCCTTGAAGCGGAGCGGCGCCTTCCGGAACTCGTGGTAGGCCGGGGCGTAGAAGACGAGGTCGAACGTTTCGCCGGGGTAGAGGTGCGGCACGAGCTGGAGGTCGCTCCCGGGCGCGAGCAGGCGCTGGGTGCGGTTGCCGCGGGCGTCGTACCGGTTTTCGTAGCGGGCGACGAGCCCCGGCGCGGCGCGGAGGTCGATGCCGTCGAGGATGCCGAGGGGGAAATCGGGTTCGAGGGCGGTGATGAGGGTGACCTCGCAGCCGAGGGAGCGGGCCATGAGCGCCGAATAGAGCGCAGGGCCGCCGGGCGCCCACCCGCCATCGGGGGTGCGGTCGAGGGCGACGTTGCCGGCGACCAGTGCGCGCGTGGCTAGCCTCCTTCGCCTCTCCGGCTGATGACGACTTTGCGGTTCTCCCCCTCGCCGATGCTGTGGGTTTCGAGCTCGGGGTCATCGACGAACTGGAGGTGGACGATGCGCCGTTCGGCGGCCGACATCGGTTCGAGCGTGATCGGGGTGCCGGTCTGGCGGACGCGGTCGCCCATGCGGCGGGCCATCTCCACGATCCGCTCCTCGTTCCGGTGGCGGTAGTGCTCGATGTCGACCGTCACGCCGCCGCGGCCGGGGTACTTCCGGGCGAGCGCGAGGTTCACGAGGAACTGGAGTGCAAGGAGGGTTTCGCCGCGGCGGCCGATGAGCACGCCGAGGTTGTCGCCGCGGATATCGATGACGGCGAGGACGGAGCCGCGGCCGTCGCCCGGTGTGATCGGCTCACGGATGGAGATTTCGGCGTCGATGCCGAGGATGCGGAGGATGTCGTCGATCGTCTGGGCGGCGAAATCGACCTCCTCGGCGTTGATGTCGGGTTCCACGTGGGGCTGGTCCTCCTTCGGCCGGGACGGGCGGGATGGGCGCGCCGGGCGGGCAGGCGCCGCGGGGCGCTCCTGCCGCGGGCGGGCCGGCTGGCGTGGCCGCTCGGCCCGCGCCGGCGCAGCGGGCGCCGTCTCGCCGGGGCGGAGGAAATCGGCCTGGGTGAGGCGGAGGGGCGGCGGTTCGGCGGAGCGGGCTCCCGCCGGGCCTGCGCCGCGCTGGCCGCCCTCGGCGGCCTGGGGGCTGCGGCGCGGCTGGCGAGGGCGGCCGCCCCCGTTGCGGGGCTCATCGGCGGCGGACGGTGCCGGGGCCGGGTCGGGGGCCGGCCCGGCGCCCGGGCGGGCGATCCGGGTCACGCGGACGACGGCATCGCGGCCGCGGCTGAAGAGGCCGCCTTTCTTGCCTTCGTCGAGGATGGTGACTTCGACTTCGTCGCGGGTTGCGCCGAGGATGGCGAGGGCGTTATTCAGGGCGTCTTCGACGGTTTTGCCGCTTGCTTCGGCCTGGTCCATGGGTGGGTGTCCTCAGTTCTGGAGCAGATGAGACGGCGGCCGCTGCGGGAGCTGGCTCGGCCGCCGCGGGCGCCGGTGCGGGCGCGCGGACCTTGAAGAACGGTTCGATGCCGAGCGGTTTGAAGCCATAGATGAGGATGTTGAAGCCGATGCCGACGATGCTGTTCACGACCCAGTAGAGGCTGACGCCGCTCGGGAACTGGAGCGCGAAGAAGGCGAACATCAGGGGCAGCATCACGTTCATCATGGCCTGCTGCTGGCGGACCCGTTCATCGGTGCTGACAGTGACGGTAGTTTTCGACTGGGCGTAGGTGGTAATGCCCACGAGCACCACCATGAGGAGGTTGGGGTGGCGCAGGTCCATGCCGAGGAAGAATTCCTTCACGGGCAGGGCATGCTGGAGATAGGCCCAATCGTAAACGTGGCTTGAGAGCTTTTCGAGGGCTTCCGGCGAGTTCGGGAGCGCAATGCGGACGGCGCTGTAGAGGGCGATAAGGATGGGGAACTGGATGAGCATCGGCCCGAGGCAGCCGAGGGGATTCACGCCGGCTTCGCGGTAGAGCTTCATCATCTCTTCCTGGCGGCGCTTCGGGTCGCTGTACTTCTTGTTGATCTCCTGGACGCGGGGCTGGATCGCCTGCATCTGCCGGGTAGCGTGGAGCTGGCGGTAGGTGAGCGGGAAGGTCGCGACGCGGACGAGGATGGTGAAGGCGATGATGGCGAGCCCGAACGAGCCGAAGAGCACGTTGTTGAGGAGAACCAGGAGGTTCACCATCGGGTTGAGCAGGGCAATGGTGAAGAGCTCGCCCATCAGCGCTTCACCCCGCTGACCGGCACTTCGACGACGGAGCGGTTGGCCGGGTTCGCGAAGAAGAGCCGGGCCTTCGTCGTCAGGATGTAGGCCCCGCCGTTGGCGGCGAGCAGGTTGGCGCGGACGGTGCCGGCACCGTCGATCGGCACGCGGTTGAGGACCTCGCCGGAGCGGGCATCGATGAAGGTGACGACGGGGCCGCGGTCGGCAACCACCAGCACATCATCCACGATGACGGGGGCGGCTTTCACGCGGTGGCCTTCGGTGGAGGCCGGGGACCAGAGCTCGGTGGCCGGAGACGTGCTTATGTCGAGTCCGTAGATGTGCCCGCCAAAATCGCCGAAAAAGAGCCGGTTGCCGTCGAGGGCGGGGGCGGTCCAGACCCAGTCTTTGGCGCGGAAGTCGGTGAGGACCCGGCCGGTGGCGGCCTCGACGATGTAGACGTGGCGGTTGATGCTGGGAACGAAGAGGCGGGCATCGTCGAGGGCGACGAGGTCGGGGATGGCGCCGGAGATTTTGAGGGGCTGGGGCCAGGCGGGGGAGCGGTCGCTGATGCGGATGGCGTGGAGTTCGCCGTTCATTGTGGCGACGTAGAGGGTGCCGCCGATGGCGACGGGCGTGGCCCAGATGCCGGAGTCGAACTGGAGGGGAGTCTCCCAGCCCTGGGCGGGGGCGCCGTTGGCGGCGTACCAGCCGTAGAGCCGGCCTTCGGTGGTGCCGAAGAAGAGGATGCCGTTGGCGTAGGCGAGGCCGCCGGCGATGTTCCCCTTGATGGCGGAGGCGTTGGTCTTCCCTTCTTCGGGCCATTCGGGGCGGCCGGTTTCGGCGTTGAGGGCGAAGACGCCGGCCTCGTAGGTGGCGTAGTAGACGCGGCCGTCGGCGAGGATGGGTGGGCCGTAGGCGGCGTTGGGGCGGAGTTTGTCGTCGGCCTTGATGTCCTTATCGGGGAACGTCCAGGCGGCGGTTGCGGAGCGGCCGTCGGCGGCGAGGGCGGTGCGGGAGATGTGGCCATGGTCGGTGGTGAGGTAGAGGGCTGTGCCGTCGAGGACGGGCGGGGCCCAGCCTTCGGGGTTGGTGACGGAGACGCAGGCGGAAGCGAGGAGGGCGGCGGCGGCGAGGAGGGCGGCGCCGGCGAGGCGGAGGCGAGTCACGCGAGGATGGTAGCAGGCCCTTTGCTTACGGGCCGTCGGGGGCGGGGGTGTTCCACGTGGAACGACGAACATTTGTTCGCATGATGCGCGGGTGCGGGGTTCCCCGTGAAACACCGGCGCGAGGCATCCCGAGGGCCGGGGCTCCCACTGGGGGCGGCCTGGCCGTCCGGCGGCGTTCCACGTGAAACACGCCTGGCGGACGCCCCGTCCCCGAACCCGGCGTCGCGGGCGTTCCACGTGAAACCGTGCCCCGGGGCTGGGCTGCCAGCACCGCGAAGCGGCAGTGTGGCACGTGAAACGCCGGGCCGCGCCCCGCGGGACTTTCCCGGCGCGCTGCATCAGCGCCGAGCCAGGATGGCCGAGCGCAAGCCATGGAACGACCGCTGCGCTGGCGTTTCACGTGAAACGCCGCGCCGAACAGCCGCGGGAATCCCGACCTCGCCGGACGAGGGCTCCCGCTCAGCTGCCGCTGCTCGCCGAACGCGGCAGGTTCCACGTGAAACGGACGCACAGGTTCGTCGCCGCCCCATTCCTCGCTGCGCCAGCGCTCAGCTGCGACTTATCCGTTCCACGTGAAACATGACAACCGACGCACCAGGCCGCCTTTTCCTTCGCTACCCGCCCTCCGCACCGGGGAGAAGGTGCCACCTTTCCGTCCGATGCCCGTGCCGACACCGGCCCCGGTTCCGCGCCTTCCCCGCGCCCACACGCCATTGCCAGCACGGCTCGGGAACCCGGCTCCGCCCTTACGGCACCGGGTCGTACCCGCTCCCGCCAAACGGACGGCACCGGCTCAGCCGCCGAAGCGCCAGCCACCCGCCCCGAAACGCCCCGTGCCGCTCCAGCGCCTCCTTCGCGTATCGTGAGCACGACGGCTCGAACCGGCAGACCGGCGGCATGACCTTCGAAAACGTCGCCTGGTACGCGACCACCAGCCAGATCAGCGGCTTCGCCAGCACCCGGCCAATCACCTGTCGCCCTCCTGCTTCTGCTCCTGACCGGCCGCCTCCGCATCCCCAGCCAACCGGCGCTCCCCGGGGGCACCACCCTTCGACGTCCGCCGCAAGAGGCGCCGAAGCTCCGCTGCCAGCTCCGCAACCGGCGCGGTCAGCGCACCCTCCCGCGCGACCACGATGATATCGCGTCCCTGCTCCCCGCCGGCCTGGCGGGCCGCTTCCCGGAGCCGCCGCCGGACCCGGTTCCGGTCGTGCGCCAGCGGGGCCAGCCGCCGACCCACCGCAAACCCCCAGCGGTCCCGCCCCAGACCGTTCGGCGACACCCGCACAACCAAAAGGGGACCGCGCACGGCAGTCCCCTTTTGATACGCTGTATCGAACTCTGGACCCTTCCGCAGGCGGCGCGAACGGTCCATCGCTCGCCGGCCCTACACGACCGTCAGGCGCTTCCGGCCCTTCAGCCGCCGGGCCTTCAGCACGAGCCGCCCGGCCCGGGTCGACATCCGCTTCAGGAAGCCGTGCTCACGCTTCCGCGGAATCCGGTGCGGCTGGTACGTGCGCTTCGTCGCCATGGCTCACCTCCTGCTTCCCGTTCCCGCCCGCGGGAACCTCCACGTTACCGCGCCCCGCCGGTTATCGTCGAATCACGGGCCCCAGGCCGCAACGTAGTACGCGTACACCTCAACGATCACCCGCACATACGCTTGGGTCTCCCGGAAGTCGATCCGCTCCGCCAGCTCCGCTGCACCGGCATCGCCGCCCGCAGCCCACCGCAGCGCATTCCCCGGCCCCGCGTTGTAGGCCGCCAGTGCCAGCAGGGGGTCGCCGAACCGCCCCAGCTGCACACCGAGATAATATGCTCCGAACTCCAGCGCCACCGCCGGCCGGAACAGGTCGGCCGTTTCGAACCCCGCGACCCCGAGCGCCCGCGCAATCCCCTCGCCGGTCGAGGGGATGACCTGCGTCAGCCCGAGCGCACCCGCGGCCGACCCGGCCCCCGGGTCCCAGAGGCTCTCCGCCCGGACGAGGGCAGCGAGGAAGAGTGGGTCGATGTTCGCGGCGGCGGCGGCCCGGTCAACCGCGGAACCGTAGAACACCGGGTAGGACACGCGCAGGAGGTCGGCCGGGACGTCATACGGGGCGGCCCCGGCCGCCTGCCGCACCCGGACCGCGTAGCCGATGGCAAGGTGACCCAGCCCGCAGCTGCGCGCTTCCCGGGCGAGCTCCAGCAGCCGCCACGGCCGAGCGCCGGCAGCCGCACGCTCCAGCTCGGCCTCCGCTTCGTCCCCGAGCCCTGCTCGGGCGAGCGCGCAGGCCGGCGTCGGCGCCGACCCCGGCCAGTCGCCCCCGATCCGCCCGCGGAGCCAGTCCGCAATCGCTTCCCAGTCGACGCCCCGCGAAAGGTCCCGCGCCCGGTAGCGCACCTCGAGCGCGAGCACCGGCTCCCCCAGCCGCGCCGCCGCCTCGATGGCGAAGAAGTCGAACCGGTCGAGCGCGACCGCCCGCCGGTAGGCGTCCGCAGCCTCCCCTTTCCGCCCGGCGGCCTCGAGCGCCCGCCCGCGCCAGTACTCGAGCCGCGGACTCGCCGCGGCCGCCGTTTGCTCCCAGGCCGCGAGGGCCCCGGTGATGTCTCGTTCGACATACCGATCATACCCGGCGCGGAACGCTGCCTCCGCCGTGAACTCGCCGGGCGGGCCGTTCACCGCTAGGTCGAGGTAGCGCACCGCGGATTGGCCGCGCCGCCCGGCGCTTTCCAGAACCCGCGCCGCCCAGTACTTCGCCCGGTGGACGAACGGCGAATCGGCGCCCGTTGCCGCTGCGGCGTCGTACCAGGCGACCGCCTCGTCGACCCGCCCCAGCTCTTCGAGCGCGGCGGCGAGGTAGTACGCGCGGTAGGCCCGCGCTGCCGCGTCGATGCCCGGCTCCTCGAGGCCGGCCGTCAGCACCCGTGCGGCCTCGGCATAGGCGCCCCGCCGGTAGAGGATGAAGCCGGCCTGCCCGGGGTCGACCGCGTACCCGGCCGCCTCCAGCGCCCCGAGCGCGAGCGTGGCTTCGCGGGAGAGGGGCGACGCCGCCAGGAGCGCCCGCAGCTCACGCTCGAAGCCCGCCGGGTCGCCGAGCCGGCGCGCCACTTCGGCCCGTTCGAACCGCGCCGCCGGGCTGCCGTCGAGCGCTATCCGCGCGTCGAGCCAGCGGGCGAGCGCCGCGAGGTCGCCCGCATCCCGCGCGAGGCCGGCCAGCCCCTCGAGCGCCTGCGCCCGCACGGCCGCCGCCAGCCCGGTATCAGCTGCGATCGGTTCCCAGAGCGCCGCCGCCTCGGCGCCGCGGCCGGCCCCGGCCAGGGCCCGCCCCCGCTCGTAGCGGGCGTAGGCCGCCACCGTGCCGCCGCCCGCCGCGAGTTCGACATCGAGCGCGTCGCCGAATCTGGCGGCGTTGTTCAGCGCGCGGAGCAGGCGGTAGGCGGCGCGGTCGGCTGTTTCGGAGCCGGCGGACGCTGCGCCCAGGGCCCGCCGGTAGGCCGCGATGGCGCCCTCGCGGTCGCCCAGCTCCTCCGCGGCGCGGCCGGCGCCGAACCACGCCTCGGCAGCGGCCGCGGGGTCCTGTGCTGCGGCCTCAAACGCGGCCCGCGCCTCGGCGAACCGGCCCTCGCATAACAGCTCCTCCGGGCCATTACGGCCGGCCCCCGGCCCCCCGGGCCCCGGCGAGGCCGTCGCAGTCTGCGAAGGCGCGGGCGGCGGTGCCGGCGTGGACGTGCGCTCGGCGGCGGGCGGCGGAGCGCTCTCCCGGCCCACCTCGATGAGCCCGGCAGCGAGAACGACTGCGGTACAGAGGAGGACGAACCCGCCCCAGGCCGCGCGATTGCGTCCGGCCCTCACGTCGCCGATGCTAGGCTCCACGCGGGAGGCCGGTCAAAGGCCTCCCCGCGGCCAGGCGAAAGGACCGGTCAGGCTCGTGGCCCACCCGCCAACCACCCGCAACGCCCTCGCCGAGGTCACCACCGCACTCAACGCGTGGCTCGAAATCGACCTCGACGCCCTCGAAGCGAACGTCCGCACCCTCAAGGCGCTCCTCGGCCCGGTCGAGCTGATTGCCGTGGTCAAGGCGAACGCCTACGGTGCGGGCGCCGCGGCCGTCGCCCCGGCCCTCGAAGCCGCCGGCGTCGACCGGTTCGCGGTCGTGTGGCCACACGAGGGCTACCTCCTCCGGCAGGCCGGAGTCACCCGCCCGATCGTCGTCCTCGGCCACGCCTTTCCCGCCGACGCGACGCAGGCCGTGCGCGCCCGGCTCACCCTCACCTGCCACTCCCGCGCGCTCGCCGACGCCCTCTCGGCGGCAGCGGTCGAAGCCGGGGCCACGGCGGCCGTGCACATCAAGGTCGATACCGGCCTCCACCGCTTCGGCAACGAACTCGAGGAGGCGATTGCGCTCGCGGAGTACTGCCGCACGCTGCCCGGCATCGTCGTCGAGGGGCTGATGACCCACATGGCGAACGCCGACGAGGCCGACGACTCCTTCAGCGAGGAGCAGCACCGCCGGTTCGAAGCCGCGGCCCGGGCCCTCCCGTGGATTCCGTATCTCCACACCGCGAACTCGGCCACGGCGCTCCGCCGGCCGGGCTTCCGCTACTCCGGCGTCCGCATCGGGCTTGCCCTCCACGGCGAACTCCCCGCGAACACGCCCGGCCCGGAGCTCCGGCAGGTGCTCGCCCTCCGCGCGCGGCTCGCCCGGGTGTCCCGGGTGGCCCCCGGCGAGGGCGTGAGCTACGGGCTGACCTGGCGCGCGAGCCGGCCGACCCGCGCAGGCCTCGTGCCCATCGGCTACGCCGACGGCTGGCGCCGCTCGCTCACGAACGCCGGCGAGGTGCTCGTCGCCGGGCGCCGGTGCCCGATGATCGGCCGCGTCTGCATGGACCAGTTCCTCGCCGACGTGACCGACGTGCCCGGCGCTGACGAGGGCACCATCGTGACGCTCCTCGGCGCCGACGGCGCCGACCGGATCACCGCCACCGAAGCCGCCCGCCTGGCCGGCACCATCGCCTGGGACCTGCTCGCCGGGCTCTCGGGCCGGCTGCCCCGCATCTACCACCGGGGCGGCCACGTCGAAACGATCGTCCCTCCCGCCTGGTAGCCCCCGCGCGCGGCGCACGAAACCCCCGGCATCCGGTCCCGGGGGCTTCGCGCCTGGAGAGGGAACCTGTCTCGAACAGCCGCGCCGCCCGCCGGCGCGGCGGAGGATGCCGGCTACACGGCCGCCCGTTCGCGGCCGGGCTGCGCTCCGGCCTGCCGTGCCTTCCGGCCGAAGACGCCGAAGAAGCGGGCCCGCACCTCACGTTCACCCGCCGGGGGCGGATAGCCGGCGACCGCTGCCGCGAGCGCCTCGAACACGCGCGCGGCGGGCGCGCCGGGCCGGTAGCGGACCACCGGGACGCCCGCCTGCGTCGCCTTCCGCACCGCCGGGTCGAACGGCACCTCGAAGTTCACCGGGTGGCCAATGACGAACTCCACCTCGCCGCGGGCGGGCGCCGCCTCGCCGTGACCGTGGACGAGCGTGACGATGAGCGCATCGTCCGGGCGGCCCTTCATCCGGGAGTGCTCGACCAGCAGCGCCGCGTTCTTCAGGCTGGCTGGGTCGGAGCTGGTGACCGCCACCACCCGGTCGCTGACCTCCACCGCTGCGCCGACCACGTCGTTGTAGGTGCCCGGCGTGTCGCAGATCACCACATCGAACACGGTGGCGGCGAAGCGGATGAGCCGCTGGATCTCCTCGGGGGTGCAGTTGAGCCAGCTCCGGTAGTCGCGCGGGGCGGGAAGCACGTACGCCCCTGACTCGTGCCGGAGCAGCACCCGGTGGAAGACCTCGCGGTCGAGGTACTGCGGTTCGCGCGCGACCTCCGAGACGGTGTACTCGGGCTTCACGTCGAGCATGACCGCCACGTCGCCGAAGCGGGTATCGAGGTCGATCAGCAGCACCGAGCGCTGGCCGCTCGCGGCGATGGCGGCGGCGAGGTTCGTGCTCGTCGTGGTCTTGCCGATGCCGCCCTTCTGGCCGACGACCGTGACGATGCGCCCCAGCGGCGCGAACTCCTCCGTCGCCAGCTTCGCCCGGCGGATCGCCATCGCCCGGGCCCGGGCAGCGACCTCGATCAGCCGCTCGCGCGAGACCTGCCCGTGGAGGAAGTCGTTGACGCCGGCCTGCATCAGCCGCCGCTCGAGGTGGGGCGACCATTCGCGGGCGTACGCGACAAGCATCGCCCCGGGCAGGAGGGCTCGGGCGAAGTCGATGACCTGCAGCGCCCGCTGCATCGGCGGTTCAACCGCGACGATGATGACGTCCGGGTGCGATTCGGCGATGGTCTGCTGGGCAGCGAGGCCGCCGGGCCGCTCGAGGGTCACCTCGAGTCCCGCCTGTTCGAGGCGGCGGCGCAGCATCTCGCGTGCGAGCTCGTCGCTGTCGACGAGGAGGGTGACGAGATGTGGGGTCATGGGTCTTCCGTCCTTTCCGCGGGTGTTCCCCGCCGGTCATCGCATCGTCACCCTGCGGCCACCGCATGGGAAGATGGATATCCACTTCAGGCCGCAATTCCTACGGAGTTCTTCCGCTCCGTTCACCCGCCGTCCACCGCCGTGTCACTGCGGGCGGGCGCCGTTCACCCGCGCCTGCAGCGCGCCGCCCCCGCCGGCTTACCGCGGGCGAATCGTGCGCCGCTCAGCGCCGCGAACTGTGCGCGGCAATTGAGCAACGGTGTCGAGCGGATTATGCTCCCGGCATGACCGAGCCGCCCGCCGAATTCCTTAATCACGTCCAGTCGCTTCCCACCTACGCGTCGCAAAACCTGAGCGAGGCGGACACCCGGGTCTACCTGATCGACCCGGTGCTCCGCCTTCTCGGCTACACGACGGTGGGCGACCTCCGCCGAGAAGTCCCCGTCCCGGCCACGCGTGAGTTCATCGACTACGAGCTGTACGCCGGGGGCAAGGCCCAGGCGATCCTCGAGGCGAAGGCGGTGCGCCTTCCGGTCACAGACGCAGCCGCTGCACAGTGCGTCCAGTACGCCTCGATCCTCGGCGTCCGCTGGTGCCTTGTGACGAACGGCGTGACGTGGGCCATCTACAACGCCCACGCCGCGGGCGCCCTGCCGGAGAAGCGCGTTGCGACGGTGCGGCTCGACGGCTCCGAGGACGAGGTACTGGAGGCGTGGGAGGTGCTCCGGCTATTCAGTCGCGAGTCGCTGGCCAGCGCAAATCCGCTGAGCCGGCTGCTCGCGGAGCGCGTCGTGGCCGATGAACTGTCCAATCCTGACTCCCAGGCCGTCCAGGCGCTCCGCCGGGCAGTCCGGTCCCGGTTCGGCGAGCGGATCTCCGGCCAGGCTGTGGTCGAAATCATCGACAAGCTGATGGGGCGAACCCGCCGGAGCCCTGCCGCGGCCAATGGACCTGGCGCCGAGGCGAAGGCAGCCGGGTCTCCCGCGCCGGAGGGCTCCGGTTCCGCTGCGGCGCCCGCACCGCCGGCGGCCGCGGAACCTGGCGGCGCCCAGGCTGCGAAGCGGAAGGTTAACTTCCCGCTCAAGCCCGACGGCTCACGGGTCACCATCGCCGACCTGGTCGGCGCCGGGCTCCTCAGGGTCGGTGACCGCCTCACGATCCAGATCGGTTCCAGCTTTGGCGAAGGTTTCGTCCGCCCGGACGGGATCCAGGTGAACGGGCAGGCGTATACGAATCCCTCAATCGCGGCCCGGGCCGTGCGCGACACAGCGGCCAACGGCTGGGGCTACTGGATGTGCGGTGACAGGACCCTTGCGGATATTCGCGCGGAGTACCTCCGCCGCCTCACCGGGGGAGCATAGTAGCCCTCAGCCGGCCTCCTCGCGGACGAGGGCACGCTCGAGCTCGGGGTCGTCGATGCCGAGGCTCGCCGCGGCCGTCCGCCGGGAGATGATCCCGGCCTCCACGAGCGCCCGGGCATCCTGCACCTGCCGCGAACGGTCGGCCGGCAGCACCGGCCCCCACTGCATCACCGGCCGCAGCCCCTCCACCTCCAGCCCGGCGAACCGCGCCAGCAGCTGCAGCACCATCCACGCCCGCCGTTCGTAGACCGCCGTGCGGATCCGCCGCTTCCGCTCCACCTTCCGTGCAATTGGGTCGAGCTCCATGTTCAGCGCCACGCCGCTTAACCCCTGCGGATTGTGCCCGAAGGCCGTGCGCGGCGACTCGCCGAGGTCGTGGATGACCCGGTAGAGCAGGTCGATGTAGGCCGTGTGGAGGGCGACCCCTCCGCCCTGGAGAAGGTCGAGCAGGTAGGCCCGCGCATCCTCGGGCACCTCCCAGATGGCGCCCGGCTCGACGGTGATGTCCTCCGAGCCGGTGACGCCTTCGAGCACGGCGATCGGGTTGCCCGAGAGTTCGAGCACCTGGCTGAGCTGGCTGAAGGCGCGGTTCAGCTCCCGGTTCGCCTCCATCACGGGCGGGAGGTCGCTGGCGCCCCAGGGCTCCTTCGGCTCCCGCAGGTTCGGGAAGATGACGTAGGGGATGAAGCCGTACGGGTTCGGCAGCCGCTCGGCCAGCTCCGACCCCCGCCAGAGTTCGAACGTTTCTGCCGACCACCATTCGACCAGCTCCTCATCGCCGGCGCGGTAGCGGTGGGCGACGCCCGTGAGCCGGGCAGGGTCGCCGGGGTCGCGCCAGGCGAAGAGGCCCTGGACATCGGGCGCGGTGACCCGCACCTCGCCGGCCGCGGCGTCCCAGGCGACCCGGTAGGCGCCGTCGCCGAGGATGGCGCAATCGAGCTCGGTCTCGAAGTCGAGCTGGCTCAGCCCGTTGGCCGCTTCCACCCTCCGGAGGGCCTGCTCGGCCGCGCGGGCCCGCTCGATGCCGGCCGGGGAATCGTCGCCGACGACCTGGACAGCGGCGCCGGCCAGGAGGTAGCCGGTGACCTTATCGACGATGGCGCGGGCGTAGTTGAAGGTGAGGCGTCGCTCGCCGCGGCGTCCCCGGCCGGTCCAGTGGCGGCCCTGGTAGAAGGCCAGGTTCTCGCGGTACCGGGCCATCCGGTCGTGGTCGAGCTGGCGGAGCTGCAGCGGCAGCGGGACATCGGGCAGGGGAAGCTGGTACGGCACCGGGCCTTGACCTCCGGGGAAAGCGTGCTCCCCGGAGCGTGGGCAGGGGTCGCCGCGATCTCCAAGGCCCGGGCGGCACTGCGGGGAGGGAGTGGGGAGGAGGGGGCGGGGGCGGGGCTCCCTCCTCCCTCGGGGCGGGGCAGACCGCGGGGCGGGGCTCCCTCCTCCCTCGGGGCGGGGTTGCACCGGGGCGGGGCTCCCTCCTCCCTCGGGACGGGGCTGCACCGGGGCGGGGCCTCCCTCCTCCCCCGGGGCGGGGTTGCACCGGGGCGGGGCTCCCTCCTCCCCCGGGGAGGGGCTGCACCGGGGCGGGGCAGCCCCGGCTACTGCATCACGAGCGTGCCGGGCTCCTTCATGTAGACCCAGTAGACCCGGAGGGTGAAGAGGCCGCCGAAATCGTTCAGGTAGCGCGGCTGGCCCGGGAGGTAGCTCAGCCAGCGGCCGCTGGCGTTGTCGTACTGCAAAACCTGCGTGTACTTCCCGGCGATACTCGAGAGGGCGTCAGCCACGGCCCGGGACTGCCCGGTGTAGGTGATGTTGTTCCAGCCCGCCGCCAGCTGGATGGTCCGCCCGGGCGCGGGGTTCGGGTTGAGCGAGGCAACGTTCGCCGCCGGGGCATCAACCCAGTAGGCGTCGTACTGCTGGATGACCGGGTAATCGCTCACGGCCCCCGGCGCTCCGCGGATGAACCGCCGGTAGGCGCCGAGCACTCCCTCGGCCTCGCTGAACGCCCACTTCAGCGGGTCCCACCGGTAGATGGCGTTCCACGGCAGCGGCAGGGTCGAGGCCGCGCCCGGCAGGGGGCCCGTCGCCTCGAGGTGCGCGAGGTTCGACCAGCCGCTGCCGATGGTCTGCACCACCACCGACCCCGGCGGCGGCGAGACGCTGCTCACGAACAGGCCGGCCACGCCGAGGTCGGTGTTCCGCCCGCCCCAGGTGACGGTCGGCTTCGCGGCCAGCCCGCCGATGACCAGTTCGACCGTCGCGCCCGGGGCGCCGCAGCCCGGCTGCTCGGCGGCGCTCTTCACCTTGACGGTGAAGGTCGAAACCGGCCCCGCCGCGATCGCCGTGGTCGAACCGCAGACCGCTGTGCCCACCCGCGCCTCGATAACCGTCCCGCCGGGGACGTCGCGCCAGTCGTGCTGGGGCACGCCCGTCAACGAGAGCGGGATGCGGGCGACGGCCCCGCCGATATTGATGATGCCGCTGCCGGCCCAGTTCTGGCCGTGGGGCGCGGGCGGCGCCGGCGTGGCCGCAGCCCGGGCCGCGGCGATGTAGTCATCGGCGCTCAGCCTGGTGTTGCGGGAGATGAGGAGGGCGAACATGCCGCTCACCAGCGGCGTCGCGAAGCTGGTGCCGCCCTGGAAGCCGCCGTTCGGCTCGCCGATCTCGGCGTACGGGTTCGAGAGCCCGACATCGGTGCGGGTGGTCGAGAGCAGCCGGTTGCCGGGGGCGGCGAAGTCGATCGCCGGGCCGTAGTTGCTGTAGCTCGCCCAGGTCATGCCGTCCAGGTTGTTCGCCGCGCCGACCGCGATCAGGTTCGGATACTGGGTGTAGGCCGCGGGATACGCCACCCCGGCCGGCTGCCCTGCCGCATGGTTGCCGGCCGCCGCCACCACGATGACCCCGCTGTCCTGGGCGAGCTGGAGGGCTGCCCGCAGGGCGGGGATATCGGCCTGGGTGTGGGGCGGGTCGGAGGCGATGCTGATGTTGATGACGCGCGCCCCCTGCCGCACGGCATAGACGATCGCCTCGGCGATGCGCGTCATGAACCCTTCGCCGCGGCAGTCGAGCGCCTTGACCGTCAGCAGCCGCACCTTCCAGGCGACGCCGGTCACGCCGATGCCGTTATCGCCCGCTGCGCCGATGATGCCGGCCACCAGCGTGCCGTGGCTGCTCGGCATGTCGTCGAGGATGGCGCCCGTCGGCGTCGAGCTGGTGTAGCCGCACATCGCGGCGTTCACCTGCGTCAGGTTGATGAAGCGGCAGCCGTACCGGTCGTTGATGCAGCCGTTGCCGTCGCGGTCGATGCCGTCGCTCCCGTTGTCGACCGGGTTCTCCCAGAGCTGGCCCGCGAACTCGGGGTGGCGCACGTCGAGCCCGGAATCAATCACGGCCACGATGACCTCGCGCGAGCCGGTGTGGAGGTCCCACGCGGCAGGCGCCCCGATGGCGGCGAGGTACTGCGCCTGGTTCGGCCCGCTGCCGGAGCCGAGGTAGTACGGGTCGTTCGGGATTTCCGCCGCCCGCACCGGGGCATCGGGCACGGCGCTCACAACGTTGGGTGCGCGGGAGATCTCGGCGGCGAACTCCGCGGGGTCGCGGCCGGGCGGCACGGGGATGGAGGCGAAGCCCTGCTCCGCGAGGGTGGGCGGCGGCATCCACTCCTGGCGGGCCTGGGCGCGGAGGGCTGTATCGAACTGCACCGCGATGTAGGCCGCCGGGGGCTGCGCCGGGTCGGCCCCCGCAGGCGCCGGGCTGCTGCCCGCCGCTCCCGCTGCGCCGCTGATCCCCGCTACTGCCAGGAGAATGGCAAACCAGCGTCGTCGCACGGGGCCTCCTTCCGCCCTCAGGCCGTCAGTTGCCGATCACTCCGATAGCCGGGGTTGGGATCGGCGTCGGCTCCACGGCCGGCGCCTGGCCGAGGAGCTTGGCATCGACCAGGAGCGCGAGTTCGCGGGCCTGGTCGGTCGACATGTACGGGACCGCGCCGAAGGTCTGGATGGCGACCACGGCGTTGCCCCGTCGGAAAACGAAGCGATGATAGACCGACGGGATGTCGGTCGTCCCGATGGTCGGGCCGGCGTAGCGGAAGGCGGCGGACTGGTTGCCGAGCGGCTTCGCCTGGGCGCGCTCGCTCCCCTTGCGGGCCGCAAGCCGCCCTTCGAGGTAGTCGTAGGCGAGCTTCGCCCCGGCCGGGTTTTCGAAGAGGTACACCTCGGCCCACGCGTAGTAGCCCCCTTTGGCGACCTGGGCTGCCAGGCCGACAGGGTCGTACTGGACCTGGTAGCCGTCGAGGATGCGCCACTGCTTCGCAAGCTCCTCGCCCTGGGCGTTCGTGTCGAACCAGTAGGACGCGGAGAAGGTGCCGAGGTTCATCGCGAACGTCTCCGAGACGTTCACCTTCATCTCGGGCGGCATCTCCGAGAGGAGCGGGGCGTACTTGCTGGCCGGCAGCTGGACCGTCGGCTCGGGGCCGCCGGCGAGGCCGCCGCTGCTGGCTGGCGTCGGCTCCTTCACGTTCGTACCAACGTTCGCACTGCCGCCGGAGTTCCCATCGCCGCCGCTGGTGAGGAGGAGCGTGCCGACGGCGGCCGCCGCAATCACCACGAGCCCGGCAAGGAGCACCAGGACCGGCTGCGAGGGACGCTTCCGTCGTGCCATCAGTTCCCGGCCGCCGGCGTGTAGTTGCTGGTCGGCGTCGGCACCGGCGCATCGAGCTGGCCGAGCGCCTTCTTATCGCTGATGAGGGCGATCTCGCGGGCCGCGTCCACCTTCATGAACGGCTCGGCGCCCTTGGTGAGGACCACGCAGACGAGGTTGCCCCGCTGGAAGATGACCTGGTGGTAGACCGCGGCGATGCTCGACTTCCCGATCGTGCCGAGGGTCATCACGTACGCGGCGCTCTGGTTGCCGACGCGGGCCATGCTCACCGGCTGCATGCCCGGCTGCCCGGCGGCGAACTTCACGAAGTAGTCGTACGCCTGCTTCGCCCCCGCTTCCTGGGCGAAGAGGTGGCACTCGGTGCGGATGTAGTAGGCGCCGTTGAGGACGGCGGTGTCGCGCCCTTCGGGCGAATACCCGGTCTGGTAGCCGCCCTGGTAACCCCAGTCCTTCAGCAGCTTTTCGCCGTCGCCGGCCGATTTGAAGACGGCCGTCTGGGCGTAGGCGGCGGCATCGACGGTGAGGGTGCTGGGGATATCGGTAATCCAGTTGGTGCCGAGGTCTTCGACGCGGACGACATACTTGCTCGCCGGCGGGTCGAGCCGGGGGCTGACGCCCGGGTTCGTGGTCTCGACGGTGGGCGTCTTGCCGGCCGCTGCCGGGGTATCGGCGGCACCGTCGCCGCAGGCCGCGGCAAGGGGCAGGAGGGACGCGATGGCGCAGACGGCCAGCGTACGGAGGCGGGGCATACCGAACCTTCCCGGGGGCGTTGCTCGTCCGAGTGTACGGGCGCCCACGGGTTCGCGGAAGAAACGGCGAAAGATTCGGGAAGGGCGGGTGCGGCGCCGCCACCCCTCCCCCGCGGCCGATTTCGCACACACCGGGCATATGATTCAGCAGCTTCTTGCATGCAGTGTTAGTTGCGCCTAATATGTTGCGTGTGGCGCGGCTCAGGGTTCCAGGGCCCCTGCGCCGCCCGCAGGCACCAGGTCGACGCCCTCCTCTTGCTGCGTTCCCCTCAGGCGGACACCTGGACTCCCGACGGCGGCCCCCTCTTCTCCGGCGGGGGGCCGCCGTCGTCTCCCGGCCCCGGGGGCGTCATCCCCGTAATCCGCCGCTCCCGTACCATGCAGGGAGCACGCAACGCCAGCCCCGGGGATGCCCGCCATGCAGCTCTTCCTCGATACCGCCTCCATCGACGAGGTCCGCGCCGCCGCCCGCTACGGCGTCATCAGCGGCGTGACCACCAACCCCAGCCTGCTCGCGAAGGAGGGCGGCGTCAGCTACCGCCAGCGCATCCAGGAGATTGCGGCGGTCATCGATGGTCCCATCTCGGCGGAGTGCATTTCGCGCACGGCGGACGAGCTGGTCGCCGAGGCGCGCGAGCTCGCCAGCTGGCACCCGAACGTGGTGGTGAAGATCCCGATCGACGCCGAAGGGCTCGAGGCGATTCACCGCTGCAGCAGGGAAGGCATCCGGGTCAACGTGACGCTCATCTTCTCGGCGAACCAGGCGCTCCTCGCGGCGCTCGCCGGGGCGGCCTACCTCTCGCCGTTCGTGGGCCGGCTCGACGATGTCGGCCACGACGGGATGGAGCTGGTGCGCCAGTGCGTCGAGATCGTCGAGACGCACGGGCTGAAGGCGCGGGTGCTGGCGGCGAGCCTCCGCCACCCGCTGCACGTGACGCAGGCAGCGCTGGCCGGCGCCCACATCGCAACCATCCCGCCGTCGCTCCTCCCGCAGATGCTGAAGCACCCGCTCACGGACGCCGGGATCGAACGGTTCCTCGACGACGCCCGTAAGGCCGGCCTGCTGAAGGCCTGAGCCCCGCCCCCTTACGCCGCCCCGGCCACCTTCGCGCCGCCAGTGAGGCGGACCGTGCCCCGGTTCCCCACCAGGTTGCGCAGGCTCCGGGCCAGCTCTTCGGTGGCGTTCGCCCGCGGGAAGTCGAACTCCGTCTCCTCCCCCGCCGTGTCGCGGATTACGACGCGCACCTCATCCCTGCCCGGGTGCCGCTTGAGCAGCTCCACCACCGCCTTGAGCAGCGCCTCGTCGGTGAGCACGTCGTCGGTCTCGATGAGCGTGATCGCGAGGCGGACGGCTTCGCCTTCGACCGGGGGCGTCACCCCCGGGCGGCTCGCTTCGGCTGTGGGGCCGGCGGCACGGTAGCCGCCGTTCCCGTTCCCCCCGCTGCCGTTCGCCTGGGGGCGCGCCGGCCCCTGCCCGTTCCCGCGCGTGGCGGTCTGCTCGGCCGCGGGGGCAGGAGCGGCGCGCCGGGGCGCGGCCTCCACCTGCCACTGGTTCGCCGCGAACCCGGCCGCCGTCCCCGACTCGGGGTCGAACGGGGCGGCCTTGCGGACTGAGTAGCTCACACCGCGGTCGCCCCGGTCGCGCACCTCGACCGAACAGACGAGGACGCGCCCCTCGGCCCAGGCCTCCTCGCCGGTCAGCTCGATGGTGTCGCTCCAGACCGTCAGCTCGGCCGTGCCCGAGAGGTCCTCCAGCTCGGCGAGGTAGAACTTCCGGCCGTCCCGGGTGAAGCGGGCCTGCACGCGCGTCAGCATCCCGGCGATGGTCACCGTCTGCCCGGCCAGCTCCGGTCCGAGGTCGGCCAGGCTGTGGGTGGTGTAGCGGGCCACCTCCGGGGCGACCGACTTGAACGGGTGGTCGGAGACGTAGACCCCGAGCAGCTCCTTCTCCCAGGCCAGGAGGTCCTCCCGCTTCTGGGGCACCGGCTCGAGGTCGAGCGCCGGGAGCGGCGTCTCGACCTGGCTGCCGAAGAGGTCGAACATCGTCGCCTGGCCGGATTCGCGCAGTTCGCGCTCGCGCTTCGCGAGGCCGATGAGCCGCTCGGCGTGGGCGGCCAGCGTCGCGCGGTTGTAGGGGCCCGGCGGCCCGCCGAGCATGTCGAAGGCGCCGGCCTTCGCGAGGTGTTCGAGGACGCGGGAGTTCGCCGAGGAAAGGTCGGCCCGGCGGCAGAAGTCCTCGATGTCGCGGTAGGGGCCGCCCTGCTCCCTGGCCGCGATGATGCCCTCCACGGCCGCCGAGCCGACGTTCTTGATGACGCCGAGCCCGAACCGGATCGCCATCGAACCATCCGGGCGGCGCTCCACCGAGAAGTTGTCCTGGCTGGCGTTCACATCGGGCGGGAGCACCTCGATGCCGAGCTTCGAGCACTCGGCCACGGCCGCGGCGATGCGGGCGTGGGTATCGGGCGCGTTCTTCGCCAGCTGGAGGAGCGCCGTCATGTACTGGACCGGGTAGTTCGCCTTCAGGTAGGCCGTCTGGTAGGCGATGTGGCCGTAGCACCAGCTGTGCGCCTTGTTGAAGGCGTAGCCGGCGAACGGCTCGATCAGGTCGAAGACGGCCCGGGCATCCTCCTCGCGGTACCCCTTGGCGACGGCCCCGGCGATGAACCGGCCGCGCTCCTCGGCCATGATCTCGGCCTTCTTCTTGCCCATCGCCTTCCGCATGATGTCGGCCTGGCCGAGGGTGTAGCCGGCGAACTTCCGGGCGATGAGGAGCACCTGGTCCTGGTAGACGATGACGCCGTACGTCTCGTCGAGGATGTCGGCCAGGTCGGGGTGCGGGTAGGTGATCGGCACGCGCCCGTGCTTGCCGTCGATGTAGCGCGGGATGTGCTGCATCGGGCCTGGCCGGTAGAGGGCGACCATCGCGCAGAGGTCGGCGATGTTTGTGGGCTGCAGCTCCTGGATGTACCGCCGCATCCCGGCCGATTCCAGCTGGAACACCCCGAACGTTTCGCCCTTGCCGAGCATCTCCATCGTCTTCGGGTCGCCGTCGCGGAGGCGGACGAGGTCGATCGCCTCGCCGGTCGTTTCGCGGATGAGGTCGGTGGCCCGCTGGAGGATGGTGAGGTTCGAGAGGCCGAGGAAGTCCATCTTCAGCAGCCCGATCTTCGCCACCTGCTCCATGGCGAACTGGGTCATCGGGATGCTGTCCTCGTCGCCGCGGGTAGGGCGCTGGAGCGGTACGTGCTCGATGAGCGGGTCGCGGGAGATGACCACACCGGCCGCGTGGGTGCTCGCGTGCCGGGCCACGCCCTCCAGCCGCTTCGCGGTATCGACAAGGCGGCGCACCTTCGGGTCGCCCTCGTAGGCCTCGCGCAGCTCGGGCGACTGTTCGAGGGCCTCCGGCAGGGTGATGTGGAGCACATCGGGCACGAGCCGGGCCACCCGGTCGGTCTCGGCGTAGGAGAGGCCGAGCGCGCGGCCCACGTCGCGGATTGCGGCCTTCGCGCCGAGCGTTCCGAAGGTGATGATCTGGGCCACCCGGTCGCGCCCGTACCGCTCATAGGCGAACCGGATCATCTCGTCGCGCCGGTCGTCGGCGAAGTCGAAGTCCACGTCCGGCATCTCGCGCCGCTCGATGTTGAGGAACCGCTCGAAGACGAGCCGGTTCGCCACCGGGTCGATATCCGTGACCTTCAGCACGTAGAGCACGAGGGAGGCCGCCGCCGAGCCGCGGACGCCCATCCGGATGCCCGACTTCCGGGCGTAATCGGCGATCTCCTTCACCACGAACATGTAGTCGGTGAAGCCGGTCTGGCGGAGGACATCGAGCTCGTAGCGGAGCCGCTCCTCGAGCTCCGGGGTGACGACCTCGAACCGCTCGCGCAGCCCGCGGAAGCAGAGCTCGGCGAGGTAGTCGTCGCTCGTGCGGCCGGGCGGCACCGGCGGCTCGGGGAGGAGCTGCCGGTCGAACTTCAGCTCGAGGTCGCACTCGTCGGCCACGAGCATCGTGTTGGTGATGAACTCCGGGTTCTCGGGGAAGAGCCGGAGCATCTCCTCCTCGCTCTTCAGGTAGTAGCCGTGGCCGTCGAACCGGTACCGATCGCGCTGGTCGACTGTGGCGTTGGTGCCGATGCAGAGGAGGATGTCGTGGGCCTCGGCGTCCTCCGGGAAGGTGTAGTGGCTGTCGTTCGTGGCCACCACAGGGATGCCGAGCTCGCGGCCGATGTCGGCGATGACCGGGTTGAGGCGGGTGAACTTCTCGTCGCCGTGGTCCTGCACTTCAAGGTAGTAATGGCCGTCGAACACCTCGCGGTAGTACTTCGCGACGGCGATGGCCCCCTCCCGGTCGCCCTCCTGCACCCGACGGTGGAACTCGGAGGAGGGACAGCCGGAGAGGACGGTCAGCCCCTCGCAGTGCTTCTCGATCAGCTCCCGGTCGATGCGCGGCTTGTAGTAGTAGCCCTCGAGGTTCGCCTTCGTGACGAGCGCGATCAGGTTCTTGTAGCCGGCCAGGTTCCGGGCCAGCAGGACGAGGTGGTAGGGCGAGCTCTCGCTTTTCTCCCGGCTGAAGCGGCTGCCGGGCGCGACGTAGGCCTCGACGCCGATAATCGGTTTGATGCCGCGGGCCGTGGCCTCCCGGTAGAAGTCGATGGCGCCGTAGAGGGCGCCGTGGTCGGTCATGGCGATGGCCACCTGCCCGAGCGCCTTCACCCGGTCCATGAGCGGCCCGATCTTGCTCATGCCGTCGAGCAGCGAGTATTCGGTGTGGGTGTGCAGATGGGTAAACATTTCCTGCCCGGGTGCCCCAGTCTACACCCGCCGGCCGCACCAGCGGACGACAGTCCCGCGGGCCCGCGGTATGCAGCCCGCAATGGCCCGCAGACCCGGCCGCACCGGAGACGTATACTGCGGCCGTATGGCCAGTGAAGCACTCCGCCGCAAAGCGCAGGCCGATGCCATCCTGGAGCGGGCCGCGTTCCAGCTCGCCGACCTCCTCCGCGAGGCGGCGGCCGAGCTCCGCCCCTTCCCTCCCTTCCCGAACGCCCTCTTCACGAACGCGATCGAGGTCGATATCGGCCCCCTCGCCAACAACCCCGATGTCGGCTGCATTGTCGTCGCCGAAGACGGCGAGCTGTACGAACTCCAGATGGGCATCGACCACGAGAGCATCGAGCTGACCGGCTCGTGGGACCCGGTCACGGCCCGCAAGGAGACCCTCAAAAAGGTGGAGCTCCACCCGCGCGACCAGGTGCTCTACCTCTACGAGGCGCTGCGGCTGGTGACCGAGGAGCTGCTCGAACGCGAAGCCGCCCGCGGAGGCGCCTGATGCGCCGCCTGCTCCGCCTGCTCATCGTCGTCGCCATCCTCGCCGGGGCGGCCGCTGTCGCCGTGCTGGCCGTGCGGCGGCGGGGGCGGAGCTGGCCGGCCCCCGAGCCCGGCTGGACGCCGCCCGCCGTCGAACCGGTCCTCACCATCGACGAGGACGAGGCGCTCGAACAGGAGATCGCCGACGCCGAGGCCGAAGGGATGCGCGCCCCCGACTGGGAGCCCGCGGTGGATGTCGCCATCGACGAGACGGGGCACGTCGTGGAGCCCGAGCCGCCCGCCGAACCGGCAATCGTCGAGGAGCCGGACGCAGGCTCAGGCCCCGCCGCAGCGCCGGCCGCCGGAGCGCCGGAGGAGCTCAGCGATGAAGCCGTGCGGCAGCTCTTCGCCGAGGCCGCCGAGCTGGAGCGCGCCGTCGCCGAGTTCGAACAGCTCGAGCAGGCGTTCACGGGCACCTTCGGCGGCATCGCACCCCCCGAAGCGGCGGAGGCGCGCGAGGACCCCGACTTCGCCGCCATGCTGGCCGGGGCCGAACCCGGCGCAGAGCCGCTCATCCTGCCGATCGAAGACGAGGCCGAACCGGCCGCCGAGCCGCTCCCCGCGGAGGAGGCGCCCGCCCCGGCGGAGCCCGATGTCATCCTCTCCCGCTTCGAAGAGCTGGCCGCCATGCCCGAGCCGGAGGCGCCGCCCGCGGCCGCAGGAGAGCTGGAGCGCCAGGCCGCCGACGCCGCCAACGAAGGCATGGCTCCGCCGCCCGGCGCGCCGCCCGTCGACGAGGCGCTCGATGCCTCCGGCGCGGAGGTGACCGGCCGGCCGGCGGCCGCGCCGGGGCCCCCGCCGGCCGAAGCTGAGGAGCCGCTCCCCGCCAGCCTCGAAGCGGCCCTGGGCGAGCTCCAGCCTGCCCCCATCCAGCGGCCCCCGCGGCGCTCTGCCGAGTCCTACGTCGACGAAGGGAACGTCTACTTCAACGTCGGGCAGTTCGCGCTTGCCATCGACCGGTACACCGCCGCCATCGAGCTCGACCCCGACCTCACGGCGGCCTACTACAACCGCGCCAACGCCTACACCCGCTCGGGCGAGTTCGAGAAGGCGCTGGCCGATTACAACCGCGCGCTCGAGCTCCAGCCGAACGACCCGGACGCCCTGAACAACCGCGGTATGCTCCACCTCTACCGCGGCAACTACGCCGCTGCCCTGGCCGACTTCGACGCCGCGCTGGCGGTCGACCCCGGCGACACGACGGTCATGGTGAACCGCGGGCTCGCCCACCTCCACAGCGGCGACGCCGCGGCGGCGCTGCTCGACTTCCTCGCCGCCGCCGGGCTCGACCCCGACGACCCCGCCGCCCACTACGGGGCAGCCCAGGCCGCAGCCTCCATGGGCAACCGCGAGGAGGCGCTCCGCCACGTGCAGCGGGCGCTCGCCCTCGACCGCGGCTACGCCCGCGAGGCTGCCGCCGACCCGCGCCTCGCGATCCTCCAGGGCGACCCCGAGTTCCTCCGCCTGCTCCGCGAAGCCGGCCAGGCCCGCTAGGGATAGCGCAGCCGGCTGCCTACTCCTCCCGGCGGCGCCCGCTCAGGGCGATCAGCTCCTCGTGCAGCTCGAACCAGACGGTGTGGTAGCTCTCCTTGAGCGGCGAGGCGAGCATCGACCGGTCGCCGGCCCGGACGGCCGCCAGCGCCTGCTCGAACCGCCCCGCGAAGGGCGCCAGCCGCGGCACGAGCCCGGCAGCCTGCGCCACCACCGGCCCCAGCCGGGCGTGCAGCTGCTCGAGCCCGGAGAGTGCCGCAGCCCAGGCGGCGTCAGCTTCGGCCGGCGCGGCCTGCTGCCAGCCGCTGACCAGCGCCTTGAACTCCCGGTCGAGCGCATCGAAGGCCGCGAAGGCCGCATCAATCGCGGCCGGGTCGATGGCGGCCCGCTCGGCGGCTAGCGCCTCAAGGACGGCATCCCGCCCGGCCGGCAGCATGGCGAAGCCGCGCGGCGTCTCCCGCACCAGCCCGGCCTCGGCGGCGGCCCGGAGCTCCGCCTCGACGGCCCCGGCGTCCGCGTCGAGCACGGCGGCGACCCGCTCGGCGGCGGCCAGCCCCTTCAGCCCGAGCGCCCGCAGGACGTCGAACCGGCTCACGGGCCGGGCCCCGGCAGGGGCAGCCGCGGCGCCGTCGCCGGGGCCGGCCTCGGCCAGCTCGGCGGCCCACTGGCGCAGCAGCCGCACTTCGGGGATGTCGGCGGCCCCATCGGCCCGGCAGTCGCCGGCGAACAGCAGCCCGCGCGTCCCGTCGACCGTGACCCACTCCCCTTCCGCGATGCGGCGCCCGCCGACCACGAGGGCGTCCTCCTCCACGACGGCGTCCTGCAGGCTGCAGACGGCGGGAATGGCCCAGCCACGGGCTACCACCGCGGCGTGACTCACCACCCCGCCCGTTGTGGTGACGAGGCCGGCCGCGGCCACCATGCCGTGCACGTCGGCGGGGGAGGTCTCGGGCCGGGCCAGGACCACGCTCACGCCCTGCGCGGCGAGGCTGGCCGCCCGGCCGGCATCGCAGCAGAGCACGCCGGCGCCCACGCCGGGCGAGACGGCGAGCCCCCGCCCGATGGGTGCGGCCGCCGGGTCGACCCCGCCGAGCTTCGCGAGGGCCTGGAGCGTCTCGGCGCCGACGCGCTCGACGGCTTCGCGCCGGGTGAGCGGGAACGTCGGGTCCTCGGCCATGTCGACCGCGATCCGCACCGCCGCCAGCGGGCTGCGCCGCCCGACGCGCACCTGGAGGATGTAGAGCGCGCCGCCCATGACGGTGAACTCGACGTCGCACATGTCGCGGTAGTGCCGCTCGAGCCGGTCCAGGTGGCGGAGCAGCTCGTCGTAGACCGCGGGGAGCTGGCTGCGCAGCGCTTCGAGCCCGCTGACGGCGTGGGTGCCGGCCACCACATCTTCGCCCTGGGCCCGGGCGAGGTAGTCGCCGAAGGCGCCGCGGGCGCCGGTCGAGGGGTCGCGGGTGAAGGCCACGCCCGTGCCCGAGCGCTCGTCCAGGTTGCCGAAGACCATCGCCTGCACCGTGGCGGCCGTGCCGAGTGTGCCGTCGATCCCCTCCCGTTCACGGAAGACGCGGGCGCGGTCGCACTCCCAGGAGCGGAAGACGGCGCGGATCGCCTCGGTCACCTGCGCGAACGGGTCCGCGGGGATGCCGCCGAACCGGTCGGCGAGGGCGCAGACGCGGCCGGCCGCGGCGAGGAGGCCCGCGGGCGTGTCATCGTGCATGGCGGCGTGGTTCACCTCGTCCTCGGGCAGGCCGAGGACGATGGCGGCGTAGCCGCGCACGAACCGGAGCCACGTATCGGCCGCAAAGCGGGGGTCGCCGCTTTCGCGGGCAAGGGCCTCGCGGACCGTCGGGGTCATCCCGACATTGAGGAGCGTGTCCATCATCCCCGGCATCGAAACCGGTGCGCCGGAGCGGACGGAGACGAGGAGCGGGCGCTCGCCGCCGCCGAAGGTGCGGCCGGTGGCCGCCTCGAGCCGGCCGAGGGCGGCCCGGACCGCGTCGTCGAGGCCGGCAGGCCACCCTTCCGCGAGGAACCGGCGGCAAACCTCCGTCGTCACGGTGAAGGCCGGCGGGACGGGCAGGCCGAGCTCCTGCGTCATCGTGACGAGGCCGGCCGCCTTGCCGCCGAGCAGGCGCGTCGCATCGGCGCCCGCCGGGAGCGGGTCAGCGAGGCAGACGACATCCATGGCCGGCACCTCAGGGCAGCGCCACGACCGTCACGGTCCCGGCGTCGCCGTCGACGGTGATGGTCGCGCCGTCGGGGATCCGCTTCGTGGCGTTCGTCACGGAGGGCACGCAGGGGATGCCGAGCTCGCGGCTCACGATCATGGCGTGGCTCTGGGCGGCGCCGACATCGACCACCACGGCCGCGGCCGGCACGAAGAGCGGCGTCCACGAGGGGTCGGTAATCGGGGCCACGAGGATGTCGCCCGGTTCGAGGCCCCGCGGGTCGAGCGGGTCGAGGACGACGCGGGCGCGCCCGGTCGCCTTCCCGGCGCAGCCCTGGAAGCCCTGGAGCACCTCGCCCGGCTTCACCGGCTCGATGGCGACATCGGCCTTCTTCGGCCAGGTCTCCGGGTCGGGAATTTCGCCCCAGAAGGCGAACGGCTCCTGCCGGCTGGCGTACTCCTCGTAGAGCGCCTTCCGCTCCCGGATGGTCGAGGCGTACTTCGCCGGGTTCTGCAGCCAGTCGTCGAACTCCTCGGCGAGGAGGAAGGCGTAGTCGCCGACGTCGTCGAGGTGCCCGGCGGCGACCATCCGCCGGCCGATGGTATGGAGGGCCATCCGGACCTCATGGATCATCCGGATGTTGTTCGTCTTGGTCCGTTCGCGGCCGGCCTGGAAGACGCGGGCGGCATTGGCGGCGGCGAGGAAGAGGCCCTGGTTCTGCGGGTCGCCGGCGAGCATCGCCGCGATCTCCTGCGTCACCCGTTCGCGCTCGGCCGCGAGCTCCTTCTGGCGCGCCTCCGGCGAGGCGCTCTCGGGCGCGAACCGCATCCGGTCGATGGCGGCCAGCGCCAGCTCCGGCTTCGTCTCCCAGGTGTGGCAGCGGCTCTCCCATTCGTTCGGGCCGCGGCAGCCGTAGTCGTAGAGGAAGGCATCGAAGGCCTCGAGGAAGCGCTGGCCGTTCTCGCCCAGGCCGCGAATCCGGTCGAGCACCCCCTCGACGCCGGCGTCGAAGGCGGCCGTCAGCTCGCGGTCGGCGGCGATCATCCGGCCGAGCTTCCACATGGCGAGCGAGGGCGCGGCCGATTCCACGTCGCCCACGCCCTGGATGACGCGGAGGGCATCGGCGGGCCGGCCCACCGCCGCGCAGATCTGCGTCACGGCGCCCACGGGCACGGTCGAGATGAAGGTGGTGAAGATGTGCTCGGAGAAGAGTCGCCGGTGGTTGGCGAGCGCGATCCCCTTGCCGTAAGCCCAGAGCGCCTCGTTCGAGAGGTTCTCCAGCTCGGGGCGGGCAGCCCGCAGCCCGGCGACCCGCTTCGCGTCGAGGGCGGGGCGCTCCAGGTGCTGGACCGTCATCGCCCACTCGAACGTCTTCGCAAGCGCCGCGGTGCGCTCTTCGTTGTGGTCGCCCGGGGCAGGTTCGTACGGCGGGATGCCGGGCTGGGCGCCGTAGAAGAGGTCGTCCATCGCCTGCGCCGAGAGGCCCGGTGCGCGCTCCCCGAGGATACGCGTGACCTGTGCGTTCAGGTAGCAGTACGAGCCGAAGATCCCGAGCGTCTCCATGTTGTCGGGGTCGAACTCGTCATAGGTGAAGGCACCCATACGCACCAGCGCATCGCGCCAGGCGCCCTCGGTGTCCTTCTCCATCAGGAGCGAGAAGGAGAGCGGCGCGACCGGGTCGGGGAAGACCTCGCCCACGTTCGCACGCGTCCAGAGCGGGTACCGCTTGCTCGGCCGGGTGCCGACCACCCACGGCTTCATACAGGCCTCCAGGGGCAGGGAGATGCGGCGCGCTGCTCCCGCCGACGCGCCGGGTGCCTATTCTGCCATAGACGGCGAGTATGGGTGGTATAGGCTGCCGGGTGGCCGGGGAGCCAGTCCGGTTAGCGGCCGGGGGGCGGCGCCTCGTGCACCGGGTCGGCTTCGATGATGAACCGCCGGAAGGCCTCGGCGGCGGCCAGACCCTTCGCCTCGCCCGCCATGCGCGCCATCCCTTCGACGAACAGCGCCACCTCCGGCGAGAGCTGGCTCGGGTGGCAGAGCAGCGCCTGCTTCTTCAGCTCCAGCGTCCCGGAGATATCGACCCAGGCGTTCGGGTGGGCCGCCGCGCCGAGCCACACCTGCCGCACCTTCCACGGTTCGTAGCCGTCGACCAGCAGCTCGGGGAAGGTGAGCCGGTCGCGCGCGGTCGGGAAGACGGCGTCGAGCGTCGCATCGCCGGCCGCGCGGTGGTCCGGGTGGTTGATGTAGGTGTCGGAGAGGAAGCGGTTGGTGGGGTCGAAGGTGATGACGGAGTGCGGGCGGTACTTCCGGATGAGCCGGGCGAGGTCGCGCCGAAGTTCGAGCGTGTGCTGGAGGTAGCCGTCGGGGTAGCCCATGAACTCGAAGTTCCGCACCCCGAGGACGGCGCCGGCTGCGCGCTGCTCGGCCTCGCGGATCTCCGCCAGCCGCTCGGTCGTCATCTCCGGGTCGTCGCTCCCCTTGTCGCCCTTCGTGATGACCACGCAGGTCACCTCGCAGCCGCGGGCGGCCCACTTCGCCACCGTCCCCCCGCAGAGGAACTCGGCGTCATCGGGGTGGGCGACCACGACCATCGCGCTGGGCGGGACGAACTCGGTTGCAGTCATGGGAGGCCTCCTTCGAACGTTGCATGGTGCAACCATCGTACGCCCCGGCGTTGGGAAACCGTTGGGTTTGGCGCCCCGGCCGTTGGGTTTGGCCCGTGCGAACCCAACGCTGCCGCCGAAGCCGGGGCCAGCCGCACCGGGTTTCCAACGCCCGCCGTCCGCAGCCGGAACGGTTTCCCAACGGCTGCCGGATTCGAACCCAACGTTCCCAACGGCCTGATCCTGCTTCTGATCAGATCTTCCAATCCATGAGAGGGCATGGTTCCATGGGATCAGGATGCTCGATGCAGTCGAAATCACGGTGAAAGGCGGCAACGGCGGCCACGGCCTCGTGAGCTACCACCGCGAGAAGTTCGTGCCGCAGGGCGGCCCCGACGGCGGCGACGGCGGCCGCGGCGGGCGCATCTTCCTGCGCGCCGTCGACGACGTCTACACGCTCGAGCTCTACCGCTCGCGGAAGCGGTTCCAGGCCGGGGCCGGCGGCAACGGCGGCCCGAACCTCCGGCATGGCGCCAACGGCGAGGACCTCTACCTCGAGGTGCCGGTCGGCACCGTCGTCTACGACGCCGAGACGGGCGACCTCCTCGCCGACCTCTCCGAGGTAGGCGCTGAGGTGCTCGTGGCCCACGGCGGGCGCGGCGGCTGGGGGAACAAGCGGTTCGCCACGCCCACCAACCAGACGCCCGGGTACTCGCAGAAGGGGCAGGAGGGCGAAGAGCGGCGGCTCCGGCTCGAACTCCGCCTCCTCGCCGATGTCGGGCTCATCGGCCTGCCGAACGCCGGCAAATCCACCCTGCTGGCGGCCGTTTCGAACGCGAAGCCGAAGATCGCGAGCTACCCCTTCACCACCCTCGAGCCGATGCTCGGCGTCGTCAACGTCGGCTGGGAGCGGTTCACGCTGGCCGACCTGCCCGGGCTTGTCGAAGGCGCCTCGGAGGGGTACGGGCTCGGCTTCGAGTTCCTGAAACACGTTCGGCGGTGCCGCGTCCTCCTCCATGTCGTCTCCTGCGAATCGCCCGACCCCGTGACCGACTACGAGCTGATCGAGGGCGAGCTGCGCGCCTACGACCCGGGCCTCGAGCACGTCGCGCGGGTGGTGGCCGTCACCAAGGCCGACCTCGACCACGCCGCCGCGGAGCGCTCGGCGGAGGCCCTCGCGGCGCACCTCGGGCGACCGGTGCGGGTCATCTCCGCCCACGACGGGACCGGCCTCGAACCGCTCAAGGAGGAGCTGATGGCGCTCGTCGCGGCCGAGCGGGCGCGGGCCGCCAGCCAGCCGCCAGCCGAGGTGCCGGTCATCCGGCCCGCGCCGGTCGACCGGTTCGTCGTGACCATCGACGAAGACGGCCGGTACGTGGTCGACGGCTACACGGCGGTCACGTTCGTGAAGATGATGGACACCGGGATGCCGGGCGCGCTCGACGAGGTGATGCGCCGGCTCGAGCGGTGGGGCATCGCCAAGGAGCTGCGGCGGCTCGGCATCAAGCCCGGCGACGTGGTCGTCTTCGACGACGTGGAGATCGCCTGGGAGGGCTGAGGGGCCGTCTTCACAGGCGCGGCCCGGCGGCGTAGGCTCCCTGCACCATCATCGCGGGGAGCAATGCCATGGAGTACGAGCAGATCCTCTACGAGAAGCGGGGCCACACCGTCATCATCACGATGAACCGGCCGGAGCGGCTGAACGCCTGGACCTGGAAGATGGCCGCGGAGCGGAACGACGCCTTCCGGCGCGCCAACGCCGACCCGGAGGTCGCCTCCATCATCCTGACCGGCGCAGGCCGCGGCTTCTGCGCCGGGGCCGACGTGCGCGACGCCTTCCAGCGCGGCCTCGATTCGCAGGGCCAGGCCCGCCGCGAGGAGCGCGACACCACGAACTACGTCGAGCTGGTCCGCACGTCGAAGCCGATGATCGCCGCCGTCAACGGCGTCTGCGTCGGCGTGGGGCTGACCTCCATCCTGCCGATGGACATCATCATCGCCTCCGACCAGGCCCGCTTCGGGATGTTCTTCGTGAAGATGGGCCTCGTGCCCGAGCTGGCCAGCACCTACTTCCTCACCCAGCGCGTCGGGTTCGGCATGGCGAGCGATATGTGCCTCACCGGGCGGCTGGTCGACGCCGAAGAGGCGCTCCGCACCGGGCTCGTGCAGAAGGTGGTCCCGCATGAGCAGCTCATGGACGCGGCGATGGAGTACGCGAACATGCTGGCGCAGAACCCGGACCGCCAGATGGGCTGGATCAAGGAGCTGATCACGAAGAACGGCGCGAACCCGGACTACAACGAGGTGATGCGGCTGGAGCACGGCCGGATCAATGAGTGCTACAGCACCCCCGAGCACCGCGAGGCGGTGGCCGCCTTTCAGGAGAAGCGGCCGGCGAAGTTCCGCTAGGCCTGGGCGCGGCGGGCGGCGTCGCGCATCGCCTGCCACTGCTCGGGGGTCAGGCCCAGCGCCGAGGCCAGCCGCTGCCCGAACTCCTCGAGCGAGCGCCCGGCCGTCAGCCCGCCGTCGACGACAATCGCCTGGCCGGTGACGTAGCTCGCTTCGTCGCTCGCCAGCCAGAGGGCGGCGTTCGCGATATCGGCCGGCTGACCGGCGCGGCGGAGCGGCGCCCAGTCGGCGAGGGCGGTTTCGATCCGCGGGAGGAGCGCCTCGGCGGCGGGGCCGCTCAGCCCCATGCCGGCCGCAAAGATGTTCGTGACCGTCACGCCGGGGCAGATGGCGTTGACGCGGATGCCGAATTCGGCCAGTTCGACCGCGAGGCAGCGGCTCAGGTGGGCCACGGCCGCCTTCGCCGCGCTGTAGACCACCGGACCGAAGCCGGCCTGCAGCCCGGCGACGCTGCTCGTGTTCAGGATGAGCCCGCGGCGGGCCGGCTTCATCGCCCGGGCGGCGTGCTTCGCCCCGAGGAACACGCCGCGGAGGAGGACCGCCATCGTCTGGTCGTAGGCGGCCATGTCGAGCTCGTCGATCGGCCCGGAGACGCCGCCGAAGCCGGCGTTGTTGAACATCACGTCGAGCCGGCCCCAGCGGCCGAGGGCGTGGTCCACGGCGGCGGCGACCTCGTCCTCCTCGGCGACGTTGGTGCGGAGGAAGCTGGCCTGGGTGCCGAGCGCCTCGGCGAGGTGGTGGCCCCGCTCCTCCTGCACATCGGCGATGACGACGCGCGCGCCTTCGGCGACGAACGCGCGGACCGTCTGTTCGCCGATGCCGCTGGCCCCGCCGGTGACGATGGCGACCTGCCCTTCGAGCCTGCCCATGGTGGGGAATCCTCCGGAACGGTGTGGTGGGGGCGAGTCTACGTGCCGCCGGGCAGATGGGCGATTGGCGGCCGCGAGAAGCCCGCGAGAGGCGCCCGGGCACCCTGACCTTCCCCGCGCTGATCGATGCGCGGGGCCCGGATCGTAGCTATCCTCACTGGCGTCGGGTTCGGTCCCCGCCGCGTCCACCGGCAGCGGAGGCAGCGCATGGCCGGCGAACACCCCTGCTACACGGTCGTCGAAGTGCCGGCCGGCCTGACCGGCGAATGGCTGGCGTCGGCGGCGTGGCTCGATGTCCCCGCCGGCGCGCGCGTCCTGGTCGATGCCGCGGCCCTCGAGACGGCGGAGGTGGAGGCCGGCCCCCTCGCTGCCGCGGCGGAGCAGCTGGCGGCGCGGGCCGCGCGGGTGGCGGTCTGCGCGCCGGGCGACCTCGCCTTCGGGCTCGCGCGGCAGGCGATTCAGCTGGCGGGCCTCGCCGAAGGAGTCGTGATGGCCGTCTTCCGTGAGCGGGAGGCGGCGCTGCGCTGGCTGCTGGGGGAATCGGCGGCGAAGTAGCGCCTGCGCGCCGGTGAGCGACGGGCCGGGAACCCCGCGGCTTCGCCACAATGGGGGGCGATCCTCTGCCGGGGTGCTGCCCTGTGGACCGGGAAGAACTGCTTCGCCGCATCGAACGGTTTACCGACCTGCCGCTCCTCATCCTCGCGCTCGCGCTGGTGCCGCTGCTCATCGTGCCGGCCGTCGTCACCGTCCGCCCGCCGTGGGATGACGCGATCCTCGTGGCCGACTGGGCGATCTGGGCCGTCTTCGCCGCCGATTTCGGGGTGAAGCTGGCGGTCGCGCCCCGGCGGGTCGAGTTCCTCCGCCGCCACTGGCTCGAAGGGCTGATGGTCCTGCTGCCGTTCCTCCGGCCGCTGCGGGCGCTGCGGGCGCTCCGCCTGGCCCGCGTGGCGGTCGCGCTCGGGTTCAACGTCCAGGTGATCCGGGACATCCTCGCGCAGCGGGGCACGAAGGTGATCGTCGCCGCGGTGGTGGGCACGCTCGTCATCGGCGCCACCCTCGCGTACCTCGCCGAGCGAGGCGAACCCGGCGCGACAATTACCAGCTTCGGCGATGCCATCTGGTGGGCCGCGGTGACCATGACCACCGTCGGCTACGGCGACGTCTACCCGACCACCCCGATGGGCCGCGGCGTCGCCGTGGCGCTCATGCTGTTCGGCATCGCGGCGCTCTCGGCGCTGACCGCCACGGTCGCCGCCTTCCTGGTCCGCGAATCCCGGGAGGAGACCACCCTCGCCGACCTGCTCGCCGAGCTCCGCGCCCTGCGCGAGGAAGTGGCCCGCCTGCGCGCCGGTGAGTAGCTTCCTGCAACCGACGCGTGTATCGTCCGGGCATCACCTGCACCGGAGGGCAGCCCCCGTGTCGAACCTCATCGCCATCGAAGACGCCGGCCACGTCCGGACCATCCGCCTCAACCGCCCCGAGGTGAAGAACGCCCTCAGCCAGGAGCTCGCCTGGGGCGTGGTCACCGCCATTGAAGAGGCGATGAACGTCGACGACGTCTGGCTCATCTGCCTCACGGGCACGGGCGACGCCTTCTGCTCCGGCCTCGACCTCCGCGGCCCCGGCGACTACAGCCCGAAGTCGCCCCTCAACACCCAGCTCGACGACCTCGGCTGGGTCTCCCAGTTCCTCCTCACCCTCCGCCAGAAGTGCGAAAAGCCGATCGTGGGCGCCATCAGCGGCGTCGCTGTCGGCGCCGGGCTCTCCCTCGCGCTGGCCACCGACATCCGGCTGATGAAGCGGAGCGCCCGCATCCTCGCGGGCTACCCGCGCATCGGCGGGTCGCCCGACGGCGGCATGACGTTCACCCTCTCCCAGGCGATCGGCTACGAGCAGACCATGCGCTTCCTCCTCGAGAACAGGACGGTCGACGCCGAAGAGGCGCTCCGCCTCGGGCTGGTCGGCGAGGTCGTCGACGATGACCGCTGGGAGGCGCGCGTCGCCGAGTACTGCCAGGGCCTCTGCGCGACCGTTTCGCCGATCACCATGCGGCTGACGAAGCGCACGGTGGTGAAGGCGACCACGCCGATCGACCTCGAGGCCCAGTGCCGGCTGGAGCTGGCCAGCATCCGCATGGCGTTCGCCAGCGAAGACGGGCGCGAAGCGCGGGCGGCCTTCCTCGAGAAGCGGCCGCCGGTCTTCAAGGGGCGCTGAGCGGGCCGGATCCGGCCGTTCACCGGCTGTTCCCCCGCCGTTCACACAGGCCGCCCACGATGCGGGGCCGGTTCCCGGCGCCGATCACCCCAGGGGCCAACGGAGCGATCGGGGCGCGTTGCGGGCCGACCGTCGCGGGCGCAGGCCGGGATGCGCCCGCATCTCTCTGCCGTCGCCGTCGCCCGCCGCCGCCCGCGGGCGGGTCGGCTACACTGGTTCGTATGACGGCCATCGTCCGCCCGCAGCCTGCGCCCTTCAAGCTCGTCTCCGACTTCCAGCCGACCGGCGACCAGCCGGAAGCGATCGAGAAGCTCGTCGCGGGGCTCGAGCGGGGCGACCGCTACCAGACGCTCCTCGGCGTCACCGGCTCGGGGAAGACGTTCACCATCGCGAACGTCATCGCCCGCACCGGCCGGCCGACGCTCGTCCTCGCCCACAACAAGACGCTCGCCGCCCAGCTCTGCGCCGAGCTGAAGGAGTTCTTCCCCGAGAACGCGGTCGAGTACTTCGTCAGCTACTACGACTACTACCAGCCTGAGGCCTATATCCCGCGGACCGACACCTACATCGCCAAGGACGCGGACATCAACGACGAAATTGACAAGCTCCGCCATGCGGCCACGCGGGCGCTCTTTACCCGCCGCGACGTGATCATCGTGGCGAGCGTGAGCTGCATCTACGGCCTCGGCGAGCCGGCCCAGTACCAGGAGTTCGTCCTCCGCTTCCGGAAGGGCGAACGGTTCAGCCGCCAGGAGGCCGTCCGCCGGATGGTCTCGATGCAGTACGAGCGGAACGACCAGAATGTGGTCCGCGGGCGGTTCCGCGTGCGCGGCGATTCGCTCACCATCCTCCCGAGCTACGAAGAGCTGGCCGTCCGCATCGACTTCTGGGGCGACGAGGTGGAGCGGATCGTCGAGCTCGACCCGCTTACGGGCGAAATCGTGGCCGAGCGCGATGAGATCGACATCTACCCCGCGAAGCACTTCGTGACGACGAAGGACCGGCTGGAGCAGGCGATCGCCGGCATCGAACAGGAGCTGGAGGAGCAGCTCGCCTGGCTCCGCTCGCAGGGGAAGATCCTGGAGGCGGCCCGCCTCGAGGAGCGCACCCACTACGACATCGAGGCCCTCCGCGAGACCGGCTACTGCCCGGGCGTCGAGAACTACTCCCGCCACCTGCAGGCGCGGGAACCCGGCTCCACGCCGTGGTGCCTGCTCGACTACTTCCCCGATGACTGGCTGCTCGTCGTCGATGAGTCGCACATCACCCTGCCGCAGGTGCAGGGCCAGTACTTCGGCGACCGCTCCCGCAAGGAGACGCTCGTCGAATACGGCTTCCGCCTCCCCTCCGCGCTGGACAACCGGCCGCTCACCTTCGAGGAGTTCGACCGCCACATCAACCAGGCGATTTTTGTGAGCGCGACGCCGGGCGACTACGAGCTCCGCGTCTCCAGCCAGGTGGTGGAGCAGGTCATCCGCCCGACGGGCCTGCTCGACCCGGAGATTGTGGTGAAGCCGACGAAGAACCAGGTCGACGACCTGATGGACGAGATCCGCCGGGTGGTCGATAAGGGCCAGCGGGCGCTGGTCACCACGCTCACGAAGAAGATGGCCGAGGACCTGGCCGACTACCTGAAGGAGATGGGCATCAAGACCCACTACCTCCACTCGGAGGTCGAGACGCTCGACCGGGTGGAGATCCTGCGCGACCTCCGGCTGGGGGTGTACGACGTGGTGGTCGGCATCAACCTCCTGCGCGAGGGGCTCGACCTGCCGGAGGTGTCGCTCGTCTGCATCCTCGACGCCGACAAGGAGGGGTACCTCCGTTCGAACCGGTCGCTCATCCAGACGATCGGGCGGGCCGCGCGCCACGTCGAGGGCCGGGTGGTGATGTACGCCGATACCATCACGGGCAGCATGCAGCAGGCGATCGACGAGACCTACCGGCGCCGGCGGATCCAGGAGGAGTACAACCGGAAGCACGGCATCCAGGCGGCGAGCATCCAGAAGGCGGTGCGCGACATCACCGACCACGTGCGGATGCAGGCCGCGGAGGAGAAGGCCGGGTACGATGCCGGCCCGGCGCCCGGCGCGCTGCCGAAGGACGAACTGCTGCGGCTGGTGAAGGAGCTCGAGCAGCAGATGAAGGCCGCCGCGAAGAACCTCGAGTTCGAAAAGGCGGCGGCCCTGCGCGACCGGATCGTGGAGCTCCGCCGCGAACTGGTGGGCACCGATGCGGAAGAGCTGGCCCTCTTCGCGGCGGCCGCCGGGAAGGGCGGGCCGCTTCGCTTCGGCCGGAGCCAGGCGGGCGGCCGCGACCGCTCCCGGCGCTACCGGCGGTAGGCCCAGCGGCCTACCACCAGCCCTCCCGCACGTACGGCTCCGACCAGAGCGCCACGGAGAGCACCACCGCCTTGAACCAGGCCTGGTGCATCCGCTCCAGGTGCTCCGCGTCGCGGGCGCCCTTCGCCAGGAACGGCCGCATCGTCACCGTGATCGGCACGATCAGCGCGGCCACGTACCGGTAGGGCACCACGTCGGGCGCCCCGGTGATGCCGTCGGTCGCGTTCTTGCCGTCTGCGTGCCGCCGGCCGATCTCCCGCTGGTAGGCGACCCAGCGGTCATCGTACTCGGCGCGCAGGGTGTCGCGGATCCACTGGCCGAAGCGCGCGCGGACCGCCGCCAGGTAGCCCTGGTGCGGGCCCTCGGCGGTGCTGAACGAGGCGAGCAGGAACGGGTGGGAGCCGACGAAGCCGTACCAGGTGTCGAGGATCTCCTCGATCTGCGGCTCGATGATCGGGGCGGCCTCGCGCAGGGCGGCGAGGTCGTCGTCGCTCAGCAGGCAGGCGGCGCGCAGGTCGCGCAGGCCGTCCGCGTCGATGGGGCCCGGGGGCAGGGCAGGGTCGCCGTAGCGGTAGCCGGGGATGGTGGTGGTCGACATCGGTCCCTCCGTGGAGAAGATGTAGGAGTCCTACCGAATGCAGAATGTAGGCTTCCTACAGTACGCTGTCAACCATGGAACCGAGGGAGCGCGCGGCGGGCATCGCGATGGCCCTCCTCCGGCTCGCCCGGGCGGCCGAGGCCGAGGCCCGGGAGCAGGGGCAGGCCGAGGGGCTGACGCCGGCGCAGGCGGCCGTCCTCCGCTTTGCCGCGAAGACCCGGCCCGACATGGCCACGCCCGGCCAGCTCGCGCGGCTCCTCGGGGTGCGCCCGCCGACGGCGGTGGGCATCGTGAACCCGCTGGTCGAACGGGGGCTCATCGAGCGGCGGCCCCACCCGTTCGACGGCCGCCAGTCGGTGCTCGCCCTCACGGCCGCAGGATGGGAGGCGTGGGGCCGGCTCGAACGGTGGCAGGCCGGCCTCGAACGGACGCTCGCGGCGCTCCCGGAGGCCGAGCTGGCCGCCTTCGAAGCCGTGCTCGCGAAGGTGGTGGCCGCCGAGGTGCGGGCCGGGCGGCTGGTGGTCAGCGCGCCCTGCGCCGGGTGCATCCACTTCCGCCCGGATGCCCACCCGGGGAGCGACCGGCCGCACCATTGCGCGCTCATCGACCGGGCCCTCGGCGCCGCGGAGGCCGCGATGGAGTGCCCGGAGCACACGCCGGCCGCCGGGTGACAGCCCCGGTTCGCGCTCCGCGGCCGGGCGAGGCACCATGGGCGCCGTGCGCATCATCGGCATCGACCCCGGGCTCGGCGTCACCGGCTACGGCGTCATCGAGGTGGACGGCGGGCGGGCGACCCACGTCTGCCACGGCGTCATCCGCACGCGCGCGTCGGACCCGCGCGCGGCCCGGCTCGTCGCGCTGCGGGAGCGGGTGTGCGCCATCGCCCGGGAGACGGGCGCCGCGGCGGCGGCCGTTGAGGCGGGCTACGTGGGCGAAAACGCCCGGAGCGCGCTGGCGCTCGGCGAGGCGCGCGCGGCGGCGATCATCGGCCTCGCCGATGCGGGGCTGGAGGTTGCCGAGTACGCCCCGCTCCTCGTGAAGCAGACGGTGGCCGGATTCGGCCGCGGCGAAAAGGAGCAGGTCGCGCGGATGGTGGCCTTCCAGCTCGGCCTTGCCGAGCCGCCGGCGCCGGCCGACGCCGCCGATGCGCTGGCGGTCGCCATCACGCACTGGGCGCAGGGCCGGCTCCCGCGCTGAGCCGGCGCTCAGCCGAGCGCCCAGTCGATTGCCAGCCCCAGCGCAAGGAGCAGCCCGAAGCGCAGGTGGAGGAGCGCGGCATCGCGCAGGACGAAGTTCAGCCGGCGGGGGTTCGCCCCGGCGTTCACGGCCCGCACCGTGCGGACCATCGGCCGGACGCCGGGCAGGGCGGCGAACGCGAGGAGCGACGGCCACGGCAGCGCCCCGGCCGCGATGGCCCCGGCGAGCGCAGCGAACGCCGCGGCGATGAGCAGCCAGAGCTCCCGTTCGGCCCAGCGCCGGCCGAGGATGGTGGCGAGGGTGCGCTTGCCGGCGGCGCGGTCCTGCTCGAGGTCGCGCAGGTTGTTGGCGTGGAGGATAGCGGCGACGAGGAAGCCGATCGGCAGCGAGGCGATGAAGGCGTCGCGGCTCCACCGCTCGGCCTGGACGAAGGCGGCACCCATGACGATGACGGGGCCCATGAAGACGAAGACGACGAGCTCGCCGAGGGCGCGGTAGGCGAGGTGGAGCGGCCAGCCGGTATAGAGGAAACCGGCGAGGAGGCTCGCCGCCCCGACCCAGAGGAGCTGCCAGCTCACGGCCCAGCAGAGGACGAGCCCGGTGGCTGCCCCGGCGGCGAAGCAGGCGATGCCGGCGGCCAGCACCTGCCGGGGCGTCAGCAGCCCCTGCCGGATCGCGCCCGGCGGGGCGAGCGAGCCGGGGCCGTCGGTGCCCTTCCGGTGGTCGTAGTAGTCGTTGACGAAGTTGGTCCCGGCGAGGAAGAGGACGGAGCCGAGCATGGCGAGGAGGGCCGTCCACCAGGTGAACGATTCGGGCGCGGCGAGGAGCGTCCCCACGAGCGCGGGGACGGCCGCGGCGGTGAAGGAGACGGGGCGTGCGGCGATAAGCCACGTGCGGGGCGCAGGCATCGCGGGGAGCGTACGGGGCCCGGTGGGGGAGGGAAAGGGCCGCATTGCGGCGCGGCTGCAGCGGGGGTGAGAATGGCGGATAAGCCAGCGGAGGTTGACGATGTCCGAGGCTGTTCCGGAGTTTTTCTCCGATACATTCGAATTTAGTTTCTCACCCTACGGCCTGACCCTCGCTTTCGGCGCCCGGCCCCTGCGCCCGCTGGCGGAACAGCCCATTCCGCCGGCCGACCGTGCAATCGTGCGGATGTCGCTGGAGCAGGCGAAAATCCTTTCAATGCTCCTGCGCAAGGAGTTGAACCGGTACGAGGCGACGAGCGGCATCGACATCTCGCTCCCGCCTGATGTCTACCGCGAGCTCGGCCTCCGCCCCGATGACTGGCGGCTCCCCGACTGAGGCCGACCTCGAGGCCATCGTTGCGGCCGTGCGGAATCGCGACTATGCGGTTTCGGAACACGCCCTCGCCGGGGGGCCGACCCCGCCCGGCCGGGTATCCGCGATGTCGTTGCCGGCATCGCCGAGGACTTTCCGCGCATCGTCGGCGACGACCGGGGCCAACACGACCCGCGTGGAGCAGTTGCGACCATCGAGTGCGAGAACCGCCAGGGGCGGACGTTGCGGGTGCGGGTCAACTACTCCCGGCGCCCAGTTGTGCTGGTGACCCAGTTCTGGCGCGATGCCGACTATGATTGACGGAGGAGGTCCCCGCCGTGGATGAACCGACCCCGCCCCGAGAACCGGTCGAGGTGCCCGTCCTCCGGATGGGCGACCGTGTCATCTCCATGACGCTGATGGGCGAGCCCGACCCGGAGTACGGCCACGTCTTTTCGCCCGAAGAGGCCGAGCGGTGGGCCGAGCGAAACGCCGCCCTGCGGAAGCTGGCCGGTCTCCTCGAGCACGCCCGGGGTGCGAACCTGGCAGGCGCGGGGTGCTGGCAGGCCGGGACCCGGGCCAGCGGGCTGCGGGCGGTCGGCGGGGCATCGGTGTCCGGGAAACCGGCCGGCGGAGCGTCCACGGCGCTCCCCGACACGCAGCCCCACCAGATGCGGCTGCCGCTTTCCGCCCGGTAGCCGTCACCCGAACGGCCCCAAAATCCAGGCCACCACATCCTTCGGGGTGAAGCTGTCGAACCAGCGGCCCACGTGCAGCGTGTACTCGTGAAACAGCTTCGCCGCCGTGGCCCCCGCCAGCGCGAACGCCGTCGGGCGCGGCCGCCACGAGAAAGTTCGCCACCAGTGGCGGGTGAACGCCACGAACACGAACCAGAACTCGAAGACGTTCGGGAAGAGCATCAGCAGCCACCGCTCGCCGGTGACCTCGAAGAGCGCGAAGCCGACCATCCGGAACGCGTAGAGTGCGACGGCGATCGCCCGGGCCGGGCCCTCCCAGCGGAGCGCGACCACGAGGAAGACGGCCAGGTAGACCTGGTCGCACCACTTGTCGAAGGACTGGTAGTTGCGCACGCCGCCGAGGTCGAGGTAGGCGCGGAGGAAGAGGTCGGAGAGGTCGACGAGGATGGCGATGACGGCGCCGGCGAACGCCCATCGCAGGACGGGCAGCGAACCCGCCACCCGCACGGCGAGGATGACCCACATCTCGAGTGTCATGGCCGGGGATCATACCGGGCGCTTCGCCCGGAGCAGGGGGAGATTGGGCCTCGAGGCAGTCAGGCGCCGAAGCTGCGGACGCCGGCCCGGTCCGCTGCGTCGCGCAGCTGCTCATTACTCCGTGCCGAACGGCATCAGAAGCGCCGTCCCTCCTCGATGAGCGCCTTCACCGGCCGGTCGCCGCGGCCAACGCGCTGCCGAATGGCATCGGCGTCCGCCATCACGGCGCGGACGCACGAGCGGGTCGCCCCGGGGGCGAGCGGCGCCATGCGCGCAACAACCACCCCGCGGTCCGTGACCCGGATGGGAGCCCCCGCGGCGAGGGCGGCATCGAAAAGGTCTCCGCGATAGGCGAGCTTCTCCCGCTCGATGTCGAAGGCTTCGGGCGTTTCCATCCCGCCGATGATAGCAGGCATGACCGGTTCTTTTCGGTCGCGGGGCCAGACTACGGCCGCACATGCGCACGCACGCCCTCCCCTTCCTTGCGCCGCTCCTCGCCCTCGCGGCGGCCTGCAGCGGCGGCTCTGCGCCCGTGGCGACGCCGGCGCCGCCGCCCACGCCGACCGCCACCCTCTCGCCGGTTGACCGCCTCATCAGCTTTCAGTCGGAGTTCCCCGACTGGCCGAACACCGACTTCTCCCGCGCGACCGTGGACCCGCGCGAAATCCTCCGCGGCTGCCCCGCGCGCGACTGCATCCCCCCGCTCGATGCCGATGGCGCCGTCACTATCTCTGCGCCGCGCGGCGGCCGGGCCCGCTTCGCGCCGGCCGAAACGCTCAGCTACGCCGACCGGCTGCCCGTTGCGGTGGTCACGGTCGACGGCATTACGAAGGGGTACCCGCTCCATATCCTCACCTGGCACGAGGTGGTGAACGACCGCTTCGGCGAGCGGCCGGTGGTCGTCACCTTCTGCCCGCTGTGCAACACGGCGATCGCCTTCGACCGGCGCGTCGGCGGGCAGGTGCTCGATTTCGGCGTCTCCGGCAACCTCCGCCACTCCGATCTCGTGATGTGGGACCGGCAGACCGAGAGCTGGTGGCAGCAGGCCACCGGCGAGGGCATCGTGGGCGCCTATGCGGGGCAGCGGCTGGAGCCGCTCCCGGCGAGCATCGTGCCCTGGGGCGAGTTCCGCCGCGCCTTCCCCCGGGCGCCCGCGCTCACCGAGGACACCGGTTTCGATCGGGCCTACGGCATCAACCCCTACGAGTTCTACGACGCCGCGAGCCAGCCCTTCCTCTTCCAGGGCACGCCCGACCCGCGCCTGCCCGCGCTCGAACGGGTGGTCGCGCTCGACCGGGCCGGCCGCGGCCTGGCGGTGCCGATGGAGGCGCTGGCGGCCGCGAAGGTGGCGAACGTGGAGGCGGGCGGCGTACCGGTGGCCGTCTTCTGGATGCCCGGCGCCGCCTCGGCGCTCGACCAGCGGGAGATCGCGCAGTCGCGCGATATCGGCGCTGCCGCCGCGTACGAAGCCCGGCTCGGCGGGCGGACGCTCCGCTTCGCGCCCGGCCCGGAACCCGGCACGTTCACCGACGACGCGACCGGCTCCACCTGGGACATCTTCGGGCGCGCGGTTGCCGGGCCGCTGGCCGGCCGGCAGCTGACGCCTGCCCTGCACACCACGGAGTTCTGGTTCGCGTGGGCGGCCTTCCACCCCGGCACCGCCATCTGGCGGCCGTGAGCGCAGGGCCGGCTGGCCGGTCAGCAGCCTGCGCGGCGGCCCCGAACAGCGTCCGGATGCGAACCTGCGCCGTGGCGGCCGGGCCTGGCTGAGCATCCGCTCAGCCGTTCACCACCCTCGAACGTTCGAACCCCGGCAAGCCCTTGCTCCAAGCTGCGGCAAGCCCGTAGACTCCGGCCGCAAAAGTTGAGGGGGGAGGGATGACGAGTTCCACCAACGGGGCCCAGCCGCTCCTCAGCGTGCGCAACATCACGCTGCGGTTCGGCGGCCTGGTCGCCCTCGACGATGTCTCGTTCGACGTCCCCGCCGGGCAGATTGTCGGGCTCATCGGGCCCAACGGCGCGGGCAAGACGACGATGTTCAACGCCATCACCCGCCTGTACCACCCGCAGGCGGGCGAGATCTGGTACGGCGGGCGGAACCTGCTCAGCCTTGCGGCCCATGAGGTGCCGCGCCTCGGCATCGCCCGCACCTTCCAGAACCTGGCGCTCTTCCCGTCGATGACGGTGCGGGACAACATCCGCGTCGGCGCCCACGCCCGCACGCGCTCCGACGTCTTCTCGCAGGCGCTGCGGCTGCCGTGGGTGAACCGCGAAGAGCGCGAGGCCGAAGCCGCCGTCAACGAAGCGATCGCCTACCTCGGGCTGGAGCGGGTGGCCGACCACCCGGCGGCGGGCCTCCCCTTCGGCACGCTGAAGCGGATCGAGCTCGCCCGCGCGCTCGTGGCCAAGCCGAAGCTGCTCCTCCTCGACGAGCCGGCCGGCGGCCTGAACCACGAAGAGGTCAGCGCCCTCGGCGCGCTCATCAAGGACATCCGCGAGCGGTTCGATGTCACCGTGCTGCTCGTCGAGCACCACATGGGCCTCGTGATGGGCATCAGCGAGAAGGTGGTGGTGCTCGACTTCGGCAAGAAGATTGCGGACGGTACGCCCGCGGAGGTGCAGCGCGACCCGGAGGTCATCCGCGCGTACCTGGGGGTGGAGGCATGACGGCGATTCTCGAAGCGAAGAACCTGCGCGCCGCCTACGGCGACCGGCCGGTCATCTTCGGCATCGATATCTCCGTGCCGCAGGGCGGCATTGTGGCCCTCCTCGGCGCGAACGGCGCGGGCAAGACCACCACGCTCCGCGCGCTGCTCGCCCAGACGCGCACCTGGGGCGAGATCACCTACCAGGGCCAGCGGATCAACGGGGCCTCCACGCAGGACCTCGTCCGCATGGGGATGGTGATGGTGCCCGAGGGGCGCGGCACGTTCGTCGACTTCACCGTGGAGGAGAACCTCCGCCTGGGCGCGTACTCCCGCCGCGACAGCGACGGCATCAGGAAGGACATCGCCCGGGTGTACGAGTACTTCCCGGTGCTCGGCCAGCGGCGGAACCAGCGCGCCGGCTCCATGTCGGGCGGCGAGCAGCAGATGCTGGCGATCGGGCGGGCGCTCATGGCGCGCCCGAAGCTGCTCCTCCTCGATGAGCCATCGCTCGGGCTGGCGCCGCTCATCGTGCAGGAGATTTTCCAGATCCTGACCACCATCAACCGGGAAGAGGGCGTGAGCATGCTCCTCGTGGAGCAGGATGCGGTGCGCGCGCTCAAGGTGGCGTCGTACGCCTACCTGCTCGAAACGGGCAGAGTGGCGATGGAGGGGCCGGCGGCGCAACTCGCCGGCAGCGAAGATGTCCGCCGGGCCTACCTTGGCTACTGAGGCGCCGGGTTCGAAGAGGAGGCACGCATGACCGAATTCATCCAGCTGGTGCTGGCCGGCACGGCGAACGGGTGCATCTACGGCCTGCTCGCGCTCGCCCTCGTGCTCATCTACCGGTCGACGCACATCATCAACTTCGGCCAGGGCGAGATGGCGATGTTCTCGACCTACATCTGCTGGTCGTTCCTGAACGCGGGCATGGGCTACTGGGTGGCGGTGCCGCTCACGCTCATCCTGGCGTTCGCGGCCGGGCTCGCCGTCCAGCGCATCCTCATCCGGCCGGTGCAGAACGCGCCCGAGCTCACCATCGTCATCGTGACGCTCGGTCTCTACCTCTTCTTCAACTCGCTGGCGCTCTGGATCTACTCCGGCGTGCCGAAGCCGTTCCCGCTGCCCACCGGCGTCCGCCAGGCCTCCTGGCAGGTGGGCGATATCTTCATCGTCCCCTACCACCTGTTCATCTTCGTGGTGCTCATCGTCCTGATGCTGGCCCTCTACGTGCTCTTCCAGCGGACGAAGCTGGGGCTGGGGCTGCGGGCCGCCGCCGCGCAGCCGGTTTCGAGCCAGCTGGTGGGCATCAACGTCGGCTGGATGCTCGCCCTCGGCTGGGGGATTGCCGCCGCGGCCGGCGCCCTGGCCGGCATCCTCTCGGCGCCGATCGTCCAGCTTGAGCCGAACTTCATGGCGACCGTGCTCATCTTCTCCTTCGCCTCGGCCACCCTCGGCGGGTTCGATTCGCCGCCCGGCGCGGTCGTCGGCGGGATTGCGCTCGGCAACATCGTGGCCCTCGGCGGGCGCTACATCGAATTCATCGGGACGCAGCTCGATATCGTGCTCGCGCTCGTCGTCATCGTCGCTGTTCTCCTGGTCCGCCCGGCCGGTCTCTTCGGGCGCCAGGCCGTGCAGAGGGTGTAGCCGATGGACTTCGTGCGAACGTTCGACTACCGCAAGAACTGGTTCTTCCCGCTGCTCATCCTCGCCGGCCTCATCTGGCTGGTGGAGCCGCAGACGAACATCGCCGATATCCCGGCAATCGGGAAGCTGGTGCGGCCGGCCGCGGGCCTCGCCGCCCTCCTGAGCCTGAGCGCCATCGCCACGGTCGTCGCGGCGCTGGCCCTTTCGCCCCTGCTCGACCGCAGCCCGGCCGCCGCACGGGCGCTCCGCTGGGCCGGGTATGCGCTCATCATCGCGTTCTTCCTCTTCATGCCGCTCTACGTGGAGAAGATCCCGCACGCCTCGATGCTGAAGATGACGGTCGCCATCCAGTTCATGATCGTCATCGTCGGGATCAACCTCCTCACCGGCTTCGGCGGCCAGATTTCGCTCGGGCAGAGCGCGTTTTTCGCCATCGGCGGCTACACCCTCGGCATCGGCTTCCGGCAGTGGGAGATGCCGTGGGGCTGGTCGCTGCTCATTGCGCCGCTCCTCGCCGGGGTTGCCGGATTCCTCATCGGCATCCCGGCGCTCCGCTTCAAAGGGCCGTACCTGGCCCTCGCGACCCTCTCGCTCGCCGTGACGGTGACCCCGCTGGCAAAGAAGTTCGAGCACTACACCGGCGGCGTGCAGGGCGTCTCCATGTTCGGGAAGCTGAACATCCCGTTCTGGGAAACGAACCCCGACCGGTTCTTCTACTACCTCACGGCGGTCCTCGCGCTGCTCGTCTTTGTGCTGGCGGCGAACATCCGGCGGGGCCGGTTCGGGCGGGCGCTGGTCGCCATCCGCGACAACGAGACCGCTGCCGCGGCGATGGGCGTCAATGTGGCGCTCTACAAGATGACCGTCTTCGGCATCGCCGGGGCCTTTGCCGGGCTGGCCGGCGCCCTCAATGGCGTGGTCATCCAGTTCGTTTCGCCCGACCAGTACTCGCCGCTCCTCTCCATCCGCTTCCTCGTCGGCGCGGTCATCGGCGGGGTGGCGACGATCAACGGGGCGATCATCGGCGGCCTGTTCCAGCAGTTCGTGCCCGATGTCACCGTGTCCATCAACAAGTCGGCGCCCGATGCAATCCAGGCGGCCATCCTCATCGTATTCATGTACGTGATGCGGCATGGGGTGGTCGGATTCCTGGAGCAGACGTGGCGGTACGCCCGCTCCGGGATGCGCATGCGCAAACCGGCGGCTGCCCAGGAGGCGGCCGCCATCGCCGGGCGGCCGGGCGAGGCCGGGGCGGGCCGGTCCTGACGGCATTCCCATGCCCGCAGGGCATGTGAAGGCAGAACTCGAATTCAGGAGGGAACGCACCAGATGAGGAAACCGAAACGCTGGACCGCGTTGCTGGCGCTGCTGGCAGCGGTCGCCATGGTCCTCGCTGCCGCCTGCGGCGGCGATGACGACGACACCAAGAAGGAGACGCCCGCCCCCGGCGGCGCTGCCACGGCGGCGGCCAGCCCGACGCAGCAGCAGGACGTCAAGAAGTACGACACCGGCGCGTCGGACACCGAGATCAAGATCGGCAGCTGCTATCCGTTCTCCGGCCCGGCTGCGGCCTACGGCACCATCGGGAAGTCCATCGAAGCCTACTTCAAGATGGTGAATGAGCAGGGCGGGGTGAACGGCCGGAAGATCACGTTCATCACCCAGGACGACCAGTACTCGCCGGACAAGACGGTCCAGTGCGCCCGCACGCTGGTCGAGCAGGAGAAGGTGCTCTTCATCTTCAATACGCTCGGCACGCCGTCCAACACGGCGATCTGGGACTACCTGAACCAGCAGAAGGTCCCGCACATCTTCGTCGCGACGGGCGCTTCGAAGTGGGGCGCCGACCCGAAGAGCCATCCGTGGACGATGGGCTGGCAGCCTGACTACCAGTCCGAATCGGCCATCTACGTCGAGTGGCTCTCGAAGGAAAAGCCGAACGCGAAGGTCGCCATCCTCTACCAGAACGACGACTACGGCAAGGACTACCTCGAGGGCTTCAAGAAGGCGCTCGGCGCAAAGGCCTCGCAGGTCATCGTCAAGGAAGCCACGTACGCGACCACTGATGCGTCGGTCAGCGCCCAGGTGACCCAGCTGAAGGAATCCGGCGCCGATACCTTCTTCATCATCGCGACCCCGAAGTTCGCGACCCAGGCGCTCATCGCGGCGACCCAGGTCGGCTGGAAGCCCACCATCCTCCTGAACTCGGTCTCGCAGTCGATCCCGGCCGTGCTCGACCCGGCGGCCCAGCAGGGCGCGGACCTGAGCAACATCATCACCACCATTTACATCAAGGACCCGGGCGACCCGCAGTGGGCCAACGATAAGGCCATCCAGGACTACAAGGCCTTCATGAAGAAGTACTACCCGGATGGCAACCCGAACGACGGCTTCAACGTCTACGGCTACAGCGTTGCGCAGACGCTCGTCGAGGGCGTGCTGAAGCGGGCCGGGAACAACCTGACCCGGGAGAACATCATGAAGCAGGCGACGAGCATCAAGGACCTGCGGATTGAGACGCTCCTGCCGGGCATCCTCATCAACACCTCGCCGCTCGACTCGCCCAGCCCGGACTACTACCCGATCCAGGCCGAGCAGCTGGCGAAGTACAACCCCTCCGCCAAGAAGTGGGACCTCTTCGGCGAGGTCATCGACGTCGGCAAGAAGAAGTAGCGGCCGCCCTTCCGGCACGAACCGCCCAGCGGGCCCGGGGAACCTCCCCCGGGCCCGTTGTCCGTTCCTGCGAGCGGGCCGGTGACGGGCCGGGCTTGGCGCTCGACGCCCCGGGTGCGAGGGTTGGGGGAGAATCCCCCCGCCCGGAGGTTTGCCCCATGACCACGTCCACCAGCCGGCTCCCGCGCCGCGCGGCCGTCGTCCTCGCCCAGGGCACCGGTGCAGCCCTCATCGGCGCAGCCACCGGCCCGCTCGGCGGCCTGGTCGCCGCGGCGGCGCTCGGCCTGCCGCCCCTGCTCGCCGCCGCGCTCGCCCGGAGGCTCGCATGAACGGCTACCACGCGAAGGTCCGCACCACCCTGGCGGCAGTCCTGGCCGTGCTCGCGGCCGCCGCGCTGACCTGGCAGGACGTGACCGGCGCCGGCCCCGACGAGCTGACCGCCGTCACGGCCGCCATCCTCGTCGTCTCCCTCCACGCTCTCGCCTTCCCGGTCGACGAGGTGCTGCGGCTGCTCGGCCGCCGCGGGCGGGAGGAGTAGCCGGCGCCCCCATCCCCCGCCGAATGAGGGGACCGTTCGGCCCTTGTCCGCTGCGCGGCGCCTGCGCCATGCTGAAGGGGTGATGGCCCGGGGCCCCGCCCGGCCCGGGCGCCGCGCAGGAGGCCCCCGTGCGCTACCGCCGCATCAGCTACCGCTACGCCCTGCTCGTCCGCACCGGCCCGGAGCCGCTTGCCGCGGGCGTGCTCCCCGGGCGCGAACGCGTCCGCCTGGCCCAGCCGTGGTGGCGGCCCGCCGCCGACGTCACCGAAACCGCCGATGCGCTTTCCGTGCTCGTCGAACTGGCCGGCGTCTCGGTCGAGGACATCGACCTGCTGTTCTACGACGACGCGGTCGTCATCGAAGGCCAGCGCCGGCTCCCGCCCCCGCCGGTCGATGCCCGCTACCACGCCGCCCAGGTCCGCCAGGGGCCGTTCCGGCTCGAAGTGCCGCTCCCCTGCAGCATCGACCCCGAAGGCACGCGCGCAAGCTACGACAACGGCCTCCTGCTGCTCGAATTCCCGAAGACCAGCGGAGGTGCCGCACGATGAGCAGCGAACCGTTTTCGGTGCCCGGGGTTCCGGCCGACGTTCCGCCGTCCTCCGATGAGGGCGGCATCGAAATCCTCCCGGTTATGCCGCTCCGCGGGGGCACGGTCGTCTTCCCCTTCGCCGTCGTCCCCCTCGCCGTCGGCCAGCCCCGCTCCGTCCGCCTCATCGACGACGTGATGCGCGCCGACCGGCGGCTCGTGTTCGTCGCCCAGAACACCGACGATGTCGACCTGGCCGGGCCGGACCACGTCTACCGGGTCGGCACAATCGGCGTGGTCCACCACCTCGCCCGCGCCGGCGAAGGGACGCTCCAGGTCGTTGTCCAGGGCATCGAGCGGGTCCGGATCCTCGAGTTCACGGGCACCGAGCCGTACCTCCAGGCCCGGGTGGAGCGCGCGCCCGAGCGGCCGGTCGAAGGCCCGGAAGGCGAAGTGCTCCGGCGGGCCGTCCTCGAGCTGATTGCGAAGCTCGTCGCCGTCATCCAGCTGCCGCAGGAGTTCGTCGCCGCCGCCGAGGCGCTCACGGACCCGCTCCAGCTCTGCTACCTGGTCGGCGCGGCGATGCCGCTCAGCGGCGCACAGCGGCAGGAGCTGCTCGAGCTGGATACCGTCGAGGCGAAGCTCCGCAAGCTGATCGAATTCATCCAGCACGAGATCGCCGTCCGCGAGCTCGGCCGGAAGATCGCCCAGGAGACCGAGCAGCGGCTTTCGAAATCGCAGCGCGAGTACTTCCTCCGCGAGCAGCTGCGCTCCATCCAGAAGGAGCTGGGCGAGGGCGAAGGCGAGGAGCTGGCCGAGCTGCGCCGTGCCCTTGATGAGGCCGGCCTCCCGCCCGAGGCGCGCGCCGAGGCCGACCGCGAGCTCGAACGGCTCGCCCTCCTGCCCGCCGGTTCGCCCGAGCAGGGGATCATCCGCACGTACCTCGACTGGCTTGCGAACCTCCCCTGGCAGAAGCTCAGCGGCTCCGCCATCGATATCGAACGCGCCCGCACGGTGCTCGACGAGGACCACTACGACCTCGACAAGATCAAGGACCGCATCCTCGACTACCTCGCCGTCCGCAAGCTGCGGGCCGAGCGCGCCGCCGCGGCCGGCGACGGTCCCGACCTGCCGCCGACCGAACGCGCCGCCGCCGAGCCGATCCTCTGCTTCGTCGGCCCGCCCGGCGTCGGCAAGACGAGCCTCGGGCAGTCGATCGCCCGGGCGCTCGACCGGAAGTTCGCGCGCGTGGCGCTCGGCGGCGTGCATGACGAGGCGGAGATTCGCGGCCACCGGCGGACCTACATCGGCGCGATGCCCGGCCGGATCATCCAGGCCCTCCGCCAGGCCGGCACGCGCGACCCCGTCATCATGCTCGACGAAATCGATAAGGTCGGCAGCGACTGGCGCGGCGACCCGGCCGCAGCCCTGCTCGAGGTGCTCGACCCGGCCCAGAACCACCGCTTCACCGATACGTACCTCGGCGTGCCGTTCGACCTCTCGGCCGTGCTCTTCATCGCCACGGCGAACACGCTCGATACCATCTCGCCGCCGCTCCGCGACCGGATGGAGGTGATGCAGCTCTCGGGCTACACCGAGGACGAGAAGCTGCACATCGCCGAGCGGTACCTCGTGCCGCGGCAGCTCCGCGCCCACGGGCTCAAGCCCGGCGAAATCGTGTTCGAACCGGATGCCCTCCGCCACATCATCCGGCGGTACACCCGCGAAGCCGGCGTGCGCGGCCTCGAACGGGAGATCGCCGGCGTCGTCCGCAGGGTCGCCCGGCGCGTGGTCGAAGGCGAAGCGACCCCGGTGACCATCGACGTCGCTGCCGTCGAACGGTACCTCGGCCGGCCGCGCATCCCGGAGGACGCATTCATCCGGATCGACCGCCCGGGCATTGCCACCGGGCTGGCCTGGACCACGGCCGGCGGCGACGTGCTCCAGGTGGAGGCCGCGGCGATGCCCGCCGGCGAGGAGCGGCTCATCCTCACCGGGCAGCTCGGCGATGTGATGCGCGAAAGCGTGCAGGCCGCGCTGACCTGGGTCCGTTCGAACGCGGCGAAGCTGGGCATCGACCCCGGCTTCTTCGAGCACAAGGCGGTCCATGTCCATGTTCCGGCGGGCGCCGTGCCGAAGGATGGCCCCTCGGCGGGCGTGACGATGGCGACGGCGCTCGTATCGCTGGCGAGCGGGCGGCCCGTGCGCAGCGACGTCGCGATGACGGGCGAAATTACGCTCCACGGGCGGGTGCTGCCGGTCGGCGGCATCAAGGAGAAGGTGCTGGCGGCGCACCGGGCCGGGATCCGCACCGTGATTCTGCCGAAGGAGAACGAGCGCGACACCGAGGACGTGCCGGAGGAGGCGCGGAAGGAGCTGCGCTTTGTCTTCGTGACGGACGCGAGCGAGGTCATCCGGGAGGCGCTGGGGGAGGGGGCGGCTCCAGGAGCGTGACGCCGTCGACCTGCTCGAAGTCGCGGCGGTTGTTCGTCAGGAGCGGAAGGTCGTAGAGGCGGGCGGTGGCCGCGATCCAGGCGTCCTGCGGCGAGATGCTCAGGCCGCGCTGCCGCGCCTCGGCGTGGACCGCGGCCCATTCCGCGCACAGGGCGTTCGACTCGGCACGACGACGAGCCGCCGGAGCAGCCCTTCGAGCTCCTGCATGCGCCGTTCGCCAAACCCTCGCTCCAGCGCCCAGCGGTACAGCTCTGCGACCGTCTGGAACGAGACGACGATGACGCGCCCTTCGAGGAGCGGCGCAAACTGCGCCGCGCGGGAGTCGTTGCGCAGGAGATAGGAGAGCACGTCGGTATCGACCAGCACCCGGCGAGGCAGCGGCGCTGATGGCGAGGCGGGGTGGGTCACGATGCTTCGCGCCACCGCCGGAGGGTCTCGAGGAAGGCGTCTTCGTCCTCGCCCTCCCATGAAGGAAGCCGCAGCGCCGCGAGGCTGTGGACCGGGGCGACGCCCTGCCTGGCCTCGAGCTCCTCAAGCGTCGGGGCCCTCCAGAACGCTGCGGCCCCGTCGAGCGGGAGAACATCGCCGACCCGCAGGCGCCGGCGGCGGCGGTCCTCCCACGTCCCGCGGACCGCGACGTACCGGCGGCGGTGCTCGTCAACGGCGTCGAGCTGCCCGGGTCCGAGGAGCAGGGTGGTGCGTGTGCCGTCGGCCGCCCAGAGCTCGGCGGTGCTGTCGCGATAGTCAATCTCGAGGAGTTCGCCGGCAACGCGCACCAGCCCTGCCTCCCCGGATGCCGCTTCGGTGGGGAGTTTCGTCCGCGCATCAAAGGTGATCACCCGGTCGAGTCCGGTGCCGCTGACCTCCAGCCGGCCGCCCGCCCGGCAAACGGGCCGAACCGCCGCGACGAGGTGGTCGGCTGCAGCCCGGGGGAGGTCGGGCCGCTCACCGCGGGCGATGGCCTCAAAGCCGCCCAGGGCCCGTTCGAGAGTGCGTTCGGCGATGCTGGAGTCCCACAGCCCCTTCGGTTGAGCCACGCGCAGGGTGGCCGAGAAACTGCCGGCACGCGCGTCGGTCAGCACCAGGGCGGCTGCCGCCCGGAGGGCCTCCGGAATGCGGCCTCTGCCGTGCTCCCGCCCCCATGCGTCTTCGACCAGGATGGTCACCGCGCGCTGGACTCCCTCGAGGAACGCCGCCAGCTCGGGCACACCGACCTGTCCGGGCGCGGCGTCCGGCGTCTCGAGCGTGAAGCGAATGGCTGTACCGTGGTCGGGCATGACGGCCAACCTCCCCCGGCCAGGGTTGCCGGACCGGGATTTCAGCGTACTGTACCCCGCCGCGCCGTCACACTGCAGGCAGGGTCCCGTGTGCCTCTGAGCGAGCGGACCGGTTCGCGGCCTGCAGTTCAGGGCGCATAGCGCCCCGGCAGCCGGGTCATGCCACCAGGATCTCGTCGCGGACGAAGTGGAGCCGGATGAGCCGCGGCAGCCCGTCCCGTTCGAAGTGGCAGCGGACGGCGTCGCGGACCCGCTCCCGCAGGGCTTCAATCGTGTCAGCCTCGGTGACGATAGCCGGACCCAGCGCCCGGGCGACGAAGCCGCCCTCCGGGTCCTCGGTCACAACAAAAATGACCTCGTCGCCGCCTGCGTTGCCGTTTGACATTCCGCCGACATCCTACCAGCCGCCACGCCGTCGCGCTGCCGCGCCCCGCCGCGCCCTCACACCAGGCCCCGCTCCTCCAGGTAGCGGACCCGCCAGGCCGCCGCCTGCAGCAGCAGGACCGACAGGAACGCGCACCCGGCCATGAACGGGATGGACACGAATCCGAACTCCTCGACGAAGCGGACCGTGCACGAGACGGCCTCGCCGGTGCAGAGCGCGGCCTGGTCGGGGAAGAGTTCGAGCTGGTAGTGGTAGATGGAGACGGCCAGCCCGGCGCCGGCCAGCGTGACCACGTAGCGCGCATCGAGCCGGCTGCGCGTCAGCAGCGCCACGCCGAGCAGGATGGCCAGCGGGTACATCGCGATCCGCTGGAACCAGCAGAGTTCGCACGGCGTGAAGTGGACATATTCGGAATAGTAGAGCGACCCGGCCATCGCCGTGGCGGCAACGGCGAACATCAACTTCTGCCCGTGGACCGTGACCAGCCGGCGGACGGCGGCGGCGGCCGGGTGCTCGGCGGCGAGCATGGCGAACAGGACAGCGAAGACGACGCCGATACTGCCGGCGGCGAGGACCGGGGAAACGTACGGTTCGGACTCCATAGCACACCCGCGGGCGGAGCGGCCCGCGGGACCTATTGTACGGCCGCCCGGCCACCGCCCCGGACAGGCGAGGGAAAGGGAAGTTCAGGTGCCGGGCGGCCCGGTCGGGCCGGCCCGCAGCTCAGCCTCCAGCTCGCGCGCGAAACGGGCAACGAGGCGTGACCGGTGGCCCTCGGCGGCCCGGACCAGGGGCAGGGCGACATCCGGCGGGTAGTTGCGCAGCGCGCGCAGCACCACCAGGCAGACGTAGGGGTCGCGCTCGTTCGCGAGGATGTCGGCGAAGCGGGCGAGAGCGAGCCTGCTGCGCCGCTGGCCGAGCACCTGGACGGCCATCATCTGGTGCTCGCGGATGAGGTGACGGGTGGCGAGGAGGAGGCGCTCCTCGAAATGGAGGCCGTCGTAGGCCGCGAGGTCGAACCCGCAGACGGGGCAGCGCACGGCCTCAGCGGGGATTTCGGCGAAGCAGCCGGGGCAGAAGTGGTTCATCGTGGGACGGCGTTTTTGGTAGCGCCGGCCGTTCCGCTGTGCGCCGCGCGTCCGGGTCCTTCCTCGCCCATGGCAGTGACTCCTTCTGCGCCGTGTCCGTCAGCGGCGGCGCTTCGCGCTGCGGATGGCGGCGTTCAGCGCGGCGGCGGCCCGGACCAGCTCCTTGAACGCCTCCGGGTCGGGGAATTCGCCCTCGCGGAGGTCGATCGCCCGGCGCGCATTGCCGCCGAAGCCGGCGTTGAAGAGCCCGGCCGGGTCGGGCAGTTCGGCGCCGCGGGCGAAGGTGAGCTTGACATAGCCGCGGAAGGCGCCGCCGGTGCAGATGATGCCGTCGCGCTCCCACACCGGGACGCCCGGCCGGGTGGGCGTGACCCACTTCCATGTTTCGACGATGCCGGGGTCGGCTTCGAGGATGAGCGCGCGCAGGCGGGCCAGCGTTTCGCCGCGCCAGTCGCCGATGCCGGCGATGAAGCGGTCGATCTCCGCGCTTGCGGACGGTTGCGGTTCGTTGCCGGGGGTCGACACCGGTGGTCCTCCGTGCGGCCGGTACCGGCCGCCAGCCGACATCGTATCCGCCCGCGGCGCCCGCCGTCCCGGTCGTGTATCGTCGACCTACCCCCGCCCCGGGAGGCGAACGATGGACGCCGCACTGCCGAACCTGGCGCCGGTCCGCGCCGGGTGCTGAACGCCATCCACCTCCCGCTCCGGTTCGCCCTGGAGGTTGCCGCCCTCGCCATCCTCGGCTGGTGGGGCTCCGCCGCCGATGCCCCGCTGCCGGCCCGGGTGCTGCTCGCCCTTCTGCTCCCCGTTGCCGCTGCGGCAGTTTGGGGCATCTTCCGTGTGCCGAACGACCCGGGCCCGGCGGTGGTGGCCATCCCCGGGCCGGCACGCCTCGCGCTCGAAGCTGCCCTCTTCGCTGCCGCGACGGCTGCGCTCGTCCAGCTCCGGGGGATGCCCGCTGCCGGCGTCTTCCTCGCCCTGGCTGTGGTCGATTACGCGCTCTCATGGGGCAGGGTGATGCGCCTGCTCGGCATGGGCTGAGCGCCCGTACGGCTCATCCGTGGACGGCAGCAACCGGGGCCCGGGCGCACTGCCCGGGCCCCGCGGCTCCGCAGGAGCGACCTGCGCCCTACTTGTGCAGGTCGAACCGGTCGAGGTTCATCACCTTGTCCCACGCCTTCACGAAGTCGCGCACGAACTTCTCCTGGGCGTCGTCGCAGGCGTACACCTCGGCGAGGGCGCGCAGCTCGGCGTTGTGCCCGAAGACGAGGTCGACCCGAGTGGCCGTCCACTTCACGGCGCCGGTCGCGCGGTCGCGGCCCTCGTACTCCTCCTCCGCCTCGCTCGTCGGCACCCACTGGGTGTTCATGTCGAGCAGGTTGACGAAGAAGTCGTTGGTGAGGACGCCCGGCCGGTTCGTCAGCACGCCGAGCTTCGTTTCGCCGCTGTTCGCCGCCAGCGCGCGCATCCCGCCGACGAGGACGGTCATCTCGGGCGGGGTGAGCTCGAGGAGCGCGGCCTTTTCGACGAGCAGGTGCTCGGCGCGCTTCTTCAGGCCCGGCTTGCGGAAGTTGCGGAAGCCGTCGGCCTTCGGCTCCAGGTAACCGAACGATTCGACGTCGGTCTGCTCCTGCGTGGCGTCCATCCGGCCCGGGGTGAACGGCACGGCGATGTCGAAGCCGGCATCCTTCGCCGCCTTCTCGACCGCCGCGCAGCCGCCGAGCACGATGAGGTCGGCGAGGGAGACGCGCTTGCCGCCCGCGGCCTGGGCGTTGAACCGCTGCTGGATGCCTTCGAGCACGCCGAGGATGCGGGCGAGGCGCGGCGGGTCGTTCGCGGGCCAATCCTTCTGGGGAGCGAGGCGGATGCGGGCGCCGTTCGCGCCGCCGCGACGGTCGGTGCCGCGGTAGCTCGAGGCCGCCGCCCAGGCGGTGAAGACGAGGTCGGAGACGGAGAGGCCGGAGCCGATCAGGTCGGCCTTCAGCTTCGCGATGTCATCGGCGTCGATGAGCGGGTGGTCGACCGGCGGGATCGGGTCCTGCCAGGTCCAGGTCTCCTTCGGCACGAGCGGGCCGAGGTACCGGGTGACCGGGCCCATGTCGCGGTGGATGAGCTTGAACCAGGCGCGGGCGAAGGCGTCCTCCAGCTCCTCCGGGTGCTCCAGGAAGCGGCGCGCGATCTTTTCGTAGATGGGGTCCATCTTGAGCGCGAGGTCCGTCGTGAGCATGACGGGCGCGTGCCGCTTCGAGGGGTCGTGGGCATCGGGCACGAGGTTTTGGGCCTCGGGGTCGGTCGGCACCCACTGCCAGGCGCCGGCCGGGCTCTTCGTGAGGTCCCAGTTGTACTTGAAGAGGGTCTCGAGGTAGGAGTTGTCCCACTTCGTCGGGGTCGGGGTCCAGGCGCCTTCGAGGCCGCTGGTGTAGGTATCGGGACCCTTGCCGGTGCCGTAGCTGTTCTTCCAGCCGAGCCCCTGCTCGTGCAGCGGGGCGCCGCCCGGCTCAGGGCCGACGTAGCTCGCCGGGTTCGCCCCGTGGGTCTTGCCGAAGGCGTGGCCGCCGGCGATGAGGGCCACGGTCTCCTCGTCGTTCATCGCCATCCGGCCGAACGATTCGCGGATGTCCTTCGCGGCGGCGAGGGCGCTGGGGACGGCGTTCGGGCCCTCCGGGTTCACGTAGATGAGGCCCATCTGGATGGCGGCGTACGGCTCATCGAGCTCGCGCTCGCCGTAGTGGCGCTCGTCGCCGAGCCACTCGTCTTCGGGGCCCCAGTCGATATCCTCCGGCTCCCAGACGTCTTCGCGGCCGAAGGCGAAGCCGGCGGTCTTGAAGCCCATCGATTCGAGGGCGCAGTTGCCGGCGAAGGCGATGAGGTCGGCCCAGGAGATCTTCTTGCCGTACTTCTTCTTAATCGGCCAGAGGAGGCGGCGGGCCTTATCGAGGTTGGCGTTGTCGGGCCAGCTGGCGAGGGGGTCGAACCGCTGCGTCCCGCGCGAGGCGCCGCCGCGGCCGTCGTGCACGCGGTAGGTGCCGGCCGCGTGCCAGGTCATGCGGATAAAGAGCGGGCCGTAGTGGCCGTAATCGGGCGGCCACCAGTCCTGCGGCGTGGTCATCAGCTCGTAGATGTCCCGGCGGAGCTGCTCGACATCGAGCGTTTCGAGCTCCTTCCGGTAGTCAAAGCCGGGGTCCATCGGGTCGGAGTTGGGGTGGTTCTGGCGGAGCAGGGAGAGGTCGGGCTGGTTGGGCCACCAGTCGCGGTTCCGTTTGCCTTTGAGCTTCATCGTGCCGTTGGCAGACATCGGTCGGTTCGGTTCCTCCGGAAAGCTGGGTGGATTGGCGGATGCTGGATACCGGCGCCGGGGCGCCGGGCAGCCGGTCCCGGCAACTGGACTGTTTCCAGAACTGGTGCCGGTCCATTCTAGCAGCGGCGGGGAGGGGGCGGAAGGCGCAAACGAGACCGGGGACACGGCATGGCGACGCCACCTGTCGCCGGGGCGCAATATCCTGCCCGCATGGCACGCCGCCGCACCGTCACCCTCAACCCCGCGGTCATGGACGAGGTCCGCGGCTGCTACGGCCTCGCCGGGAAGCCCATCCCCGAGCCGCCCACGCCCTCATCCGAGTGGCTCGCCCGGCTGCAGCGCTGGAGCAGGGGCCTCGTGCCCTACCCCGGCTGGCCGACGGAGGAGTTCGACTTCCACCACATCTTCAGCCCGGTCGAATCCCGCTGGCTCCGCCGCGGCCTCCTGCCACGGGAGATGGAGGACAAATGGATCGGCATCATGGCCGAGGGCGAACTCCTCATCGCGCGGAGCTGGACCCGGTACATCGTCAGCCGCATCCGTTACCGGCTGACCGACGACGGCTGCGTGGAGGCCGTGGGGCTGGTCCACAGCACGCCGGAGCGCCGCGAGGACCTCGACACGGTCTCCCGCCACGTGAGCTGCATCCTCGGCTGGTGGACCGCCGGCGCCTGGGAGCGGGTCGCGGCCCGCGGAGGGTGGGTCTTAATCGATGAGCGTTGAGGCGAAGACCTGCCAGGCCAGCGCCGACTTCGCCGCCAGGCTGAGGAAGACGTAGACCGCCTCGCCGAACAGGTAGCTCCGCCAGGGGCCGACGCGCCGGTACTGGAGCCACATGTTCAGCGCGAAGACATTAAAGAAAAGGAAGAGCGACACGTAGATGGCGTAGACAAAGCCCGGGGGTTCGCCCGGCGTCCCCGGGGTGAGCAGGTAGATGCCGATCGCCGCCCACGGCACCGCGCCGGCGATGCACCCGAGCCAGAACGGGAGGAGTCGGCCCTCGCCCGGGCGTTCGGTGTGCTCCTGGAGGAGCCCGAAGAAGATCATCGCCGCGTTGACGCCGAACAGCGCCACGAGGGCGGCGACATCGCCGATGCCGGTCAGCATCGCGATCAGGACCACCATCAGCGAGGCGCTGACCGAATATTCAATCCAGCGCGCATCGTTCCGCTGGCGTTCGAGGTTGCGGCGGTACCAGTCGAAGACCCCGGGCAGCACGAGCAGCAGGTGGGCCGCCGCCGAGATGAAGAGGAACGCCGCCACGGCCGGCCCGATGCGGAGGTCGAACAGGTGCTCGAGGCGGGGCGGCTCCTGGCCGGGCGGCCCCTGCATGAAGGTGGCGTGGACCGGCAGCGCAAAGTCGTTGCTGAGGGCGAGGACTGCTGCGCCCTGTGCGAGGTGCACCAGCCCCATCACGAAGTTGTACCGGCGCAGCCTCCGGTAGACGGCCGCGGGCTCATCTGCTGCCATGCGCGCCCTCCTGCCCCCTGCGGCAGACCGGGACGCCGTGCGCGCCCGCTGCGGGGGCGGCCGGAGTATAGCTCCCCCGGGCCGGGGTCAACGCGCCGGCCGACTCACACCGCGCATCCACACCGGCCCCCGGCGCCAGGCTGCCGGGTGCGGGGGGCGCACGCCACCGGGGCCGGCCCATCCGGTGTACCCTTCACCCCCGGGTGATGCCGCGGTGCGAACCATCGGGTCCTGGCTGACGTTCGGCGCGATGGCCGCCGCAGCGCTTTTCGCCCCGGCCTGCGGCGGCCGCGAGCCGCTCGACCTGCCCCGGCCGGCGGCCCGCCTGGCGGTCGCGAGCACGGCCTTTGCCGACGGCGGGGTGATCCCGGCCGAGTACACCTGCGACGGCGCCGACCGCTCGCCGCCGCTCCGCTGGGAGGGCGCGCCCGCGGGGACGGCCGCCTTCGCGATTGTGGTCGACGACCCGGATGCCGACGGGTTCGTCCACTGGCTGGCCTGGAACCTGCCCGCGAGCGTGACCGCTCTGGAGGCCGGGGCATCGCCCGGCGGCGGGATGCCGAAGGGGACGGTTGAAGGGAAGAACGATTTCGGTCGGTTGGGCTACGGCGGGCCCTGTCCGCCGCGCGGCAAGGAGCACCGCTACCGCTTCCTCGTCTATGCGCTCGATGCGCCGCTCCCGGCCGGCCCCGGCGCCTCGCGGGGCGAGGTGGAGCGGGCGCTCGCCCGGCACGCCATCGCCGCCGGCGAGCTGACGGGCACCCACCGGCGGCCGTGAGGCCCGGCACCTGCCCCCACCCTGCCCGCCCCTCCCCCGCCCCCGTGCGCGGAGCGGCCCTCCCGCCGTACCGTATCGGTCAGTCCGTCGCAAGGGAGCTCCACGTGTCGTTCCGCAGGCGCGACCTCCTCTACCTCGCTGCCCTCGCCCTCGGCTCCGGGCTCGCCTATATCGCCTTCCGCGAGCTCTACCTGGCCGGCGAGTACGTCCCCTACGCCCAGGAAATGGTGCTCATCTTCCTCGGCGCCGTGGCCACCATCATCCTCACCGCCGCCCTCCTCAACCGGCAAACCGAGCTCGAACTCCGGAAGGAGGGACGCGTCCTCGTCTTCCAGCAGAAGAGCGACATCTACATGGCGTGCATCGAAACCGTCGCGCGGATCGTCCAGGCCGAGGCACTCGAACCGCGGCTGATTGATGAACTCCGCGTGCTCAACCACAAGCTTGCCGTCGTGGGCAGCGCCGAAGTCGTCGCCAAATTCGATGCCGTGCTCCGCGGCCTGCTCGAAGGCCTCGCCGATGGGCGCCTCGCCGCGCTCGATGGCGAAAGGGTGATGAGCGCCCTGGCCGACCTCACCGCCGCAATGCGTGGAGACATCCTCGAGGAAGCTGGCCTGGCCGAGCCGGCGACGCTCCTCGCGATCCGGCGCAATGCCGCGCGGATGGAGGAGCTGGACGACCTCGGCGGGACTCCCGAAGAGGTCGCCCGCTAGCCCCCCGCCCCCTCACCACTGGACGAACATGGGCATCACCACGTGGACGTAGCCCGGCTCCGGGGTGCCGTTTTCGTCCACGGGGCGGAAGACGCCCTGCGCCGAGGGGCTCGTCATCTCCAGGGCAACCCGCCCCCCGCCGATCGCGTTCAGCACGTCCTGCAGGTACCGGCTGTTGAAGGCGATCTTCGCGGCATCGCCCTCCACCACCGCGTCGAGCTTGCCTTCGTTGCCGCCCACTTCGTCGGCGCGCGCGCTGATGCTGAGCTGGCCTGGCATGCCGCCCTCGCCCGGCGTCATGATCAGCCGGATGATGCCGCTCCCGTCGCGCGCGAAGATGGCGGCGATGCGCGCCTCCCGCTTGAATTCGTCGACATCCACAATCACGCGCGTGTTGAACTGCGCGGGGATGAGCTGGTTGTAGTTCGGGAACGTCCCCTGGATGAGCTGCGACACCATCTGGACGTCGTCCCACTCGAACAGCACCTGGGAGCGCTGCGGGTTGATGCGCATCTCCACGGGCAGGGTCGAATCGCCGATGAGGCGGGAGAGTTCGCGCAGGGCCCGCGCCGGCACGATCACCTCGATCGTCTCCGCCGGCGACTCCTCCAGCTGGATATCGGCCACGGCCAGGCGGAAGCCGTCGGCGGCGGCGAGGGTGAGCCGCGGGCCGTCGCTCTTCATGTGGACGCCGGTCAGCACCGGCCGCGAATCGTCGCTGGCGGCGGCGAACTCCACCCGTTCGATGGCCCGGCGGAGCGCCTTCGGGTCGAACCGCACGGCCACGCCGTCCCGGATCTCCGGCACGCGCGGGAAGTCGGCCGGGTCCATGGCGTTGACGGTCGAATCGTTCCGCGCGCACTCGATGCGGAGCTGGCGGCCGTTCGCCGGCGCCTCGAGCGAAACGGTGGCGGCGGGCAGGTTCGCCACAAAGTCGCTGATCAGGCGGGCCGGCACGGTCGTCGCGCCCGGCTCATCCACCTTCGCGCCCACCCAGGCGACGATCGAGATATCGAGGTCCGTCGCGGCGAGCCGGAGCTTGCCGTCCTCGGTCTGGAGGAGGACGTTCGAGATGATCGGGATGGTGGCCCGGGTGGCCACGGCCCTGCCGACGATGGCGAGGCCGCGCTGGAGGTTTTCCTGGAGGACCTGGACTTTCATGTGTTCACCCGCCTGATCCGTTTCGCGGATCCGCCGTGATTATAGGTTCGCCGCCCCGCGGTGGCGAGTGCGTAGGCGCCTGCGCAATTTCCCGCTGCCGCAGCGAAGCTCCCGATGCAGCCCCGATTTGACACCAAAGTTAGGCATACCTAATCTGGCGCGTGTGACACTTCTCTCAGTGAGGCATCGCTCAGCCCTATGAAGCTCCTGCGTCTCCTCTTCCTCCTGGTGCTCGCCAGCGTCCCCCTCATCGCCGCGGCCTGCGGCGGCGATGATGATGACGGCACCACGCCCGCGGCCGACTCCGGCGGCGCCGCCACGGCCGCCGCCTCGCCCACGGCCACGCCGAAGCCGTCCGGCTCCATCACCGTCTATTCCGGCCGCGGCGAATCGCTCGTGAAGCCGCTCTTCGAACAGTTCACGAAGGAGACCGGCATCCAGGTCAACGTGAAGTACGGCGATTCGGCCCAGCTCGCCACCCTGCTCGCCGAAGAGGGCTCCGCCTCGCCCGCCGATGTCTTCTTCCCGCAGGATGCCGGCGCGCTCGGCGCGATTTCGAAGGCCGGCCTCTTCGAGAAGCTGCCCGAGGCAACGCTCGCGAAGGTCCCCGCGACCTACCGCGCGAAAGACGGCTCCTGGGTCGGCGTTTCCGGCCGGGCGCGCGTCATCGTCTACAACCCCACCGCCGTGCAGGCGTCCGAGCTCCCGTCCTCGGTGAAGCAGCTGACCGACCCGAAGTGGAAGGGGCAGGTCGGCTGGGCGCCGACCAACGGCTCCTTCCAGGCGTTCGTCACGGCCTTCCGCAAGCTCGAAGGCGATGCCGCCGCCGAGAAGTGGCTGAAGGACATGGTCGCCAACGACGTGAAGGTCTATAAGGACAACAAGGCGATCGTTGCGGCCGTGGCCGCCGGCGAAGTGAAGCTCGGCCTCGTCAACCACTACTACCTCTGGGGCTTCATCAAGGACCAGGGCGAAGGGTTCGCCGCCCGGAACCACTACACCGCTGCCGGCGACCCCGGCACCCTCGTCAACGTGGCCGGCGTGGGCATCCTGAAGTCCTCGAAGAACAAGCCGGCCGCCCGGGCGTTCATCGACTACCTCCTCTCGGAGGCCGGCCAGAAGTACTTCGTCGAGCAGACCTACGAGTACCCGCTGGTGACCGGCATGAAGGCCGACCCGCGCCTGCCCGCGCTGGAGACCCTGAAGCCGCCGGCCATCGACCTCTCCGACCTCGACGACCTGCAGGGGACGCTGGCGCTCCTCCGCAGGGTCGGCGCCCTGCAGTAGCCGGAGCCTCACCGGGTGGCTGCCCTCCCGTTCCGCCGCCCGGCGTCGCGAGCCCCGCTGGCCCTCTGGCCGCCGGGGCTCGCCGTCGTTGCCGCCACGCTAGTGCCGGCGTGGTACCTGGTCCGGCGGAGCACCGAGCGCGGCTGGGCCCCCTGGGAGGAGGTGCTGCGCGATGCCGCCTGGCCGCTGCTCGCGCGCTCGCTCCAGCTTTCGCTGGTGGTGGCCGTCGCCTGCGTGGTCGTCGCCCTGCCGGCGGCGTGGCTCACCACCCGCACCGACCTCCCCTTCCGCCGGGCCTGGTCGGTGCTGATGGCCGCGCCGCTCGCCATCCCCTCCTACGTCATGGGGATGACGGTCGTCGAATTCCTGGGTCCGAAAGGGGTGCTCCAGGGCTGGCTCGAACCGCTCGGGGTGGAGCGCCTTCCCGAGATTTACGGGCTCTGGGGCGCCGCCTACACGCTGACCGCAACCAGCTTCCCCTACGTCTACCTCGTCCTCCGGGGGGCGCTCGCGACGGCCAGCGTCGCCGAAGAGGAGGCCTCCCGCTCGCTCGGCGTGCCGCCCTGGCCCACCTTCTTCCGCATCGTCCTGCCCGGGCTTGCCCCGGCGATCGCGGCCGGCCTCCTCCTTGTCGTCCTCTACGTGCTGAGCGACTTCGGGGGCGTCTCCACGCTGAACTACAACACCTTCACGCGGGACATCTTCCTCGAGTACCAGTCCAGCTTCGACCGCACCCGGGCGGCGGTCCTCGCCTGCGTCCTCGTGGCTGTGGCGGCCGTCATCCTCGTCGCCGAGATGGCGGTGCGGCGGCGGGCCGGCGGGCGGGCGTCGCGGCGGACCGCTCCGCCGCGGCCGGTGCCGCTCGGGCGGTGGCGCTGGCCCGCCATCGGCTTCCTCGCGCTCGTTGTCCTCGCCTCGCTCGCCCTGCCGCTCGGGGTGCTCGGCTACTGGCTCGTCCGCGGCCTGCAGGTCGGCGCGAACTTCCCCGGTATCGGCGAGGCGGCCCGCCACTCGCTGACCATGGGCCTGGCCGCGGCCGCGCTGACGGTCGCCCTCGCCCTGCCGCTCGCGATCCTCGCGGCGCGCTACGGCGGCGCCGGCGCCTCCCTGCTCGAACAGGTCGCCTACCTCACCCACGCCCTCCCCGGGCTGGTGGTGGCGCTCTCGCTCGTCTTCTTCGGCATCCGCTACGCGCAGGCCTTCTACCAGACGACCTGGATGCTGCTCTTCGCGTACCTGGTGCTCTTCGTGCCGAACGCGCTCTCGGCGCTGCGGGCGAACCTCCTCCGCCTGCCGCCGCGCCTGGAGGAGGCCGGCACGTCGCTCGGGCGGCCGCCGCTGCGCGTGCTCGCCACCGTCACCATCCCGCTGGCCCGCCCGGGGATGGGCGCCGCGGCCGCGCTCGTCTTCCTCACCGTCCTCAAGGAGCTGCCGGCCACGCTGCTCCTTTCGCCGCCGGGGTTCGAGACGCTGCCCGGGCTCATCTGGGGCCGAACCTCCGATGCCCTGTATGCTGGTGCTGCGCTGCCCGCGCTGGTGCTCGTCGGGCTGGCGCTCATCCCCCTCGTGGTCCTGGCCTGGAGAGGCGACCCTGCGACCCTCGAATCCTGAACCCGCGCCCGCGCCCGCTGCCGAGGCCCTCGCGCTTTCCGGCGTCGATGTCTGCTACGGCCGCTTCCGCGCTGTCCGCGGGGCCAGCCTCGCCCTTGCGCCGGGCGAACTCGTCGCCCTCCTTGGGCGGAGCGGCAGCGGCAAGACGACGCTCCTCCGGGCGGTCGCCGGCTTCGAACGGGTGGCCGCCGGCGAAATCCGCCTCGCAGGGCAGGTCATCGAAAGCCCCGCGCACCACGTCCCGGCCCACCGGCGCTCCGTCGGCCTCGTCTTCCAGGAGTATGCGCTCTTCCCGAACCTGACCGTCGCAGGGAACATCGGCTACGGGCTGAAGCGCGAGGAGCGTGGCCGGGTGGAGGAGCTGCTCCGGATGGCCCACCTCGAAGGGCTCGGCGGCCGCTACCCGCACCAGCTCTCGGGCGGCCAGCAGCAGCGGGTCGCCCTGCTCCGCTCCCTCGCGCCGCGGCCCCGCGTCCTCCTCCTCGATGAGCCGTTCTCGAACCTCGATGCCGGCCTGCGCGTCCAGGTCCGCGACGAAGTCGCCGCCATCCTCCGGGCGGAGGGCATGACCGCCCTGCTCGTCACCCACGACCGGGCCGATGCGATGGCGATCGCCGACCGGATCGCGGTGATGGACGCCGGCGCGATCATCGAGGTTGCGGCGCCGCGCGCCCTCTACTTTGAGCCCGCGGCCCGAGCGGCGGCCGGCTACGGCGGCGATGCCCAGTTCCTGCCGGGCGAGGGTCACGGGCCGTTCGCCGCGTGCGCGCTCGGGCAGGTGCGGCTGGCGCGGCCGTTCCGCGGCCCCTGCGACCTCCTCATCCGGCCCGAGTGGCTCCGCATCCGCGAGGGCGGGGTCCCGGCGCGGGTCGTCGCCCTCCGCTTCGAGGGCGCGGTCACCCGGCTCGACCTCGAGGTCGGGGGCGTCCGGCTGGCGATGACGGCCCCCTCGAGCGAGCTGGCCGCCCCCGGCGAGACGGTCGCAGTCGCCCCGGCGGTGCCGCCGGTGCCCTTCCCGCGGGAAGCGTAGCCGTTCGCCGGGCAGGCGGCTGGCGTGCTACCCTCCGCGCCGATGGAATTTCCAGCCGATGACCCGGTCGTCCGCGCGCTGCTCGAGCAGCCGCCCCTGATGCGGCTCGCCTACGTCGCCGCCGACGGCCAGCCGCGGGTCGTGCCCATCTGGTGGCGGTTCGCCGGCGGCCGGTTCACCGTCATCACCGGGCCGAAGGCGGAGAAGGTGGCCCACCTGCGCGCCCGGCCGAAGGTCGCGTTCACCATCGATACCGAACGGCCGCCCTACCGCGTCCTTCTCGTCGACGGCGACGCCGCGGTGGAGGACGTCGACGGGATGGCCCCCGAGTACCCGGAGATCGTCCGGCGGTTCCTCGGCCCGGCGGCCGATGCCTACCTCGCCCGGCTGCGTGTGAAGCGGCAGGTCCGCATCACGATCACCCCGCGCCGGTGGCGGATCCTCGACTTCGTCGAGCGGCGCCCCCGGTCGCTCGCGTAGTCCTGCCTACTCCTCGAAGAGCTGGATGAGCACCCCGCCCGAATCGCGCGGGTGGATGAAGGTGTGGCGCTTCCAGTCGTTCTCGATGATGCCGCCCCAGGGCTCGATCCCCTCGGCCCGCAGCGCCTCCACCGCCCGGTCGACTGAGGCGACCTCGCAGGTGATGTGATGCATGCCCGGCCGCCGGCTTTCGATGAACTTCTGCACGAAGCTGTCGGGCCGGGTGGGCGCGATGATTTCGAACTTGAGCAGGCTGCCCGGGATCGTCAGCTCGGCGCCGCGGTAGCCCAGGTGCCCGTCCTCCCAGCGGGAGATGACCTCCATGCCGAAGACCCGCTCCTGCCAGGCGACCTGCCGGTCGAGGTCGGGCACGGCCATGGAGACGTGGTCCATCCGCTGGAGGTCGACGGTGCCGCCGCCGGCGTTCCGGTCGACCTCCGGCGCCGGCCGGTGGGCGACGAACAGCTGCCAGAGGATGCCGCCGCTGTCGCGCGGGTGGATGTAGGTCACGTACCACGAGCCGTCGTCCTGGACCCCGCCGAAGGGGGTGATCCCGAGCCGCTCCAGCTCGGCCGCGGCGGCGTGGATGTCCTCCACCTCCATCGTGATGTGGTGGAGGCCCGGGCCGTTCTGGTCGAGGAACTTCTGGACGAAGGAGTCGGGCGTGGCGGGGGCGATGACCTCGAATTCGATGCCGGTGCCCCGCACCTGGGAGACGCACCCTTCGAAATCCTGGCCGGGGCCGGCCTCCCAGTCGTGGAGGTACTTGAAGCCGAGCAGCCGCTCCAGCTTCGCAGCCTGGGCGCGGTAGTCGGCGGCGGCCATGGAGATATGGTCGAGGCGTTTGATCGGCAGCACACGCAGCTCCGGGAAGGAGGGGGATCGGTGGCGCCATCCTACCGGCTCGCCTGCGGCTGCGACAGCGCCCCCGGCGCCGGCTATCCCCAGCGCGGCGGCCGCTTCTCCTGGATGGCCCGGGCGCCCTCGGCCGGCGCGGCGGAGAAGAAGCCGAGCATTTCGAGCGCGAGCGAGTAGTCGAAGGCCGTAATCCCGCCGAGCCGGAGCCACTGGTTGAGCGCCTTCTTCGTGAAGCGGAGCGCGTGCTGCGGCCCGTCGGCGAGCTGGCGGGCGATCCGCATCGCCTCGGGCATCAGCTCGGCCCGGGGGACGCAGCGGCTCACCAGCCCGATCCGCTCCGCCTCCCGCCCGTCGATGAAGTCGCAGGTGAGGAGGTAGTACTTCGCCTTCGCCATGCCGCAGAGGAGGGGCCAGATGATCGCCGCATGGTCGCCGGCGGCCACGCCGAGGCGGGCGTGCCCGTCGGTGAGACGGGCCTCCTCGGCGATGATCGAGATATCGGCCATCAGCGCCACGGCCAGCCCGGCGCCGACGGCCACGCCGTTGATCGCCGAGATGATCACCTTCTCGCAGTTCACCATCTCGTAGACGATCGCCTCGGCCTCCTTCATCACCCGGACGACGGCTTCGAACCGCTCCTCGGCGGGGAGGGCGGCCCGGGCTTCGATGTCGCCGAGGTCGCCCCCGGCGGAGAAGGCGCGGTCGCCGGCGCCGGTGACGACGATGACGCGGACGGCCGGGTCGGCGTCGAGGTCGCGCCAGATGCGGGTCAGCTCGCCGTGGAGGACGTCGTTCGTGGCGTTGTAGACCTCCGGCCGGTCCAGGGTGACCAGCGCGATGCCGTCGGTGATGTCGACCCGGAGGTGGGTGTAGCTGGCGGCCATGGGGTGCTCCTCGCAGTGGACGTTCGGACCCGGACCGTGTCCGGGCTGCGGGGTAGACTACTGGAAAGATGCCGAACTGGGTGATCGAAGGGCTGCTTGCGACGAGCCCGCGGCCGGGCTATGCCCCCGGGCCGGAGCTGACCGTCCACGACGAGGCGGTCGACCGCTGGATAGCGGAGGCGCGGCGGTTCGGGATCCGGTCGATTATGTGCCTCATCGGGAACGACCAGCTCTGGCTCTACCGGAAGGCTGCGCCGGAGGGGCTGCTGGAGCGCTACCGGCGGAGCGGCTTCGAGGTGTTCCACCTGCCGACGCTGGACCAGCTCACCCATCCGTACACCCCGGAGCAGTACGAAGCGGCCTGGCGGGCGTTCCTTGAGCTGCCGAAGCCGGTGCTGGTGCACTGCAGCGCGGGGATGGACCGGACGGGGCGGGTGGTGCGCTACCTGCTGGAGCGGATGGCGGAGGACGGCGGGCTTGCAGCTGCCCGCTGAGTGACGGAATTTCAGCCACGCTGTGGTGAATTTTCGCGCATTCACCGGCGGCGATTTGCCCCCTGTGGCCCCGCTGTGGGCGCGGCACGGCCGTCCTGTGCGCGAAAATTCGTCACGCCGTGGTAAGATTTCCGCCATGTACCGGCGGAACATCGAGCCCCTCCTGCGCGAAGCCCTCAGCGATACGCGCGTCGTCTACCTCGCCGGCCCCCGCCAGTGCGGCAAATCCACCCTCGCCCGGGCCTTCGCCGAGGCGACCGGCCGCCGCTACCTCTCCCTCGATGACCCGCTCACCCTCGACCTCGCCCGCGCCGACCCGGCCGGTTTCGTCCGCCAGGCCGACCTCCAGCCGCTCGTCATCGACGAGGCCCAGCGCCTGCCCGAGCTCCTCCTCGCCATCAAGCAGGCGGTCGATGCCGACAACCGCCCCGGCCGCTTCCTCCTCACCGGCTCGGCCAACTTCCTCGCCCTCCCGAAGGTCGCCGATTCCCTCGCCGGCCGCGTCGAAATCCTCGAACTCCAGACGCTCAGCCAGGGCGAGCTCGAAGGCACCCGCGAACGGTTCATCGATGCCCTCTTCGCCGGCGAGCTCCCCGGCGCCCTCCCGCCCTCCGCCCTCTCCCGCGAGGAGTACCTCCGCCGCGCCGAGGTCGGCGGCTACCCGGAGGTCGTCGGCCGGCCCTCGCCCGCGCGCCGCCGCCGCTGGTTCGCCTCCTACCTCGATACCATCATCCGCCGCGACCTGCGCGACCTCAGCGCGATCGAGCACGTCCACGCGCTCCCGGCGCTCCTCCGCCTGCTCGCCGGCAGGGTCGGCAGCGTCGCCAACGCGGCCGGCCTCGCCCAGGACCTCCAGCTCCCTGTCTCGACCGTCTCCCGCTACCTCCGCCACCTCGAGACGCTCTACCTGCTCGCGCCGCTCCCGGCCTGGTCCACGAACTTCTCGGCGCGGCTCACGAAGAGCCCGAAGTTCTACCTCGCCGATTCCGGCCTGACCGCCGCCCTCCCCGAGGCGGCCGCCGCCCGCGTCCCGCTCGTGCCCGAGGCCGCCGGCCAGCTGCTCGAAGCGTTCGTCGTCGGCGAGGTGCGGAAGCAGGCGGCCTGGAGCGCCACCGGCCCCTCCGTTGCCTACCTGCGCACCTACGGCGGCCTCGAAATCGACCTCGTCCTCGAAGCGCCGGACGGCCGGGTCGCCGCCCTCGAAGTGAAGGCTGCCGCCCGGCCGTCGCGCCGCGACTTCCGCGCCCTCGCCGCCCTCCGCGACGAGCTCGGCCCCCGGTTCGCGGCCGGCGCCGTCCTCTCGCCCGCGCCCGAGCCGCTGCCCGCCGGCGACCGGCTCTGCGCGCTGCCGATCGACGCCCTCTGGCGCGCCTGAGCCGCCCCTCAGCGGAGGTGGGCGTCGAAGAAGTCGGCCATGATCCGGGTCAGCTCCGCCCCCGAGGGGCTCGGCTGCCCGCCCTCCGGCACGAACCCGTGCCCGGCGTTCGCCACCCGCACAAGCGTCGCCTCGACTCCCGCCGCCTGGAGCGCGGCTGCGAACTCCTCGCTCTGCTGAATCGGCACCAGGGGGTCCTCCTCGCCGTGGACCAGGAGAAACGGCGGGTCGCCCGCCGAGACATGGGTGATGGGGCTCGCCGCCCGGACCACGGGGTCGGAGCGGCTGGAGGCGCCGAACACCGTCTGCAGGATAGCCGCGCTCGCGCCCGGGAACTCGTCCGAGAGGTCGGCCGGGCCGTAGAGGTCCACGACTGCGGCCACGCCCGCATCGCCGCCGATGGTGACGAACCCCTGCCCGCCGGTCGTGCCGTGGAGCGCCACCAGGTGGCCGCCCGCACTCCCGCCGATCAGCCCGACCCGGGCCGGGTCGATGCCGTACTCGGCCGCGTGCGCCTTCAGGTACGCCACCGCGTTCGCCACGTCGACCGACTGGGCAGGGAAGGGGTACTGCGGCGCGAGCCGGTAGTCAATCGCGGCGATCGTGTACCCCCGCCGGAGCAGCTCCGCGAAGAGGTCGGTCAGCTGGCCGGGCCGCCGTGTCCCCGAGGTCCAGCCGCCGCCGTGCACGTAGACGATGAGCGCGCCGTTCTGGCGCTCGGGCAGGTAGAGGTCGAACGGCTGCGTGCCGCCCTCGGTGGGGTAGGCGAGGTTGGGCCGCACCGTGCCGGGCAGCTGCTGGCCGGGCGCCTGGCCGCCCGGGGCGGGGCGGGTCGGCTGCCCTGCCGGGGCGGCTGCTGTCGGAGCAGCGGCCGTCGCGGCGGTGGCGGTCGCGGCCGGGGCGGTGGTGCGGGCGTCCTGGCCCGGGTGGGCCTCCTCCCACACTTCGTAGGCCGCGGCCATCTCGCTGTAGGTCGCCCACTGCACCTTCCCTTCGGCGACGAGCGGGTCGACCACCTCCGCCAGGAACCGGTCGATCAGCGCGAACGGTTCGCTCGTGCCGGGCGCCCCGCGGAACTCGCCGGGGTGGATAGTGAAGTGGAAGACGTTCACGGTCCCCGGCACGGCGCTCTCCACCGAAGCCCGGAGCCGCTCAGCGAGGTAGGCGAAGTACTCCTCGTCGCTGCTCGTCCGCCGGCCGGAGGCGTAATCGGTGCGGTCGTAGCTGCCCTCGGGGAGGAAGACGACCGGCCCGTCGGGGTCGTGCGCCAGGAAGGCCGAGAAATCGCTGCCATCGGTGCCGCCCGCCGGCCGCCAGGGGACCGTGCCGGCGATCTCCGCCGGGGTCGTCTGCGTCCGCGGGTTTTTCCAGTCGCTGTTCACCGAGAGGCCGGCGCAGGCGGCGGCCTCGAACACCCCGGGAAAGAGATTGCCGCCGCTCCAGTATTCCACCCGCTCGACGCCGGCCTGCCGGATGTAGCCGATCTCCTCCGCCATCACGGCGCACCAGGTCTCGACCGGCACGCTGGAGGAATCCTTGCCGAGATGCGCGTCCTCGTGGAAGTGGAGGCCCACTTCGTGGCCGCGCTCCTCGAGGTCGGCGAGCACGGTCGACCCGGTTGCGATCGCCGTCGTCGTGAACGGCGATTGCGTTTGGACGGTCAACGTGCCGCCGTGGTGCTCCACGATCGCGGCGACGGCCTCGATGTCCGCGGCCGCGCGGGCGAAGGCGTCCGGCCGGTTGTAGTCGATGGCGGCGCCGGTGCCGGATGGGCCGCCGGTGGAGAAGCCCTGGGCCGTGGTGCCCATCGGCTCGATGTGGATGCCGATGCCGAAGAGGAGCGGCCCGGGGGCGGCAGCGGGCCCGGCGCCGCTGCCCCCGGGCACGGCATCGGTGCAGGCGGCGGCTGCCGCGAGGCCTGCGGCGAGGCACAGGCCGAGCAGTGTGCGCCGTGTGAAGTTCATGCGGTCCAGCCTCTCTCCCGGGGTGCCCCGGCAGGGAGTCGTGTCCTCCTTGCCGGTCCTATGGCACGGGCCGCTCCCGGGGTGACGCCCCCGGCCGGTGACCGACCGGTGACCGCGGGGTGGACGGCCGGAACGCAGGGCGTCTTCGTGCTACACGAGCCCCCGGCTCGCCGTGAGCACGGCCCAGCCCCCGGCCCCGCGCACCGGCTGCAGCTCCTCGAAGCGGAGCCCGGCCCGCTCCAGCAGCCGCTGCCACTCCTCCGCCGTGCGGTAGCGTCCGGCCCCGAGCGCGAGCCGGCGCAGGTCGCGCAGCGCGAGGTCGAGGCCGGCGGCCGGGTCCGCGGACAGCACCGGTTCGACCAGGAGCACCCGCCCGCCCGGGGGAAGCGCCGCGTGGACGGCCGCCAGTTCGGCCAGCGCCCCGGCATCGTCCCGCGCAGAGAGCCCCCCGCCGGCGGCGCAGGCGGGCGGCCCGGCGCCCGGCCCGGGGACCTGCTCTGCCGCCAGCCACGCCCGGAACCGTTCGCCGCCGAAGACCATGGCCGGCGCCGCGCCGCCCAGCGCCCGGCGGAGCACGCCGGCCGCCGCACCCGGGGGGAGCTCCTCGTCGGCGCCGGGCAGGACGTGGGCCGGGCGGCCGGTCTCCACGGCCTGCAGGAGGCCGGCCCAGCCATCCCACTCCAGGTTCGCGAGCGCGAGCAGCCGCTCCCGGTGCGGCCCGCGCGCGTCCCGGCAGAGCAGGTCGGAGACTGGCGTCGGGCCGAAGCGGCCATCCCCGGTGGGGGCGAGCACCCCGGCCGCGGCGAGCGCCCGGAGCAGCCGGGCGAGCCCTTCAGGATGGACCCCGGCGGTGCTGGCGAGGAGGAGCGCCGAGCGGGGCTGGTCGCGCACGAGGTCGAAGACCCCGAGCCGCGCCGCGGCGGCCAGGGCCTGGACGAGCGCCGGCCCGGCGAGCGTCCGCTCGAGCCAGCCCGCCGCCGTGCGCGCTCTCCCGCCCACCCTACACCTCCGCCGTGCGCTGCACCGGGGTGACGGCCGTGCTGGCGAACGCGGTCATCGGGCGGCTCCTCGCGGCGGGCGGGTGGGCCGCCATTCTACGCGGGTCAGGGGGCGGCCTGCGCTCCGTAGGTGGCCGGCTCGCCCTCGACCGTCGGGTCGGCGGCGGCGATGGCGGCCGCCAGCCCGGCGTATGCCTCCTCGACGGCGGCCATCGTGGCGGCGCCGTCGCCGGCGAGGTAGGCGGCATCGAGCCCCTTCCCGCACGCGGCGGCCAGCGCCGCGGGGTCGAGCCGGCCCGGCGCCGTGGTCGCGCAGAGCAGTCGGAGGCCGCCCTGGCGCGCCTGGATGGCGCCGATGGAGCCGTTCGGGGCGCCGTTCAGCCAGAGCCCGAGCGCCGCCCGGAGGTCGAAGAGCTGGAGCGCGACCCGCTGCACGGAGGTGAGCGCCGGGTCGTCGCTGCAGGCGAGCGCGCCGGGCAGGGGAGCGGCGGCCCGGTCGGCCCCGGCTGCGGCGGAGGCCTTCGCGCACAGTTCGGCCCAGCCGGCGGGCGTCCCGGCCGCGGCGGCAGCGAGCGCCATCGCCTGCCACTGCGCCGGCGGGACCCCCTTCCAGCCGCCTTCGGCCGGGAACCAGGCTGCGACATCCGCCTCCGGGAGCTCGACGGGCGCCGGGGTGCCGATCGCCTGCACATAGGCCGGCGTCGCCGGCGGCGGCACGAGCATCGGCCCGACGACGGGCACCCCGGCGACGCCGGCGGCGAGGTCGGCCGTGTAGCAGCGGGCCGTGCTCAAAAAGAGGAGCGCCAGCACCACCCACGGGAGCTTGCGGAGCATACCGGGATCATCGGCACGGGATGGCCGTCGCCGGAGCGGGCTACCCCCAGAGCGCCCGGCGGATGGCCGCAGCCGCGGGCGCACTGCCCGCCGGTTCGCGCATCCCCCGTTCGATCCGGACGGCGGCGAGGTTGAGCGCCGCCAGCGCGGCGTCGTCGCCGAGGGCCTCGACCTGGCGGCGCGGCAGCCAGAGCAGCTCCTCCACGCCCCAGGCGATGCCGGCAAGGTCGACCAGGTCGGCCGTGGCCTCCGGGTCAAACCCGCGCAGCCGGGCGTACTCCATGGCGAGGACCCGCCGGGCCGGCGCATCGAGCCCGCTCGTGAGGAGGAACGCCGCGACATCGAAGAGCTGGGGGCCGAACCCGGCGGCCCCGAAGTTCACCAGCCACGCCCGCCCGGGCGCCAGGAGGAGGTTCGCTGCGGTCGCCGCCCGGTGCGCGAACCCGAACGGGCCGGCCAGCAGCGCCTCCCGGGCGGCGGCGAACCCCGGCGCGGCGGCCTCCCGCTCCTGCGCCGCGAAGCCGAGGCGGTAGAGCGGCGGCGGAGCCCCCGGGAGCAGCTCCGCCGGCGGCTTCTCCCAGTCGAGCCCCTCGCGCAGCGGCAGGGCGTGGAGCGCGGCCAGCGCGGCGACCGCCGCCGCGGCCGAACCCGGCGGCGGCTCCACCTGCAGCGCGGTCAGCCCCGGCACCTCCTCCTCCAGCGTGGCGAGGCCGGAGAAGCCGAGCAGCCGGGGGATGTGCGGGAACCCGGCCCGGGCGAGCGCTTCAAAGACCGCGGCGTGGTTGTGCGCCGCCTCGTCGGTCACCGGGCGCCGGGCGATGACGGCCCGCCCGCCTGCGCTCCACCGCTCCGGCGCGCCCGGGGCCTCGCCCAGCGGCTCGTACGCCGGCTCGCTCCCGGGCGGCAGCCCGAGCACGCGCGCCACATCCTGCGGGTCAGCCAGCACGCCTGGCCTCCCTCCGCTGCGGCCGCCGGGCGGGGCGCTGGCAGCGCGGGCAGTAGTGCGTGGCCCGGCCGCCGACGATGCTTCGTTCGATCGGAGTGCCGCAGGCGTAGCACGGCTTCCCCGTCCGCCGGAAGACCTGCACGAACATGTGCTGCCGCCCTTCGTTCCCCTGCCCGTCGACGTAGTCGCGGAAGCTCGCCCCGCGGTGCGCGATCCCCCGCTCCAGCACCTCCCGGCAGGCGCGGTAGAGCCGGCCGAGGGCCGCGCGGGAGAGCTGGCCCGCCGGCGTATCCGGCCGGATGCGGGCGGCGAAGAGCGCCTCATCGACATAAATATTGCCGAGCCCGGCGAACCGGCGCTGGTCGAGCAGGACCGCCTTCACCGGAGCGGTCCGCCCTTCGAAGACGCGGCGGAACTGCGCTGCCGTGAGCCCGGGGTCGATCGGCTCCGGGCCGAGCCGGCCCACCACCTCGTCGGCCGAGGCGTGGACCCGCCACGTGCCGAACTTCCGCAGGTCGCTCCAGCGCAGGTCGTGGCCGTCATCGAGGACGACCCGAGCGCGCTCGTACGGCTCGGGCGGGGCATCGTGCGGCCGCCAGACGAGCCGGCCGGTCATCCGCAGGTGGGCGGCCCACCAGCGGCCGTCGTCCAGTTCGAAGAGGAGGTACTTGCCGCGCCGGCCGAGCGACCGGATCGTCCGCCCGGCGAGGCTGGCCCGGAGCGTCTCGAGCGGCACCCCGGCGAGCAGGTGAATCGTCCCGGGGTCGACCTCGACATCGACGATGGTGCGCCCCGTGACCAGCGGCGCGAGGTCGCGGCGGATGGTCTCGACTTCGGGGAGCTCGGGCACGTTCCGATTGTCGAACCGGCGGCCCCGCTCGCGCCACCCGTGGCATACTGGCGCCCGATGATCACGCACCTCAGGGGTCGGCTCGCGCGGATGGATATCGCCGGCCCCCTCGTCGAGCTCGACGTCCACGGCGTGCGCTTCGAAATCCTTGTGCCCATCGCCCTCTGGCCCGAGCTGACCGCGCTCGCGGGCGAGGCCGACCTCGCCGCCGGCGAAGGCCCCGAACTCGGCCTCCACATCTTCTACCACGTCACCGCCAACAACCCGACGCCTGTCCTCGTCGGCTTCCTCCGCCGGGCCGAGCGCGACTTCTTCCGCAAGTTCACCATGGTCGAAGGGATCGGCCCGGCGAAGGCCGTGAAGGCGATGAACGTCTCGGTCTCCACCATCGCCCGGGCGATTGAGCAGGAAGACCGGGCCGCGCTCGCCCGCCTGCCCGGCATCGGCCCGCGCTCCGCCGACAAGATCATCGCGACCCTCCGCGGCCGCGTCGTGGCCGAGGCCGCGCTCCAGGATGCAGGCGTCGAACGGCCGGTCGAGGCGGCTGAGTTCGAGGAGAAGCGGCTGCTCGCCGATGCCGCCGAAGCGATCGCGGGCCTCGGCTACAGCCGCGCCGAGGCCCGCCGCTGGGTCGAGGAGGCGGTCCACGCCGATCCCTCGCTCGATTCGCTCGATGCCGTGGTGATGGCCGTGCTCCGCCGTCTCGACGCCCGCTGAGCTACCGCCCGCTCAGCCCGGCGCGGATCTTTTCGAGCGGGGAGAGCGCCGCCCGGCCGGGCTGCCGCAGCGCCGAACCGGCCGGGATGGCGGCCGCGGCCTCCCGCCGCACCGCCTCACGGATGCGCGCCAGCGTCTCCTTTGCCGCCGCGAAGCTCGCCTCCACCTCCTCGACGGTCGACCCGCTGAGCAGCGCCGGGTCGAGCGCCGGCTCGCTCGCGAGGAGCGCCTCCCGCAGGCGGGCGACGGCGCGGTCGTGGGCGGCGCGGGCTGCAGCCAGCGCCTCGTCGCGCTCCGCGAGCTGCGCCTGCAGCTCCTCCAGTTCGAGCACGAGGTCGTCGCGGGCGGGGTCGTTCGGGTCCATCGGGCACCTCCGGGTTCGGGTTCTCGCCTGCGAAGCTGCCCGGCCGCGCGCGGAACGCCAAGGGAAAGGTGGCACGTTCCCCGCTGGGGTCCCGTTTGGTACCTTCGGTCCGATGCACCCCCTGCCGCCCCTCCGCCGCACCCTCCTCGCGCTCGCGCTCCCGGCCGTCCTCCTCGCGGCGGCCGCCTGCGGCGACGGCCCCGACCCGGTCCCGACGCCGACGCCCACGCCCGACTACGGCCAGTTCGGCCCCGCACCGAAGCTCGGCGGCAACATCCTGAAGGTCTACCCGGAGCACGGCACGACGGTGTCGCAGGCCGCGACCCGCTCGCCGAACCCGGCCAACCCGGGCGGCATCTGCGCCGAGGTCAGCTTCGACGGCACCCCGCAGTACGGCCAGTGGTTCCGCATGGCGGTCGACGGCGTCGAGGTCACCGATAAGCTCACGTGGGTCATCCCCACCCGCGAGGCGCCGAAGAACGGCCGGGTCTGCTACGCCCCGCCCGAGGGGCTGACACCGGGCCGCCACGAGGCCGCGCTCGTGGTGCAGGACCCGCTCAACCCGAACGCCCAGGTAAAGCAGGCGGTCGGCTGGGCGTTCATGGTCGCCGAGTAGCGCTGCGGCCCGGCCCGCTACGCCGGCTGCGCCGGCGGGCCGGCCTGGACCATCCGGAAGGGCAGCGCCTTGTCGATGACAGACCCGCCCGGGCCCGTCGCCGTGGCCCGCACCCGGTACCCGCCGAACCGCGGCAGCTCCACCTGCATCACCACCACCGTGGCCGAGAGCTGGCTGGAGCCGGGCGGCAGCTGCGGCGGCCGGCCGACCTGCATCTGCCCGTCGACCCGCAGCAGCTCGGCGCCGTCATCGTCTTCGAGCGCGAGGCGCAGGGCGATCGGCAGGTTCGTCTCCTCCCATGCGACGCGGATGCCGAGGGCGACGGCGAACTGGGCGCGAGCCGGCGCCTGGGGCGCGTGGCGCACGTCCCAGCCGCCGCCCATCAGGTAGAGCTTCCCGTTGATGACTTCGGCGTGGTCGGCGAGGAGGGCGTAGTCGAATTCCATGCCGGGCAGTCTACCGCGCGGGAGCGCCGGCAGGGGCAGGTGCGCCAGTCTCGGCGCCCTCCCACCCGAGCAGGGCGGCGAGGTCCTCCTCCTGCGCGAGGTTGAGCCGCAGGAGCGTGGCGATGCCGATGAGCAGCTGCCGCAGGTCGGCGATGTCCTCCGGGTCGAGCGCGCCCTCGCCGGCGCCGAGGTCGGCGGCCAGCCGCTCGAGCTGGCGGACCAGCCGGAAGAGCTCTGCCTGCGTCCGGCTGTGCGCGGCAAGCGGGTCGGGCCCGGGGAGCGCCGCGGCGAGCGCGGGGTAGACGTCCCGCTCCTCGAGCCGCTCGTGCGGCACGACGGTCGCTTCGAGGCGGCGGACCGCCGCGGCCGCCCGCTCAGCGAGGCTGCCCGGCGGCAGGGCGTCCAGCTCCATCGCCAGGGTGCGCAGCTCCGCGGCGACCGCCGCCAGCTCCCGGTGTCCCTCGAGCAGGGCCGCGAAGACCTCCGGGGGCACCGCCTTCCCCGGCCGCGGCGGCTGCCAGCCCAGCACCCGCAGGGCGTTGAGGATCGCCGCCACATCGATGCCCTCCTGCAGCAGCGCGCCCGCCGCGGGCGGGATCAGCCCGGCCGCCGCGAAGCCCATCGCCGCGAAGGAGAGGCCCATCCCCAGCACGATGCTCTCGACGGCGATCCGGCGGGCAGCCCGGGCGACGAGCAGCGCCTCGACCAGCCGGTCCAGCCGGTCGACCATGATCACCCCATCGGCGGCCTCGGCGGCGGCGGCCGCGCCGCGCGCTCCCATGGCGATGCCGGCATCGGCCGCGGCCAGCGCGGGCGCATCGTTGATGCCGTCGCCGACCATCGCGGCCGGGGCGCCGGCCCGCGCCGCCACCTGCTCCACCTTCTCCGCGGGCGTCAGTCCGGCGAGCACCCGGTCGATGCCGAGCGAGGCGCCGACCATCTCGGCGAGGCCCGGGTGGTCACCCGTGAGCATGATCGTCTCGCGGATGCCGAGCCGCCGGAGCGTCCGCACCACCCGTCCCGATTCGGGCCGCACCGGGTCTTCGAGGGCGAACGCCGCCGCCAGGTGCCCGTCGATCGCGAGGAACGTGGCCGAACCGCCATAGCGGAGCGCCCGCCGCTGCAGCCTCAGCGCCCCGGGCGAGGGTTCGCCGGCGCAGGCCCACGGGAGCCGGCCGAGACGGACGCGGCGGCCTTCCACCGTGCCTTCGAGGCCCATGCCCGGCTCTTCCCGCGTCTCGCCCGGAAGCGAAAGCGGCAGCCCGCGCTCCGCCGCGGCCCGGACGAGCGCCTCCGACATGATGTGGCCCGAGGCCTGGGCAAGGCTCGCGGCGACCCGGAGCGCCTCGTTTTCGTCGATCCCGCCCCATGCCGCCAGGACCCGTTCGAGCCGCGGCATCCCGGCCGTGAGCGTGCCCGTCTTGTCGAAGAAGACCACCCGTACCCGTGCGAGCGTTTCGAGGGCGCCGCCGCCCTTGATGACCACCCCGCGGCCGGCGGCCCTGGAGATGCCGGCCACAATCGCAATCGGCGCAGCGAGGATGAGCGGGCAGGGCGTCGCCACGACGAGCACCGCCAGCCCCCGGACCGGGTCGCCGCTCCACGCCCAGGCGGCCCCGGCCGTGACCAGCACCACCGGGACGAAGAGCCCCGCGTACCGGTCGGCCAGCCGCGTCATCGGCGAGCGCGAGGCGCGGGCCGCCTCGACCAGGCGGATGACGCCGGCATACGTGCTCTCTGCGGCCGTCGCCACGGCCCGCAGCCGGAAGGGCGAACCGGCATTGACCGCGCCGGAGGCAACCCGCTCGCCGGTCCGGCGCTCCACGAGGCGGCTCTCGCCCGTCAGCGCCGATTCGTCGAGCAGCGCCTGCCCGCTGATGACGGCGCCGTCCACGGGTACGGTGTCGCCTGTGGCGACGAGGAGGAGGTCGCCGGGCAGGATCGCTTCGGCAGGGACGACCTCGACGGCGTCGCCCGCGATCCGGCGGGCCAGGCGCGGCGCCCGCGCCAGGAGACCGGTCAGCTCCCGTTCGGCGCGCCCGCCGGCGTAGGTTTCGAGCGCCTGCCCGGTGGCCAGCATCACCCCGATGACGGCCGCGGCGAGGGTTTCGCCGAGGGCGAGCGCGCCAGCGATGGCGAGCACGGCCACCACGTCGACGCCCGGGCGGCGGGCCCGGATGGTGGCCGCCATCTCGCGCAGGGCGGGCACCAGCCCGGCGAGCGCCGTCGCGGCCCAGGCGGCATCGGCCAGCAGCCCGTACCCGGCGAGGAAGAGCGCGCCGCCCAGCGCGGTGCCGCCAAGCGCCGCCGCGGGAAGCCGGAGTTCGCGGAGCGCAAGGAGCCGGGTGAGCCGCCGCCGTCGCATCACGGCCAGTCTACGCGCCGGCCGCGGCGCCCCGCGCGCCCTGGGCGCGCGCTAACTGGTGTCTTCGCGCCCGCACCGTAGTGGCAACCGGCCCGCTCCCTAGGTGATCCTCCCGTGCGGCCGTCGAATTTACGCAAACGATGATGAACACAGTGTTACGGGCGCGGGCAGCGCCAGCGACAGGAGGCTCCCAGGTATGCAGCTGCGTGTTGTGCGGCCACGGTTCATCCGGGTTCCCCGGGTCATCACCAATCTCCGCCTGGTGCACAAGATCCTCGGCGGATTCGTTGTCGTCCTCGTCCTGATGGCGATTGTCGCCGCGATGGGCATCTACCAGCTCGACCGGGCGGCGAGCCGCGCCGACGAGATGTACCGGAAGAACACCCTCGGCGTGCAGCACTCGGCGATGGCGATCCGCTACTTCAACGCCAGCGCACGCGACGAGAAGAAGGCGCTCCTCGCGGCCGAGTCCGGCCAGCGCACCCGCGCAGTCGAATCCTCGAAGGAGGGGCTCCAGAAGGCCCAGCAGGAGCTCGAGAACTACCGCGCGACCATCAACTCGAAGGACGAAGCCGACCTCTTCGTGATGATCGAAGAGCTCGCCCAGCGGGTCGTCGCCGGGCGCACCTCCGTCCTCGACCAGGCAGCGAAGGGCGACCAGGTCGGCGCCGTCATCACCGCATCGCAGATCGAATCCGATGCGCAGCGGCTGAACGACAACCTCGACCTCCTCGCCCGCTACAACGCCGAGCAGGCAGCGAAAGCCGCGAAGCAGATGGACGCGGCCGCCGCCGATGCCCGGATACTGCTCATCGGGCTCACGGTAGTCGCCATCATCCTCGGCTTCGGCGGGGCCTGGGTGCTCGCCCGCTCGATCGCCGGCGCCGCCCGCA